>DKKP01000150.1 GCA_002455335.1 Anaerolineales bacterium UBA6663 | reverse complement strand
ACCTCGGCCCGCCCACACCCATCAACCTCGGCCGCTCTTCGCCACCACAGGCTCAGGGTCGACGTACTCCCCAAGCGGCTGGTAATCCACGTCGTAGCCGAAGGCGCGCGGGCCGACGACCGCCAGCGCCTCGGGCGTGCGGAAGAGCGGCGTCGCCGGCAGGCCAAGCACGGCGATGCGCAGGCCGTAACGCGTCTCCTCGGTCGAGATCGGGCGTCCGGTCTCCGAGTCGACGATGCAGATCAGGTCCGGCACCGTCGCCACCACGGCGTCGCCGTTGCGCGCGATCAGGTTCTCGTTCTGGAACTCGATCTTCAGCGTCTGCGCGCCGAAATCGCCGAAGCCCTCGACCTCGACCAGGCCCCGCGCGAAACCGCCCGTCGTCCAGCGCTTCAGGTCGACGACCTTGCCGCGGAAGAGCAGCGTGCCGTGCTCGTGCGTCAGGATCTCGGACACCGGGTCGCGCTTCTCGGCCCGCGCCGTGAAGACGGCCTTTCCCAGCCGCCAGGCCTGACTGACCGTGTGCTTGACACCGTAGTCCTTGATTTGCTTGCCCGTGATCGGCGGCAACGCGAACGCTGCCGTGCAGCCCATGGCCACTGTGCCGGCGCGCGCCAGCTTTTCGAGCCACGTGGCCGAGGCGACCTCGTTGAAGACGATGACGTTGCCCTTCTCGTCGCACAGCGCGCCGGGCGCCGGCTTGACGCCATAGATGAAGAACGTGTTCATTTGCAGCTCGGGGAAGGCGCGGCCCATGCCGTCGGCGTCGACCATCGGCAGATCGGCCAGCGCCGCCGCGATCATGGGCTCGATCGCGTTCGAGCCGCCGATCTCGTCGGTGCCCAGCGCCGTCGCCTTGCGCCCGATGGCCTGCTCGACCGCGCGCACCGCGCGGTAGCCTTCATCGCCGGCTTCCATCTTTTCGTTGCCGACCGTCGGCGCGCCGATGCCGCCGACCACGATGACGACGTCGTCGTCCTTGAGCGACGCCGGCGAGATCACGCGGATCCGGCGGCCGGCGCGCAGTTGTTGCCAGGCGCGCAGCTTGCCCAGGTAGGCGTTGCCGCCCCCGCCCGTGCCCAGGATCGCGGCGCCGAGCGCCACGTATTCGACATCCTGCTCGTTCAGGGTCCAGACCCCGGTCTCAGGGTCGACGTTAGCGGACATTCAGATCCCCCACGGCTTTCACGCGCATGCGGATGGCGTTGCTCGGTAGATAAATCAGCGGGATGTCTTCGACGTCCACGATCTTGACGCTCTCGGGATCCGCCCCGGCCGCCACAGCGCGCTCGACGGCCTCGCGCTTGACGAGCGTCAGCGCCTGTTCGCGCGTCTGGCCCTCGAGCGCGACCACGCGATCGACCTCGCCCGAGATCTGGGCGATCGCGGCGCCGACGGCGTTGGCCACCTGGTAGTGCGGCGGGCGCACGACGGTCGAGGCGCCCTTGAGGTTCGTGTCATCCACGAGGATGCTGCCGCCGCCGACGAGCACGACCGGCACGTCGTCGCGGCTGAGCTTCATGCGATCGACCGGCTCCTCGACGCGGCGCTGCATGAACGCCAGGCCAGCCTGCACAAGTTCAGGGTCGAGCGCCCTGACGCGGCCCGCGTCGCCGAGGTCGGCGCGGCCGCCGGCCACGGCCAGGTCGCTGGCCGTCAGCGTGTCGCCGCCGAAGATATGGGCCTTGGTGCGGATCTCGTATCCGACCGAGAGCGGCCCGACGCGCACGTCGGGGCAGTCGCCAAGGACGAGGCTGCCGCCGCCGAGGCCGAACGAGAGCACGTCGGGCATGCGGAAGTTCGTGCGCACGCCGCCCACCTCGACCTCGACCGAGGCCTCGCGCGGGAAGCCGTGGGTCAGCGCGCCGATGTCGGTCGTCGTCCCGCCGATATCTATGACGACGGCCTCTTGCAGGCCCGAGAGGAAGGCCGCGCCTCGCATCGAGTTGGTCGGGCCCGACGCGAAGGTGAAGACCGGGAACTGCTCGGCGAAGTCGGCGGTCATCAGCGTGCCGTCGTTCTGCGCGAGGTAGAGCGAGCACTTGAGCCCCAGGTCGGTCATCGCCTGGCGGAAAGCCGCCAGCGTGCGTGCGCCGAGCTCGCGCAGACAGGCGTTCATGATCGTGGCGTTCTCGCGCTCGAGCAGGCCGAGCCGACCGACCTTGTGCGACACGCTGATCGCGACGCCCGGCAACTCCTCGGCAACGATCTCGGCAGCGCGCTCTTCGTGAGCGGCCGTGACCGGCGAGAACACGCTGCTGATCGCGACGCTGGTCAGGCCCAGGGCCCTGATCTCGACGCAGGCGGCGCGGACCGCGGCCTCGTCGAGCTCGACCAGCGGCTGGCCGTCGTACTCGACGCCGCCCGGGAGCAGCGCCACGTAGCCCGAGACCACGTCGCGCAGGTCCGGCGGCCAGTCGACCATCGGCGGGAGCGAGTGCGTGGCCGGGCCGCACAGCCGCAGCACGCCGACGCGGCTGAGATGGCGGCGCTGCACCACGGCGTTGACGAAATGCGTGGTGCCGATCATGACGGCCGCGACGGTCGTCGGGTCGATGCCGGTCTCGCTCAGCGCGCCGGAGAGCGCATCGACCACGCCGCCGGTGACGTCGCCCGTGGTGGCCCGCTTGGCGTAGCCGATCACGGCGCGGCCGTCCATCACGACGGCGTCTGTGTTGGTGCCGCCGACGTCGATGCCGATGCGGTAGCTAGCTGGTTTTGTCACGGCCCTGCTCCGCGCGCAGCTTCTCGAACGCCTGCGTGGTGTATCCGAACGTCTTCAGGATCATGGGGATGACGATCACCTCGGTCTCGCGCACGCCCGGGATGGCCCGGATCGTGTCGACGAAGGCGTACAGCGCCGGCACATCCTCGGCCCCAAACTCGAGCATGAGCTGGTAGTGTCCGAGCGTGCACGACATGTAGTTGATGTTCTCGAAGGGCACGAGGCGTTCGGCGACGGGCACGATCATTCCGGGCTCGACCACGAGCAACACCTCGGCGAAGACCTTCAGGCCAAGCGCGTTCGGGTCGGGCAGCGCGCCGATATGGACGAGTTTGTGCTCGATCAGGGCGTTGAGGCGATTGCGGATGGTCCGCTCGGAGACGTCACCGATGCGGCTGGCGATCTCGGCGGCCGACAGGCGACCGTTTTCGACGAGGAGGTCGATGATCTCAAGGTCCGTTTCGTCGGGCAGGTAAGCGTCAGCCATATCGGTTTCCGGTTGTGTCCTTTCATTATAGGAAATGTGCCGATCAGGTACAGCCTAAAACGGGGTAATTTCCGTTTCGGAAATTGGGTGATCCGTACGGTGCGGCGGCTTCAACCGTCGTGTGCACACACGAGTCGTCCGTTGGTCTGCCGGCGCCCGGACTTGTACACGGATGACGCGGATCATCACGGATGTCACGGAGCGAATCCCTGCTGATTCCGCGCGATCCGCCACCATCCGCAGCGTATCCGCCGTGATCCGCGTACCCGATCCGGCCCAGGCCTTGAGCCGTCAGCCAATTTACTCGTGCACAACAGCCGTCGCACCCTGGCGCTCCTTCGGGTCACCTGAGCTATAGTATGAACCGATGACCACGCCACTTCTGGTCACGAAGCTCTTCGTCCCGCCGTCCCGACCAGAACTCGTCCTCAGACCTCGCCTCCTCGACCTGTTGAACGGTGGCTGCACCAGCCAGCTGACCCTCGTCTCGGCTCCGGCGGGCTTCGGAAAAACCACGCTGGTCGCGGAATGGATGAAGCTGGTGTCGAGTGAGGCCGGTGCGCAGGTCGCCTGGCTCTCCCTTGACGACCAGGACAACGACCTCCGACGCTTTCTGACCTACGTCCTCGCCGGGTTGAGCCGGCCCGTTGGGTTGGGCAGCGCCGGCGAACAGGCCATGGCCCGGCTGGACGATCCTGAACCGCCGGCGCCCGAAACCGTGCTCACGCCGGTCATCAATCAGATCGCGGCGGCGCCGGCGAACGTCTATCTCGTCCTCGACGACTATCACGTCATCGACGCGCCGACGGTGAACGACGCCGTCGCCTTCCTCCTGGATCACCTGCCGCCGAACCTGCACCTGGTCGTCACGACCCGGGAGGATCCGCTGCTACCCGTCTCTCGTTTGCGCTCGCGCGGGCAACTGATCGAAGTGCGCGCGGCCGACCTGAGGTTCTCGCTGACCGAGAGCGCCGAGTTCCTCAACGAGGTGATGGGTTTGGACCTGGGAGCGGACGACGTCGCGGCCCTCGAAGCGCGAACCGAGGGCTGGGTCGTCGGCCTGCAGCTGGCCGCCCTCTCGTTGAAAGGTCAGACCGACCTGCCGCAGCACGTTCGATCGTTCTCCGGCAGCAATCGATTGGTGCTGGACTACCTGGTCGACGAAGTCTTGAGCCGGCAGGCGCCAGGCCTGCAAGATTTTCTGCTCCACACCTCCATCCTGGATCGCTTGAGCGCCCCGCTCTGCGATGAGGTCACCGGGCAAACCGGAAGCCAGGACACCCTGGACGCACTCGACCGCGCGAATCTCTTCTTGATCCCGCTCGATCAGGAGCGCACCTGGTTCCGCTACCATCACCTGTTCGCCGATCTGCTTCGGCAGAGGCTGCGCGTCGGCCAACCCGCCGTCGTGCCCGACCTGCATGCACGCGCCAGCCTCTGGTTCGAGCGCCAATCGATGGCGGCCGATGCGATCCGGCATGCCCTTGCCGCGCGCGACTTTGGCCGAGTCGCCGATCTGGCCGAGGCAGCCTGGCCTGACTGGAACACCGGATATCGATCGCTGCAATGGCTCGAGTGGATCCAGCCCCTGCCGCTGGCGATCCTGCGCGAACGGCCCAGGTTGTGCGTCGCCTGTGCCCAGGCCCATCTGAACGGCGGGCAGCTGGAAGCCGCGGAGGCCCGACTCCAGGACGCTATAGGCGTCCTCAGACCCAATCCTGATCAAGGCACGTCGCGCCCGACCAACCCTTCCGAACAAACGACGCTGGCCCAGCTGGCGATGACGCGCGCTTACCTGGCCCAGGCCCGCGGCGACGTCGCCGACACCCTGCGCCATGTCTATCGGGCGCTGGACCTTTTCCCGCAAAGCGACGTCGAGAGCCGCGCCACGGTGACCCTGCTGCTCGGACTGGCGCACTGGACTCAGGGCGACCTCGAGGCGGCCTACAACCTGTTTTCGAAGGCACTCATTCGGGACGACCTGACGTTCATCACCGGGGCGTTCGTGTTGGCGGAGATGCAGACTGCGCTGGGTCGCCTGTCTGAGGCTGACGCGATCCTCCAGCGTGGGCTGAGGTTGGCGCAGAGCATGGACCCGCCACAGCCGATCGGCACGGAAACCCTTCACATCGGGCTCAGCCACATCCATCGCGAGCGCGGCGAGCTGGAGACGGCAGCCCGCGACCTGGAGATGGCCTGGAACCTTGGAGAGCAGGTCGACCTGCCGGACTGGCGCCATCGCTGGTTCATCGCTCGGGCAAAGCTGAGCGAGTCGCAGGGTGATTTCGAACAGGCCTTCGACCTGCTTGAGAGTGCCGCGCGCCACCATGTGCGCACGCCCGTTCCGAACGTGCGCCCGATCCCCGCCCTCAAGGCCAGGGTGCAGGTGAAGCGCGGGAAGGTCATCGAAGCCCGCCAATGGGCCGACGAGCTCGGCCTTTCGGCAGCGGACGAGCCCACCTATCTCAACGAGTTCGCGCATCTGACTCTGGCCCGGGCGCTCATCGCCCAGGGTCAACGCGATCGGGATCCCGATCTGATCCACGCCGCTCAGGACGTGCTCGATCGACACTTTGCGATCGCCGAGTCGGCCGGCCGGGTCGGAAGCCAGATCGACATCCTCGTGTTGAAGGCGCTGGCCTATGAGGCCCAGAACAACCTTCCTGGCGCGCTCAAACCGCTGAGCCTGGCCCTGTCGCTGGCGGAGCCCGAGGGCTACGTGCGTGTGTTCGTCGACGAGGGGCCGCCGATGGCCCGCTTGCTTTACGAGGCCTTGGCCGCTGGGTCTTCCTCAGCCTACACCCAACGTCTGCTTGAGGCGTTTCCGGGGCTGAAGCGACGCCTGCCGGCAGATGCCAACGAGGTTCACGGCCCGGGGCTCGAGCCCCTGAGTGACCGCGAGCGTGATGTGCTCCGGCTCCTGGCTGAGGGTTTGAGCAATCAGGACATCGGAGATCGGCTGTTCCTCGCGCTAAACACGGTCAAGGCTCACACGCGCAGCATCTATGGCAAGCTGGGCGTGAACAGCCGCACTCAGGCCATCGCCCGGGCACGCGTACTGGGCATTCTCACGGCCAACTGACCTCAACTCAAAATCGTTCGCTGAATTGTGGGAACTGCTCAGCCAGCAGGAAGTTGGGCGGAAAACGGGT
>DKKP01000324.1 GCA_002455335.1 Anaerolineales bacterium UBA6663 | reverse complement strand
CGCGCAAAACAGTAATGCGTTGGTCAAGCGATCCGGGCCGGCTCAGAAGTCGTAGGTGAATTCGCCCCAGGGCGTCACCTGCCGCCGCACAGCCGTCGTCTCCGACAGGGCTTCGATCTCGTCTGCCGTGACAGACCGACCTAGCTTGTGCGACAGGAAGATGCCGTCCATGACCCGCATGGTCTCGAGGCAGATCAAGGGCGTGTTGAGGCGGGNNACCGCGCAGGTAGGCGGCCCAGTGATGCTGGTTGTTGTCAAACCAGATGACGTTGGGGTCAAGAGCCTGCTCGGCCCGTTCATTCAACGCGCAGTTGATCTTCTTGTCGATCATCAGCCCATCTTCGATGCCGAAGAACTCCAACTCCGGGTGCTGCTTCTGATACAGCTCCGGGTTCGGGATGCGGCCGCCATATAGATCGATATTGGTCAACTTGAGGCCGCCCAGGCTGCCCGCCAGGAGCGAGTGGCCGATCTCGTCCATGTGGAGGGCCCAGTCCTCGTACATGTCCATGGAGAGCCCATTTTCAAAGCGTGCAAGGCCCACCCCAAGGTCTTCGACCTCGTAGGGTTTGCCCTTGAGCAGCCGTTTGTCCATGTAGAACCCGTGATGGGCCACGCCGTAGACGCTCTCCAGTTTGGGCATCCCCAACAGGTAGAGCATCTGCGAAATATGGTAGGTGCCGATATCAAACATCGGGCCGTGCCCACCGATCTCCTTCGAGAAGAAATCGGTGCTCAGGGGGAAGTCGACGCCGGGGCGGCCGATGCGTCTGTGCCCCACCGAGCGCACGTGATACACCTGGCCCAGCTTGCCGTCGCCGATCAGCCGCCGGGCGATGCGGGTCTGGTTATTGAAGAGCGAGCTGCACTGGACGGCCAGCTTGACGCCGTAGGCGCCGGCCGCCTCGTAGAGCGTCTTGGCATCCCGATAGCTCCCGGCCATCGGCTTCTCCGAGTAGCAGTGTTTGCCGGCCTTCATCACCGCCACGGCGATCGGGGTGTGCAGGTTGTTGTGGACGCACACGTCCACCGCATCGATGTCATCGCGCGCCAACAACTGCCGATAGTCTGTGTACAGGTGCGTTATGCCGTATTTTGCTCCCCAGGCCTCCAGTTTGTCCTTGTCGATGTCGCAACCCGCAACCACCGTGACCCCGGGCATTTTCTGCCAGACCTGGACATGCAGGTTGGAAATCGCTCCGGTGCCGATGATACCAATGCGCAACTCGTTCATCATGCCTCTCCAGGAAGATAATGGATGCCCGCCAACAGGGACGGGCCAATGCGGGCGTCGGTCTGGTCGCCAGGGCCAAGCCTCACTCCCACGTCGCGAAGATCCTATTATCAACCCAACCCGGCTTGACGCAACGCCGAAAGTGGTCGTGCAGTGCGATGAATATGGGGTCGGACTTCAGACAACGGGAGTACTAGAACAGGCCGTTGGCGTGCACGGGGGTGATGTCTCCGAGGTCGTGCTCCACGCAGTCCCAATGCTCCGCCAACTTGCCATCTTCGATTCGGTACATGTCGAACACCTTGTTGACCATTCCGTTGGTGCCCAACGTGCACTTGAAGAACACGCACACCAGGTCGCCATCCGCCAGGATGTGATGGATGTCCATGTGCGGTCTCAGAGCCAGGAACTTCTCGCTGAATCGGCGAAACCCTTCTCTTCCGTCCTCCACATGCGGGTTGTGCTGCTTGTAGTCTTCGCGCATATAGAGATCCAGATGGCTGGTATCCCATCCGTTGAAGACTTCTTCATAGAACTTCAGCACCAGTTCCTTGTTTGTCATGCTCTCATCCCCCGTGACCTGGCTCGATGACCGGCCCCTTTTTGTTCAGCGGTGTGCCGTGACTCACTCGGCTCGTCGTCGACGTCGAACCACACCGGCGGCCGCGGCCGTCGCGAAGCTGCCCACCGGGATCGGGGCATCCGGGAGTTTGGGCTTCATCGGGCCAGACCTGGCGATCGCGCCGTGCGGGCAGACCGTCAGACAGTCGCCACAGCGCGTGCAGCGCGCCTCATCGACGACGGCGATCAGGCCCGGGCCGCCCGATATCGCGCCGGCCGGACAGGCCTTGAGGCAGGCCGTGTCACCCTGGCAACGTTCGGGCAGGCAGATCACGCTGATGTAGGCCTTACACACAAGCGCCGCGCAACGCTTCCGGTTGCAGTGCGCGTCCCACTCGGCTGCGTAGCGGTCGAGGCTGAAAAGGACGCCGCGCGCGGCCGTCAGCGACGCCTGACAGTCGCCCATCGCGGCGATGTAGCCGACGACGTCGCGCAGCATCGCCAGGTCGCCGGGCTGGCCCGCTCCTGTCGTGATGTCGGTGATGATCGCCTGCACCTGCGTCAGGCCGTCACGACAGGTGACCGATCGGCCGCAGCTGATCAGCCGGGCCTCGGCGACGCGCTCAAGCGCCCACTCAACCGGGCACACGCCCTCGGCGAGCGGCGCAAACTCCTCGGTGACCGGCAGGTTCTGAAGGTCGATTTTGGTCGACATGGCGCGCCCCTATTTAACCGCGTACTCGGACCAGATGCGTGATTTGCGGATGTCCTTCCGCAGGTCGCATTGCAGACAGCGGCTGGCCTCACAGACCGACTGATCCGCGTTGAAGTTCACGTTGATGGGCTGGAAGTCGCAGACCCGCTCAGCAGCAGGGCGCAGGCTCAGCTCCTGACGCGCTTGAAGGTGGAAGCCGTCCACCTTGCCGATCTTGGGCTGCCGCTCGCGCTCGACCAGGACCTCGTCGATCTGGCCATCCCCGCCCAGGTAGCGATCGATCAGGCTGGCCGCCTGCCGGCCCGACTCGATCGCGTTGATCACGAAGCTGGTCCCGGTGATCACGTCGCCGGCGCAGAAGACGCCGTCGAGGCTCGTCCGGTGCCCGCTCTTGCCCGACTGTGGGTCGACGGGATAGCCGAAGCGGTTGAGCTCGAGGCCGAAGCCCTCGGTCAGGCCGGTGGCCTGGCCCGCGGCAAAGACGATCGAGTCGCAGGCGATGACGCGCGTCGAGTCCGGGACGGCGGTCTCGACCAGCGCGCCCGTGGCGCGATCGAAGTGGAATTCGCTCACCTCGTGAACGCGCAGGCCCGTCACCTGCTCGGGCGTCCCCTCGATGCCTTCATTGGAGTGCCCGTCGAACAGCACGGCGCCTTCCGAGCAGGCCGACTCGATCTCTTCGCGATCGGCCAGCATCGCCTCGCCCTTTTCGAGGCAGACCACCGTGGCGCGCACACCCATGCGCAGGAGCGTGCCGGCCACGTCGAACGCGACGTTGCCGCCGCCGATGACGCAACAGGTCTGGCCCAGGTCGAGCGTCTGGCCCAGGCGGCTCGCCCGCAGAAAGTCGACGGCCGTGTACACCTGGCGAAAATCCGCGCCAGGGAGTCTGAGCTTCTTGCCGACCGGCGTGCCCACAGCCACCAGCACGGCCTCATGCTCGGCCTTCAGCGCTGCGGCCGACTCGACGTTCTGGCCGTAGCGCACACGCACACCCGACTCGACGATGTAGCCGACCTCGGCCTGCACGACGGCCGTCGGCGCCCGGAACTCCGGGATGCCCAAAGCCATGTATCCGCCGGCGACGTTCTGCTTCTCGTAGACCGTAACGTCATGGCCGAGTTTGTTCAGATAAAAGGCCGCGGTCAGCCCGGCAGGCCCGCCGCCGACCACCGCAACGCGTTTGCCGCTGCGTTCCTTGTGGAAGCCCTTGCCGCGCCAGACATGCTCGGTGTCGCGCTCGGCGGCGTAACGCTTCAGATTGCGGATCGACACGGGGCTGTTCAGCGCCGTGCGCTTGCAGCCCGACTCGCAGCGATGATTGCACACGTAGCCGAGGACGTGCGGGAAGGGCACCTTCTCGCGGATCACGGCGATGGCTTCTGAGTGTCGACCCTGCTGGATCAGGCGCAGGTAGGCCGGGATGTCGGCGTGCGCCGGGCACTCAGCGCTGCACGGGACGATGGCTTCCTCCCAGGGCAGATCGTCCCGGAAGATCCCGAACTGGTCCTGGAGCGCTCCCGTCGGGCAAACGGCCACGCAGGCCGAACAGAAGCGGCAGCCGGCCTCGCCGAGCGGCACATCGCCGGCTGTGCCCACGTAGACCTCGTCGCCGCGGCGGTTGAAGCCGAGGATGCCGACGCCGCGCAGGTCGTCGCAGGCGCGCACGCAGCGCCCGCACTGGATGCAGCGCTCCATCTCGCGCACGACGATCGGGTTGTCGACGTTGAGATCGTCGGTCTTTCGTGTCGTGACGCGCATGCGCGAGTGAACCGTGCCCAGGTACTGGATCATGGCCTGGAGCTCGCAGTTCATGTAGCGTTTGCAGCTGACGCAATCCTTGGGGTGGCCGGCGAGCATGAGCTCGAGCGCCACCTTGCGGCGTTGCAGCAGCGCCGACGATTGGGTGACCACCTGCAGCCCGTCGGTGGCGGGCAGTTCGCAGGAGCAGACCACGCCATCCTGGCCGGCGACTTCCACGACGCACAGTTTGCAGTTCGCCTGTGGGGGCAGATCCGGATGGCTGCACAGATGTGGAATGTAGATCCCGGCGTCGAGCGCGGCGTTCAGGACGCTCTGCCCCGGGTTCGCGCTGATCGTCCGGCCGTCTACGGTAAGGGTCGCCCGGTTCATGAGCTCTTCAACCTCGTTGAGAACGATATGGTGTGGAAAGAAGAGCGATCACGCTGCCGCGCCAGATCGCGGCAGCGTGATNNGATCGCTCCTCGCTCCTCGCTCCACGCCCTACGCCACGGTCTCCAGCGAATTGATGAACTCAGCGGCCTGTTCCGCGGCCAGACGGCCGGAGTTCAGGGCGAAGCCCATTGTGTTGCCGGGCAGGTAGTACAGGTACGTCCCGGCATACAGGTCGCACACGTCAGAGCCGGCGGCAAAGAGGCCATAGAGCTTCTTGGTGTCCGGCGTCAGCACCTGATAGTGCGAGTCCACCTTGATGCCGCCGAGGGTGCCGTAAGCGCCCGGGACGAGGCGAAGGATGTAGAACTTCTTGCCCTCGAGTGGAGTCAGGAAGCGGCGATCCTTGCAGAAGAGATCGTCATAGTGAAGGGCGCAACTCTCGTTGTACTCCGCCACGGTCTTCATGAACGTCTCGACGTCGATGCCCATCAGGCGCGCGGCTTCTTCAGGCGTGTCCGCGATCACGGCCTCGCCCGGGAACTGCGTCATGGCCTTTTGCATCCAGGTTTCGGCGTCGGCGGTGTAGTCGGCCTTGATCACGCCGTTCACCCAATCGACGCCCTGCTTGCGATAGAGGTCGAAGTGGCTGTCGGTGCTGACCACGTAGAGGCAGCGGTCCGACTGGCGCACCGAGACGTTGGCCGTCACGGCCGTGTTCTGCAGGACGGACTCGTCCATGACGCGCTTGCCTTCTTTGTTGACGATCAGGCTGCGCGGCTGCTGCATGGCGATGGTGTAGACGTACCCGGCCAGCATGTGCACGTGGCCGGTGGACATGATCATCTCCATCTCCATGTTGCCCTTGCCGGCCCCGGCCTCCCAGGCCATGCGCAGGCCATCGCCCACAAGTCCGGGGACGCGGAAGTTGAACATGTCCTTGCCAAAGGTGAAGTTGCAGTGCTCCTTGATCATCTCCGGGTTGTCGCCGAAGCCGCCCGTGGCGATGAGGGTCGCGGCGGCCTCCACCTCATACTCTTCGCCGTCCTTGCCCTTTGCGACAAGGCCGACGATGTCCTCCCCGTCACGCGTGAGCTTCACGGCCGGCGTGTCGAAGTAGAAGGTGACGCCCAACTCGAGCGCGCGTTCGTACATCAGCTTCATCATCGTCGACGCGCAACGCGGCCCCGGGTGGCTCCCGTCGGCGGGTTGCACCACATGCCAGGTGGCATGGCCCTCGGGGTAGTACTTCAGCGCGCCGGCGAAGCGCACGCCCATGGCCTCGAGCCACTGGATCGTGTCGGCCGACTTCCAGAAGTAGTCGCGCACCATGCGAGCGTCCACCTGCCAATGGGTGTAATCCATCATCAGCTTGAACGCTTCTTCCTTGGTCAGGCCGATCATGGCCTCCTTCTGGATCCGGCTCTCGACCGCGAACGGGCCCATGCCCATGTTGGACGTTCCACCGGGCACGCTCGACTTCTCGAACACGGTGACGTTCAGCCCTTTTTCCGCGCCGGTGATGGCGGCGGCCAGGCCCGCCGGGCCCGCGGCGATGATGGCGAGATCGGTTGTGATTTTCTTCATGGTGCGCCTCTTTCAATGATTCTGAATGGACTGACCACAGGCTGCGCCCGTCGGGCGGACGCCAGTCGTTGTTCCTTCGCGTGTTCCCTAATCCGGGAAGCCGTTCCAGCGCGGCACCCCCGTATACTCGCGCGCCGTCTCGACGCCGCCCAGCACCCGGATGGCACCGGCGGCCATGGCTTCCAGTTCGAACTCCCCCGGGTACGCCGACACGGGCGCGATCCAGGAGCAGGCAACTTCGATCTTCTGCACGAGATCGGCATTGTGGACGAGGCCTCCGCCGAGGAGGATGCCGTCCACCTGGCCCTTGAGCACCGTGCTCATCATGCCGATGTGCTTGACGATCTGGTAGATCATGGCGTCCCAGGCCCGTGCGGCCGCCGCGTCTCCGGTCGGGATACGGACCGCCGTGACTTCCTTGAGGTCGGCGGTGCCGAGCAGGCTTACGAACCCGCCCGACTTCGTGCACAGGTCCCGAGCGGATTTGACGTCGTGATCCTTCAGGTAGTCGAGCAGCTCCGCCACCGGGATCGACCCACAGCGCGTCGGAGTCAGCGGCCCGTCGCCGCCGACGATGTCGTTGCCGTCGATCATGCGGCCCTTCTCGTGGGCCGAGATCGAGATGCCGCCGCCGATGTGGCAGACGATGAAGTTGCAGTCTTCGTAGCGGCGCCCGATCGTCGCTGCGTGGCGGAGCGCGGTCTCTTTCAGGTTGAGCGCGTGCAGGTGGCACCGGCGATAGACGCCCTTGATGCCCGTCATCCGGGCCAGGTCGCAGAACTCGTCGGTGTCCGGCGGGTTGACCACGTAGGCCGGCTTGTGGTGCCGCTTCGCCAGTTCGTCAGCCAGCTGGCTGCCGAGTTGGGCCGGGTGCTGCACGCCGTTGGCGCCGCGCCGCGCGTGATCGATCAGGGTCGGGCCGATCGCGTACACGCCGCCTTCGACCGGCAGCAGCCCGCCGCCGCGCCCGACGAACGCATCGACGTCATCGAGCGTGATGCCGCGCTCGGCGAGCTGGTTCAGGATCGTGTCACGTCGGTACGGCAGCTGATCGCTGATCGACCCGAACGACTTCAGCTCGGCGGCCGAGTGCTCGACGTTCGCCTGGAACACGATCTCGTCGCCGCGAAACAGGCCGACCTTGGTCGAGGTCGAGCCGGGGTTGATCACGAAAATCGTCTCTGCCATCACGACACTCCGGTCATGTGTTTGTACGCGGCTCACGCGGATGAAAACGGATCACACAGGGTCCGCGTCATCGGCCTTCATCCGCCTGATCCGCGCACGAAAACGCCTTCATCCCTTCGCTGCCGCCTCGAGATGGCCGGCGCGAACGGCCGAGATGGCGATGTTGCCGACGATCTCGGAGACCGGCGCGCCGCGCGAGCAGTCGCACACGATCTTTTTGAAGCCCTGTAGCATCGGCCCATATGCGTCGGCCCGCGCGAACTGCTGGACCAGCTTGACGCCGATGTTGCCGACGTTCAGGTCCGGCCAAATGACGATGTTGGCGCGGCCCGCGACGCGGCTCTCGCGCCTGACTTTCTTGGCGGCCACCGCGGGGTTGATCGCAGCGTCCAGCTGGAACTCGCCGTCGATCGCCAGGTCTGGCCGGCGCTCATTGGCGATCTTCAGCGCCTCGAGCACCTTGTCGACCAGCGGGCCGTTGCCGCTGCCACAGGTCGAATACGACAGCAGTGCGCAACGCGGCTCCCAGCCGAGCAGGCCTTGCAGGGTGTCGCAGGCCGCGATCGCGATGCTGGCGAGTTGTTCGGCATCCGGGTTCGTGCAGACGGCGCTATCGCCAAACGCGAGGAGCGTGCCCTCGGAGCCCGCGAAGCCCGGGATGTTGAAGATGCCGAGGCTCGAGATCGTGCTGATGTTGTCGGCCAGGCCGATCAGGGTCTGGCCGGCCAGGATGACTTCCTCGGTCGTGGTCTCGATCCCCGCGAACGTGCAGGCGACGTCGCCGACCGCCTCCATGGCCATCGCGAAGTAGAGCGGGTTCGGCATGCGCCGCCCCAGTGACTTGGCGCTGAGGAGCGCGCCCGGCAGGGCGACGTACCGCGCGATGATCGAGTCGCGGTAGGCCGCGTCCTGGATGTCGACGTAGGTGAAGACGTCGCCATCCAACCCGCGCTGCGCGCAGAGCTCTTTCAGCGCCGCCGGGTCACCGACCAGGACGGGCACGATGTAGCCCTGGCTGCCCGCCTCGTGGGCGGCCCGCATCATCTTTTCGTTCGAGGCCTCGGGAAACGCCACGCGCTGCGGGTCGGCCTTGGCCCGGGCATACACAAAGTCCAGGATGTTCATCTGCCCCTCCGGGCTGCCTCGGCCGCGCAGTTCGGCGGGCGGGGGCAGTCGGGTTGTGTGAGTGTGACGGTCGGCGCCTTATTCGATCCGGGCGCAGACCTCGTCCACCATGTCGCCGATCGTCTTCATCTTGCTGGCTTCAGGCAGCGGGATCAGTACGTCGAGCTCGTTCTCGACCGTGGAGACCAGGGCGACCATCAGCAGGGACTTCGACGACAGTTCTTCGACGATCCGCGTGTCGCGGCTCAGGGCGGCGACATCCTTCTTGTAGGTCATTGCAAAACACTGCAAGACCTTGGCTTCGATGGCTTTCTTGTCCATGTGGGTCATTCCTTCACGAGGTCGAACACGACGGTCTTGTACCCGTCCTTCTGGACGATGCGGGCTTTGATCGGCACGGGCAGGCGGGGCACGATGTCTTTCTTGGTCTTCTTGGTGACGCCGCAGACGATGGCGTTGAACTTCGCGCCCTCTTCGAGCTCGACGCAGCCATAGCAGTACGGCTGCAGGAACTCGTTATCGGGCCGCGTCGACATCACGCCGGGCAGGACGAAGTCGAACATCGTGGCCTTGCCGCTGATCTCCACCCACTCCATGTCGGTGCACGAGCAGCCATTGCAGGCGATGACCGGCGGGAACTCGACGACGCCGCAGCGCTTGCACTTGCGCCCCATCATTTTGCCCTCTTCGAGGGACGTGTAAAACCGTTTGACGATAGGTTCCATGTTCATGATGTCGCCTCGCTCAATTCAGCGCGCCGAGGATGATGGCCGCCAGGTTCTGGCCGCCGCCGAAACCGCGCAGCATCGTGTGCTTCGGAAGCTTCTTGACCTGCCGCTCGCCGCACAGGCCGCGCATCTGCTGGACGGCTTCGAAGATGTCGGCCATGCCGGAGGCCGCGTGTGCGTGCCCGAACGAGGCGCGGCCGCCGTTTGTGTTGATCGGCCGGTCGCCGTCGTAGGCCGTGCGCCCGTCCATGATGTACTTCCAGCCCTCGCCCTTGGGCAGGTAGCCCGCGATCTCGGCCGCGATGAGGTGCGAGGTGATGATGAAGTCGTTGGCGTAGAAGAGGTCGATGTCGCTCGGCGTCAGGCCGGTCACTTCGTAGGCCTGGCGGACCGCTTCCTCAGTGCCGCGCATCTCGAGATGGGCCTGCGAGCCCTCGAACGCGGCGTTGCCGATGCCAAGCACTTCGATGGGCGTGCCCTTGAAGTCTTTGGCCATCTCGGTGGGGCAGACGATGACGGCGGCGGCGCCGTCGCACTTTGTTTCGAAGCCGCTGATGCGCAGGTACTCAGACAGCTTGGGGTTGAAGGGCGAGCGCATGAACGCCATCACGTCGTCGAACCCGTTCTCTTTGGCGAGGTCCTTGAACTCTGTGCGATTGATCGCCAGCGGGCACTTCGCCGCGTTACGTCGGTTGTTGATGGCCGCCGCGTTGAGGATGTCGTCCATCTTCTCGTCGGTCAGGCCGTAGGCGTGGGTGTACCAGGCCGCGACGTCGTCGAACGCGATCATCGGGCCGGCTGCCAGCGGCCGGCTGTAGGCCCTGTCGTAGATCAGCTTGGTCGAGACGATGAACTCTTCGAACGAGAACTTCCGGCGCATGTGCGCCGGCATGTTGGCGACGGGCAGGCTGTCGGCCAGGTCGACGCAGCCCGAGAGCACGACGTCGAACTTGCCCGAGGCCACAGCGTTGACGGCCAGATCGAGCGCCAGATAGCCCGAGCAGCAGGCCTCGGAGTGGTGGGCCGAGCCCTTGCCACGCATGCCGAACCAGTCGGCGACCTGCATGTTGGGCGTGATGTAGTCCGAGCCCATGTAGGGGTTGGCCTGGGTGTGGAAGTAGAAATCGACGTCCTTGGCCTCGACGCCGGCGTCTTCCATAGCCGCGAGCGCGGCGTAGCCGAAGACCTCGCCTTCCGACAAACCCTCGGTTGCAGGGTTGTCCAGGAAGTTCATGAAGGGCGTGCAGCCCACGCCGATGATGGATACGCTTCTGCTGTACTTGCCCAGTTTGACCATAGCGTGTCTCCTTTCAAGACAGCGGCTCGTCACCCGGATGAATTGCGCGGTTTGACCTTGTCGCCGAGCGTTCCTGGCTGGGGTTCTCCCCCAGGCCACCGGTCGATTCGGGGCCGAAAATCCGACCAAGCTTGTGCTGAATTACAAGTGCGACCCTGGGTGCTTCTTCCTGATCAGTCGGAAACTCGCATGGCCTCTGGGTCCACCTCATCGAAACGCTTACTTTTCGATGATAAGACGCCTGGATACCAAAGGTTTTGTGAGCCCACCCAAAATAACCGCTTCTGGCCAGGGTGCTGGATTGTGCTGAAGTACAATGGACTCTTGGGCGGGAAGGCGTCGCCGGGATTCGGGATAACTGTCAGGAGGAGCTCCGGATGAAACTAACTATCGAAAGAGTGACGAGCCTCCTGACACCGCAAGGCGCGCAGCTGGTTCGGGCCGGATCCTCCCAGGTCGTCATCCATGCGGTGGCCGCCCTGCCTGGCGGTGGATCAATCCAGCCGGATCTGCTTTACGTGGCGAGCGCCTCCGAACTGGCTGACTGCGGCGGGGAGGCGCTGGGGATCCGGCACCTGGTGTGTGTGGCGGATGTTGAGCCGCCGGCCTGGCTGATGCAGCCAGAGGATCTCAACCTGATCCTGCTGCCTGCTGCCGCCGAGCCCGCGGCCGCGATCCACAAGGTGCAGGGTTGGTTCGCGGCACAGCGTCGGTTCGCCCAGGTGCGCGAGGACATCCTCGACGCGCTGTTCGCCGGCAACGGGTTGCAGGCCATCGCCGACAAGGGCTTCGAGCTGCTCGGGAACCCGATCTTCATCAACGACACAAGCCTGAAAAGCCTGGCCAGGTCGCGCGGTGTCGTCGTCGACGACCCGACCATGAACGCCATCATCGAACGCGGTTATCTGGATCAACGCACGATCAACTCCCTCCGAAGCGATCGAATCTTGCGGAAGCTGGCCGACGGCGAACCACCCTTCATCGTCAAGGAGTGGAGCGAGGCGAGGGGGATCCCGTATGCCAAGTATGGCTGGCTGCAGGCCGGCGTGCGCATTCGCGGCACGTTCGTGGCCATCCTGGCCGTTTTCGGGTGCTTCGAGCCTTACAGCGACTATGCCATCGAATGGGTCGAGGGCCTGTGCAAACTGGCGGCGATCGAGCTCCAGAAGAGCGAGTTCTTCATCCAGACGCACGGCCTTATCTACGAGGCGCTGATCAATGACCTGCTCGAGCGACGACTGACCGACACCAAGACGATTCAACTCAGGCTCAAGGCGCTTGAGATTGTGCTCCACCCCGATCTCTACGTGGTCTCTGTGCGCCGAGAGCGCCAGGAGGCCGCCCGCGACGGGGCGCATCATATCAGTCATTCCCGATTGCGCGAGATCCTGCCCGGCAGCATGTCTGTGGACTTTCGCGGAGACGTCGTCTTGCTGCTCAGCCGCAAGAAGGGCGCGCCCGTTTTGGGCGAGGAGGAACGGGCTGACCTGATGGACTATCTCGAGTCCAATAAGTGGGTCGGCGGTATCAGCAACGTCTTCGCGGATCTATCCGAGATGTCTCGATACTATCTGCAATCCGTGAAGTCGCTGGAGTTAGGGAGGCAGATCGACGGGGCGGGCGTGATCCATCATTACGGGCACTACGCGATCTTTCATGCCCTTGAGGCGTGTGCGGGGGAGGTCGATCTGCAGGAGATATGCCATCCGGGCCTGCGGCAACTGGCCGAGAGTGACGATCCGGCGGATCGAGAACTGCTGCAGACGCTCTACCGGTATCTGTCGGATTGGAAGAACCCAACGGGCGTGGCCGCTGAACTGCACATTCACCGCAACACGTTGTTCTACAGGATCAACAAGATCGAGAGCCTGCTGGGGTGCGACCTGCATCGCGGCGACGTGATCTTCGACCTGCTGCTCTCCTTCAAGCTGATCCGGTATCTCGCCAGCGTGGACGCCCAGCGTTCGCCGTTGCTCCTCTCGCGACAGGCGCTTCTCGTGCCGACGGTGAGTTCGGATCAAGCGTGAGGGCTGGTATCGGATAGGTGGTGGACGCTGAGGGTGTTCAGTCGCTCTCAAGCCAGCGCCAGCAATCGACCTGCCAGTGAAGGCCAGGTAATACGACGGCCGCCCGATAGCCCGGGGCCAGGATGTGGGTTTGCACAAACCAGCCGGCTGCCTCTGCGGGATCGCCCGGCACGCGCACCAGCCGGGGCGGGGCGTTGTCGGGGAAGGCCACGTCGAACTGGTTTAGGGGCAGACTCAATCCTTCTCCGCGGGCCTTGACGAAGGCCTCTTTGCAGGTCCAGTAACGATAGAACGCCTCGAGCCTCCGGCTCTCCTCGATGTGAAGCCAATCCGCTTGCTCCAGGGGCGAGAAGAAACGGTTGACCAGGGTCTCCATGCCGTCAAAGGGGCGCACGCATTCGACATCGGCGCCGACCTCCTGACCGTAGGCGACGGCACACAGGCCCATCGCCTGTGAACGCGACAGATTGAAATGCACGCTGTTGTCGACGTGCTCTTTCGAGAGGAATGGCTTCCCGTGGGCGCCGTGGCTGAACGTCAGATGTTCTGGCGCGGTGGCCGTATAGCGGCTTAAGATCTGGCGCAATCTTCCGTGAGCGACGATGTATCGACGTCGATCACGCTCTACGCGCAACCGATGCGCCGTCGCCTTTTCTGAAGCCGAGAGCAGAGTCTCCAATCCCGCCGTGATCGGTTTGGCCTGATCCAGGCCAAAGGACCAGAGGTGGAGGTGGGAAGGACCCCAGCTGATGTTCGCTGGGGGTGGCAGCCAGCGCTCGGGATCAGGTAGCATCCCCGGATCATACCCTCGCAGCTCTCAACCACAACCGCATCGCCGGCGCGCCCACCCAAGTGGGCCCCCTCGTACGAACCCTGTTGTGTGGCGGCGCCTGCGCATGACATTTGTCCGTGAGTCCTAGTGAGGGCAAGACTTGACACACCCCAAGCAACTGCCCTACTATCCGACCATCCACTATGTGGATTATATGTCCACAAAGTGGACACTTGACGAGTTCCATACGAGCAAATCATCTATTCCGTCGTCCTGGCCGTATCGAAAGCGGCCGCGGAGCATTCATTCGCCCTCTGAGGATCGAAAGGCAGTCATGAACACGAGCGCAACCAAGAACAAAGGATTGATGGTGACGATCCTGTCCATCTCATTCCTCCTGATGCTGAGGTTGACGATCTCGCCGGCCCTCGCGGAGATCGGCAAGGCCTTCCCCGACGTCAGCCAGGAAGCCCTGATGAACATGGTCTCGCTGGCTTCGCTGGTGGCCATCCCCTTCGGGTTCCTGGCGGGTGTCCTGGCCAACCGCTTCCGAACGCGCACCCTGCTCTTCGTGGGCCTCGGCCTGTACATCGTGGGCGGCATGGGCCCCATGTTCACCTCGGACTTCACCGTGATCCTGGTCTGCCGTGCGCTGCTGGGCGCCGGCACTGGCATCTTCCTGCCTTATGCGGCCGGCCTGATCGCCGACTTCTACACCGGCCAGGCCCGCGACGTCATGCTCGGCTATCAAAGCACTGCAGTGGCTCTGGGCAACATCATCACGGCCATCCTGGCGGGTGTCCTGGCGACGTTCTCGTGGCGGCTGTCGTTCCTGATCTATGCCTTTGCGATCGTGACCCTGGTCATGGTCGTGCTGAAGCTGCCCGAGCCGCAACGCACGCAGCCGAGTGGCAAGCAGGAGAGCGGCTTCAACCGTGGCGTGGTGACGGTCTGCGCCTTGATCTTCTTCTACGCGGTCATCTACTTCGCGATCTTCGGCTATCTGTCGTTCGTCGTGGATAGCCACAAGTTGGGCGACGCGGCCTCGACCGGTCTGGCCACCATGATCATGACGGTCATGTCGATGGTCAGCGGCGTGTTTTTCGCCAGGATCATCGGCCTGCTCCGCCAGTTCTCGGCCTTCGTGGCGCTGCTCCTCAATGCAATCGGCTTCTTCCTGCTCTCGATCGCGACAGACATGAGCCTGATCTTCGCCGGCGCGGCCTTCATCGGCCTGGGGTTCGGCCTTCTGATGCCCTACGGCACGATGAAGGTCACTGACGCGGCGCCAAAATCTGCGGCAACCTTTGCCAACGGCCTGTACATGACGTTCGTCAACCTGGGCACCGCCGCCTCGCCGACGATCCTGGTCACTATCGGGAGTGTGTTCGGAAACCCGGATGGCCAGTTCATCTACCGGGTGTGCGCGATCGTCCTGGTCGTTGCCGCCGTCATCGCCGTCGGGGTGGCGTTTGTCGTGAATCAGCGGAAGCCAGGCACGGTGCCGGCTTCGTCCGACAAACCGGCTGCGGCGTAATCGCAATCGTCAATAGGGGAGAGACATCATGAAGATCCTGGCAGTCCTGGCGGGTCGCAAAAACGGCAACGGCGAGATCCTGACCAAAGAAGCGCTGATGCGGGCTGAGGAGCTCGGCGCGCAGGTCAAGATGATCAACCTGCACGACTACAACATCATGCCCTGCACCGGCTGCGAAAGCTGCACGGTGAAGTTCACGCAGCAGCACTGCGCGCCCGAATGCGTCAACATGCATAAGGACGACATGGAGCTGATCATGCAGGAGTGGCTCGACTCCGATGGCGTGATCGTCACGGTGCCCGCCTACTCCTTCATGCCGGCCGGCATCTACCGCATCTTCACGGATCGACACCTGTCGTACGAGCCGAACTTCCACAAGCAGGTTGGCAACGCCGCCTACTTCAAGCACCGCGTCGGCGGCATCATCACCAACGGCGGGTCTACGCGCAGCTGGATGTCGATGGTCATGGAGAGCGTGACCGTGACCCTGTTGACGCAGGACATCAAGGTCGTCGATCAGATGATGGCCAACCGCGCCCCGCGCCCCGGCCAGATCTTGCTCGATGATGCAGCCCTGCAGCGCGCGCGCCAGCTCGGCGAGAACGTCGTCAAGGGCATCCAGAACTACGAAACTGTGGAATACCTGGGCGATCCCAACCTGGGCTGGTGCCCGGTCTGTCACTCCAATCTCCTGTCGCTCGGTCAGCCGCACTGGAACAGCAGCGGCTATCCGATCGAATGCCCGGTCTGCCACTGCGGCGGCGACCTCGAGAAGGACGAAAACGGCCGCTGGAAGTTCGTCATCCAGGCGAACGGGCGCGAGAAGTCGATGACCGACGGAAGCGGCGCCAAGGACCACTTCTTCGAGATCGGCGAAACGATGGGCAAGTACTACGCCAACCAGGGCGTGATCCGCGAGCGACGTAAGAAGTACTCGGCGTTCCGCCCGGCCGGGATCCCGCGTCGCGGCGGCCAGGTGCCGGTCGAAGTCGCCGAAGAAGCGTAAGCCAGCGACTCCCACAGGCGGGGGCGTCCTCCTTTCAATCGATCTGCGCTCGACAACATCGCGAACCCCTGAGGCCCCGGAAACTGTGCCGCGGGCGGTTCGCGATGTCGTTGAGAGGCCAAACCACACGAGTGCTCCTATGTCCACGTCCAACTACCCTGCGTTTCGCTGGTACGTGTTGTTCGCCGTGATCGTCGCCACGCTCGCCCAGGGCATGATCCTCATCGCGCCCACGCCGCTGGTCGGCGAGATCTCCAAGACGCTCGGCGTCGACCTCGGGGCGACCACCGGGGCCGCCATGCTCCCGTTCACGCTGATGGTCGCGATCGGCGGCATGGTCGGCGGCGCCGTCGTCGACAAGTGGGGCGTCGCCCGGACGTTCATCGGTTGTTGTCTGCTGGCGGCGGTCTGCGCGGCCCTCGTGCCCGTCCTCGGGACGAGCCTCCTGGGCCTTGTGGCTTTGCGGGCGTTGCAGGGCCTTGGCTGCGGCCCGATCATCGCTTCGGGTCCGCGTCTGGCGGCCGAATGGTTCCCGGCGCCGCAGCGCGGCTTGTTCCAGGGGCTCCAGGGAGCGGCTCTGTCGCTTGGGATCACGATCGGCCTGATCGCGGGCCCGGCGATCGCCTCGAACTCAGGCTGGCCCACCGCATTGCTGTGGTTCGGCGCCGTCATGGGCGTCGCGCTGCTCCTATTCGTCGGTTACGCCTTCGGACCGAAGTCGCCGGCCGCCGAGATCGTGGGCCAGGCCGGCCACGGCGATGATGGCCTCTTCAAGAAGGTGTTCGGACTTCCCGCGTTCTGGCTCACGCTGGTCGCGGTGTTCTCGCTGTCGTGGGTCATGCAGGGCTACAACGACCTCACGCCCGGGCACATCGCCGTTCCGGCGCCGGCCGGGCTGGGCATGGGCCCGGAAGTGGCCGGGACCATCATGGGCATCTACACCCTCGCGTTCATGCTGGGCTCCATCGCCAGCGGCGTGGTGGTCGAGAAGGTCTTCAGGGGCCGGTACAGCCTGGCCATCCTGGTGTCCTTCGCCCTGACGGCCGTGTTCTGCGCGTCGGTGCTGCTGCCGATGGTGAACCAGAACCAGACGCTCCTGACAGTGTGCCTGATCCTGGCGGGTTTCTTCATGGGGATGCCCAATCCGATCAGCCTGACCTTCATCTCCAACAACTACCCGGAGAGTATCACGGGCAGAGTCGGCGGCCTGACGATGGGCCTGTCGATCTTCGGCGGCACGATCGCCGTGGCGGCCGGGTCGTATGCGCTGCACGCCACCGGCCTGTACACGATCTCGATCATCATCGTGGTCGTGGTGGCCGTGATCGGCGCGCTCGCGGGCGCGAGCATCAAGGCGCCCGGCGTGTTCTCGAGTGGTCAGGCATAAGGGACGCTCACGGCGTGCGGAAGCCTGAGTGAGCGGCTCAGAGCGATGGCTTGTGAAAGAAAACGGGTGACAGAGACCGGTTTGCCCCGCCGATCTCTGTCGCCCGTTATTCTTGATGGAGCTTAGTCCCGCCGGCCCTGGCGCGCCAGGCGCTGGACAATCCTCAGCCCTGAGCCGCTGTAGCCAGCGGTTGGTAGCGCCGGACGCCTGGCGTGCGCAGGGTGATCACGTCGCAGGTCTGCAGCAGCCCCGACACGAACCGCTCTTCCTGGCCGTGGAAGCGCACTGTCGGCACCGGGATGCTGATCGCGAGCGTCGTGCTGAGCGGCGCTTCGATGGCCGCGGCGACGGCGCTGATGCCCAGCGAATGCTCCTCGCGGTCGTACGCAACCCCCGCCAGCCGGATCGTCGCGAGCTCTTCAATCAGCTGCGTTCGGGTGCGGATCGTCGTCGGCGTGAACGCGGGCAGATCCTCCGGAAGCAATTGCATGACGGCTTCAGTGCTCAAGGTGGCGAGCAGGGCCTTGCCGTTCGCGGTGCAGTGCAGCGGAAAGGTCATGCCGATGCCGGAGACGGCGCGCAGACGCTGCAGGCGGGTCACCTGATCGAGAAACAGGATGTGGTCCTTGTCGCGGATCGACAGGTCAACGGTCTCGTCGACCTTGAGCGAAAGCTCCTCGAGAAACGGACGCAGCTCGCGCCGCAGATCGTGACGAACGGCCCCGCCCAGAGAGATCAACTCAACTCCGAGCTCGATCTGGCCGCCCGGGTCGACCGTGGTCAGCAGGCCCTCGGCCTCGAGCGTGCTCACAATCCGATAGACCGTGGTGCGCGGCAGTCGAACCTTGGACGCCAGCTGAGCCAGGTTGAGGCCGTCCGCATCGCGGATGGCGCGCAGGATGCGGGCCGCCCGGCTGATCACCTGGACCTGCCCGAGGTCGCGCTGAGGATTGGTGGAGGGTTTCGATTCAGTCGCCATAAGCTTGGTCGTCGGATCGCCCGACGGGCATGATCTCTTTCAAAATGACCTGGTCAAGGCAGAGCGGCCTTGTCGACGGGTCGGCGTTGAGCTTCAAACAGGTGGCGCTCGTAATGCGACGCGCCGCAATACCGAGAGAATACCGCCATTCAGCCGTCTATTCCGCAATGCGGTAAGTTGCGGGCAGTATACACCGCTGATCGTAATCGGACATCCGATCGCCGCGCCTGCTGGGCCAGCACATGGTGTTTTGGAAGATCCAGTTTTGGCCGCGAATTTCGCGAATGGGAATCTTCCGCAAGCGGCCAGGCATCGAGATCCACCCGGGTCCCTTTGGTAGAACACGATCGGGCCAGCCGGGTTGTGACGCGGCTGGCCCGATATCCATTCAGTTGGCGACCCCGCGTACAGCGCATCAACCCGCGGTATAGCCGCCATCCACATACAGGATGGCCCCGGTCATCAGGTCAGAAGCGCGCGACGAGAGGAACAGCACCGAGCCGATGTAGTCTTCGGGCTCGCCCAGGCGTCCGATCGGCATGCGCGACAGGAAGCGCTGCGTGGTCTCAGGGCTCTCGAAGATCCACTGGGTCAACGCGGTGCGAAAGACCGTCGGCGCGATCGCGTTGACGTTGATGTGATGCTTGCCCCACTCCCAGGCCAGCGTCTGGGTGAGGGAGTCGATGGCGCCCTTCGAAGGGCAGTACGCGCTGTAGTTGGGCAGGCCCAGTTTGCCGCGCTGCGACGAGACCAGGATGACCTTGCCGCCGCGCCCCTGCTGGATGAGCACCTTGCCAGCCTCTTTGCACATCAGGTACGTGCCCTTGACGTTCACGTCCATGATGGTCTCCCAATCCTCGACGGATTGTTCGACGATCGGCCCGGGTTTGTTGACACCGGCGGCGGTCAGGACGATGTCGAGCCCGCCGTACGTCTCGACGGCGTGGGCGACGATGCGCTTGTTGTCGTCGTGAGAGACCGGGTCACCGGCGATGTGCGTGGCCGTGTAGCCGGCGGCCGTGATCATCTCGGTCAGCGGCGCGAGTGAGTCGACGCTGCGCCCGGTGAGCACGACCTTGGCCCCGGCCTTGGCCAGCGCCAGACAGGCCACTTTGCCGAGGCCGCCCGTGGCGCCAGTGACGATGGCCACCTTGCCGTTGACACTGAACAGTTCTTGAGTGCTGGGTATGGCGTCTAGCATGATGGGCTACTTCGCTGCCGGATACGGCATGACCACCAGCAAGGTGGCGACTTCGTTGCTCTGGTTGATCAGTTCGCGCGGCTCATCGGGGCCGATCCAGATTGAGTCCATCGGGCCCAGTTTCAGGGTCTCGTTCTGCAGCCGCACGGTCAGCTCGCCCGCCAGGCAGACGTAGATCTTGTCGAGCGGCGTGGCGCCCCAGTCGGCCTGGGCACCGGGAAGATAGTACGAGCAGCCGACCCAGTAGGGCGCCTCGCTGCCCAGGTTCTTGTGCTGCAGGTGCATGGTGTGGACGGTCGCCGAATGCCCGGGAGCCGTGTACTTCGCTGCATCGCTCAGTCGATTGACTTTGTAAGCCATGATGTCATCCCCTTAGGTGCCTGGGTCAGGCGCCTTTTTCGATCCGGTACTCACCGGTGGTGTCGAGCATGGCGACGAGGCGGATGATGCAGCCGTCGCCGCGTGTCCAACGAATCGGGAAGAACGAGAAGGTCACGCGCTTCCCCGTCACTTTGTCGATGTCACCGCCGACGTTCTCGATGCCCAGGATCCCGTTGGTGAAGAGGATGCGGTGCACGGGCTCCCAATCCGGGAAGTCCTCGATCACTTCGTGACCGCTGAACTCCTTGTATTCCTTGAGCAGGTGGGGCAGCAGGGGGCCGCCTGGGCCGTGCGGGCCGATGGCGGTGGCCAGCGGATGGTCGTTGGCCTGGGTATCGTGGCCGACGACCTTGACCCCGCGCTCCACCAGCCAGTGCGCGGCCGACGGCACCAGGCCGGGCGCGCGCCCGAAGTAGTCCTGGTTGTCGCCGTACTTCGAATGCCAGCCGGTGTTGATGATGACGATGTCGCCAGGCTGGATCTTGGGCTCGGCCTTCTCAAGGTCCTCGGCCGTGATCATGCCCCACTTGTCCTTGGGGATCGAGACCACCACGCCGGTGCCGAAGAATTTCTCAAGCGGGATCTCGTCGATGAACGGCGTCCCTTCCACCACGTGCGCGGGCGCATCGATGTGCGTCGTGGAGTGCATGGTGGTGGTGATCCGCTGTGTCAGGACGCCGGACTTGGCGTGGTAGTGGATGCGCTCGATCTCGACATCGCGGAAATAAGGCCAGTTAGGGGCCTGAAACCCCCAGGGGTGGCTCAGGTCATAAAACTCCAGGGACGACATGGCATGAACTCCTTAGTGGCTTGTCTCGTCCACGATACGGAATAAAAGTTCGCATTGCGGACAAGCACCAAGATATACCCGCATTCGGGGCTTGTCAATCCTCAGACTCGGGAGATCCGAAGTTGGCCCGTTTTTCGGGTGAACGGCCGGGCAAAGCCCG
>DKKP01000282.1:2863-4030 GCA_002455335.1 Anaerolineales bacterium UBA6663 | reverse complement strand
GAGGCTGGCGAGCAGGGCGGTGGCCAGCGCGCGCCGATGAAGCGTTGCATGGGAGTGGGACATGGCTCTTCTCTGGAATGGGAAAACGTGAATCGCGGGCACGACGCGCCCTTGCCGTTCTCCCTGGCATCGGGCGGACGGGCGCGGCGTTTCGTCGGGGCGTAGGGCGGCGGCGGGGTGAAGCGCTATGCGCACCCGCCGCGCGGGGTCATTCCATGCGGATCACTTCGATTCCGCTGAGCCAGCGCACGTGGCGCGGGCCGGTCTTGATGTCCTGGCCGGAAATCAGCAGCAGCTGGCCTTCGCGCGCTTCCAGCGGCTTGCCGTCCTTCTCCCAGGCCACCAGCACGTCCTTGCCNNCGTCGGTGGCGCGCGCCAGGATCACCATGCGGCGCGCGTCCTTGTGACCCTGCACGTCGATGCCGACCCGGTCGATCACGTCGGTCAGGCGCACGCCGCGGAAGTTCTGCACCGAACCCACGGTGGCACCGGAGGCGCAGACCACGTCCACCGGGCCGGTGTCGCGCGCCACCAGATCCTGGAGCGCGGCCACGTCGAACTCGGCGGGAGCCTTCACCGCGCCCGTGACCCGGACCGAATGGCTGGGCGTGCCGGTTTCCGGATGGTCGGCGGGTGTCGCCGACAGGACCGGAGACAGCAGCAGCGCGAGCAGGAGCGCGTGGATCTTCAAGGGAGCTTCCTCGTTATGAATTTGAGTACATATCGGGAACAGGATAGCGCCCGCGCCGCGCTCGCGGATTGATCCACGTCAGTTTTCCGCCGTTCGCCACTGCCGGTACAGCGCGCGCAGCTGGCTGGCGAACAGCAGGGTCCAGGCCGTCATGCCGACGGCGAACATCGCCTGGGGCNNAGCTGCAGCGCGTCGATCATGCGGTGCGTGCTGGCGGCGTACATGCCCAGGGGAAACACCGCGCCCCAGTACATCGGGTCGTAGGCGAAGGGAAACCGGCGGACGAAGTGCCGCCACACCGCCAGCACCGCGAGCATCGGGATCCACCAGGTGCCGGTGGCCCAGTAGAACACAGTGAAGCCCTTGAGGAAGGGCAGCATCGAGTGCAGGAACGGCGCGTGCGGCGCGTTGAGGATGAGCAGGGCGCCGGCCAGGGTCGAGATCGCCATCGCGCCCATGTTGATCCAGTAGGGCGG
>DKKP01000282.1:0-2858 GCA_002455335.1 Anaerolineales bacterium UBA6663 | reverse complement strand
CACCACCGCCAGCAGCCAGCCGCCGTTGATGCCGCGATCCAGCGCGGGCTTCTCCTGCTTGACCGTCAGCACCGTGAAGATGGTGTAGGTCAGGAGGATCCAGGCCAGCAGGCCGACGGCACCGAGCGCCGCCGCCACGGGCAGGCTGCCGCCGATCAGGAGGCTCTGGCTTCCCAGCACCGAGCTGGCCGCCACGAAGGTGAAGAATCCCGGCGCGTTGAGGTGGTTGAAGAGGTCGTCGCGCACCCGCCGCGGGTGCCAGGCCAGGTGCGCCAGCGCCAGCGCGCCGATCGCGAGGAACAGCGCGCACACCACGAACACCAGCCAGAGCAGCTGCGCCACCCTCAGCCGGGCGGCCGCCACTCCCCCGCCGGGCTTCTTGCTGTCCGGCTTCTCGTCCGTCTTCTGCGCCATGGCGCGGATCCTACGGGCTGTCAGCGACCGGTGAACTCGGCCTTGCCCGGGCCGTTCTCGACGAAGGAGCGCATGCCGATCGTGCGGTCCTCGGTCGCGAAGAGGGCCGCGAACTGCTGGCGCTCGATCTCCAGGCCGGTCTCGAGGTCGACCTCGACATCCGCGACCTCGGCCACATAGCCGTAGGCGAAGTTCGGCTCGCAGTGGCCGTCGACCTCGTCGTAGCCCGTGGTCGGGGCCGGCCGATAGATGTAGGTAGCCACGGCCGGGCGCTCTTCCTCATCCCACTTCTTACGGGCGGCTTCGGCCGCGCCCTTGACGGCGTTGCCGGCCATGTAGGTTAGGCGCGAGGCCGAGGCGCTCCCCGAGTCGCCGCTTGTGGCGGTGTCGCTGGCCACGATCTCGACTCTCTCGAAGGGCACACCGGCGCCGGCGGCCGCCATCTGCACAAAAGCCGTGTGCGCGCCCTGACCGCAGTCTGCGCCGGCCGCGTACACGATCACGCGCTCGATCTCGCCGTTGCCCATGATCTCGACCCGGGCCTCGGACTTCTCCGGCGCGCCAAACGAGAAGCCGATGTTCTTGCCCGCGCAGGCAAAACCGCGCCCGCGGCGCAGGTGTTGGGCGGGGGGCTGTGGGCGCGTGCGCTCCGGGTCCCAATTCGCGGCCCGGGCGCAATCCTCGATCACGCGTTTGATGGTCACGCCCTTTGGCCCGCGTGAGCCGACCGACCAAATCGACTCGTCGGTGAGTGCATTCTTGAGCCGGATCGCCACGGGGTCGAGCCCGAGCGCGGCGGCGAGCTTGTCCATCTGCATCTCGGCCGCAAACGTGGCTTGCGGCCCGCCAAACCCGCGGAAGGCGCCGCCCGGCACGTTGTTGGTTGCCACAGTGGCCGCGTCGACGGCGACGTGCGGCACCTCGTACGCGCCGCTTGCCGCGAGCGCGGCGTTGCCGAGCACCTTGGGCGAGGTGTAGGCATACGGTCCGCCGTCGCTGACCACATCGGCCTGCACGGCCACCAGCGTGCCATCGCGCTTCGCACCCCACTTGGCTCGGATGCGGAACGCGTGGCGTTTGTGATGACCGACGATCGATTCCTCGCGCGTCCAGATGATCTTGACCGGCCGGCGCAGCTTCCAGGCGGCCAGCGCCAGCACGATCTGCACCGACATATCTTCACGCCCGCCGAAGGCGCCGCCGATCGCCGGGTAGATCACGCGGATCTGGTCCGCCGGTAGAGCCAGGCTATACGCGATCTGAAGTTGATCCTCGTGCGTCCACTGCCCCGCGACCTTGACCGTCACACGGCCCTCGTCGTCGATGTAGCCGAGGCCGGCCTCGGGCTGCAGGTAGGCGTGCTCCTGCATCGGCGTGTGGTACTCGCCTTCGATGATCACATCGCACGCGGCCCAGGCCGAGTCGACGTCGCCTTTACGGATGCGATAACGCTTGAAGACGTTCCCGGGTGCGCTGGCGACGATCTCGTGCGCGCCGGGCCGCAACGCTGCATCGATGTCCGTGATCAACGGCAGGTCCTGCCACTCGATCTCGATCAGGTCGCGCGCCTCGGCCGCGGCCTGTTCGGTCTCGGCGATGACGAGCGCGACCTGGTCGCCGACGAACCGCACGATGTCGGCGCCCTCGATCGTCGAGCCCGGGCCGCACAGCACGGGTTGATCGGGTGTGCCGAGCCCGTAGCCGTTCACGGGCACATCTTTGGCGGTCAGCACCGCCACGACTCCCGGGTGGGCTTCGGCGCGCGAGGTGTCAAGCCTGACGATCCGGGCATGCGGCCGGCCCGCGAACTTGATCTTCATCCACAGCTGGCCGGGCAGGTCGAGGTCGCCAGGATAGGCCGCCGCGCCCGTGACCTTGGCGGCGGCGTCGAGACGGGTGTGCGATTGGCCGATCGCGTTCATACGCGGTGTTCCCTTGATTGGCGTTACGTCAGTCGGTTGAGGAGGGCTCGGTCTGGGCCGCGGCCTTCTCGATCGCCGACAGGATCTTGTAGTAACCGGTGCAGCGGCACAGGTTGCCGGTGAGGGCCTGCTCGATGGCGCTCCGATCCGGCCGAGCACGCTCCTCGAGGAGTTTTGCGCCGCTCATCACGAATCCCGGCGTGCAATACCCGCATNNGGATGCAAGGCGCCGTCGGCGCCGGCCAGCCCCTCGACCGTGACGATCGTGGCGCCGGCTGCGCGGGGCGCCGGCACGAGGCAGGCCATCACAGCCAGACCGTCGAGGTAGACCGTACAGGCACCGCACTCGCCTTCGGCGCAGCCCTCCTTGGTGCCCGGGAGGCCGGCGTCTTCGCGCAGCATCCGCAGCAGCGTCTTGTGCCCGGCGCCGACGACGACGCGTTGCGCGCCGTTGATCGTGGTCGTGATCGCGTCGTCGCCGTTGATCGCCGGCGCGACCGAGGGCCGCGCGTCGGGCCCGGC
>DKKP01000164.1 GCA_002455335.1 Anaerolineales bacterium UBA6663 | reverse complement strand
TGCGGGCCGAGGGCGCCCTGGTCGGCGCCGTGACGAGCGCGGCCGAACTGCCCGACCTGGGGCCGATCGGCCTGGCCGTGCTGCGAACCGGGATCGAACCCGGCGCCGTGGTCGACTCTGGCGGCGTGGCGGCAACTGTGGTTGAATTACCGTTCGTCACCTGAACGGCGCAGGCTGCGGATCCTCCCCGCACGCGCGGCCAACATCCCCGGAGGTTGTCATGAACTTAATCGCCCAGGTCCCGCCCGCTGAACGCATCCACGGCTGGTTGAAGACCACGCACGTCAGCTTTGTGCCGGCCGCCGGCGTCGAGGACCCTGTGATCCAGGATGTGCTGGCGCGGCTCCAGACGCGTTTCGCGGCTCAGGGGCATTACGTCCAGGATCGGCCCAATGCGCAGACCACTCTGTTCGTGACCACGGCGCGCTATGGCGAGCCGGTCAACTGGCGCGAGTCGGTCATGCTCACCGGCCGCCGCCGCTTTGGGCTCAACCATACGCCGATGACGTACACGCTGCTCCACGTCACGCCAGCGCAGCTCGACGAGCGGCTTGACTATTTCGAGCGTGTGCTGCAGAAGGAGACGTCTGACCCGGCGGATTTTGCTTTCCCGGGCCTGGCCGAGACCGCGTATCGGACGCTGATCGAGCAGGGGCGGCGCGGCGGGCCGATCATGTCGTTCATCCGTCTGGTCCAGGCCCAGGCCAAATGCATCCGTCTGGTGGTCCTGGTCGGCGAGGCGACTGTCGAGTCGGCCTACTACTTCGACCTGGTCGGCGGCTACCCGCGGGTGGTGGCCGGCGCCGACATCGAGGCCTTCTACGACGACATGGTGCGCCGGATCGTGACGAGCGTGAGCACGGGCGAGGTGACGCAGCACGCGGTCACCGAGCCGATCGTGGGCCAGGCCGAGTGGCAGCGGCTGACGACGCCGGCGGCGATGAAGGCGGCTGGCATCGAGCTCGGCGCGCGCAACTTCTTCACCGAAATGGTGCGCGTAGCGGATCTCACCAACGTCCCCGCGGTCGGCGATTCGATCGCCAGCCAGTACAGCGAGGGCTGCTTCGCCACCTGGGACGCGCATCTGCAGGCCCTGATCGCCACGATCACGGGCAGCGCACGCCCGGTCGAGAAGCAGCATCTGACCGATGACGAACTGGCCGTGATCGTCAGCGTGCGGCCGGATGGGTTGGGCGCCGTGGTGCGCCATGTCGAGGGTAAGCGCAACGACTCGCCGTCGTCGGAGGCCGTCGAGCTGCGCGACCTCGACTTCGCGCTCCCGAGCGTGACGCTCGGCAATGCGTGGGGGCGGGATGCCGGCGCGAGCGTGCCTGTGGTGCGCTCGAAGCTTCACGGGCATCGCGGTGTGGCCGCCTTCGATCCGACGAAGGTCGAGTTCGTGCCGCTCGATCTGCCGTACTATCACTATCCGGTGTCGTGTGCGACCGACGCCCAGGCGCGCGGCATCAAGAGCGCCTTCTCGCGCGCGGCCTGTCTGCGCAACCCCGACGATCCCCGCCAGGTGGCCTTCACCATCCTCCCGACGCACGGCCTGGTCGTGGTCGAGAAGTGGGTGCCCGGCAAGGCGCCGCTCGAGCTCCTGTGGGAGCTTATGGACAGCGGCGGCTTTCAGGTCGACCGGCTCGTGCCGCAGGGCCCGCACGGCTTCGAGCCCGGCGCTGACGATCGCCTGCACCTGGTCGAGTAAGATCGATCAAAACGAGCGGGTCTTGCGCGAGGCTACTCGCTGCGCACGACCCGCTCGTTTGCGTATGCCAGTAACCGAACGGTAACCCCCGCGTGGATCTTGAGTGATCGGCGCCTCCTAGGCTGTGAGCAATCGCTCGATTGTTCATCGCTCAGGGGGATGCCATGCACCCGAACGCCACCCACGCCCTTCGTCTGCCTCATCTGCCCGCCCTCGATGGGATCCGGGCGCTCGCCGTCGTCGCCGTCTTTCTGTATCACACCCGTTTCCCATGGGCGGCCGGCGGCTTCCTGGGCGTCGAGAGCTTCTTCGTCATCTCGGGCTTCCTGATCACGTCCTTGCTGGTGCGCGAATGGCTGGGCGCTGGCCGGATCGACCTCGGCGCGTTCTGGCTGCGGCGCGCGCGTCGACTGTTGCCGGCGATGTGGGCTGTCTTGCTGGCGGCCCCGATCCTGGTTGCGCTGCTGGCGCCTTCGGCGTTGCCCCGCCTGGCCGAGGACACCCTGGCGGCGCTCGCCTACGCCACGAACTGGGCCTACATCGTGCGCGAGATCCCGTACTTCGAGCAGTACGCTCAGCCGCCGGTGCTCCAGCACCTGTGGTCGCTGGCGGTCGAGGAGCAGTTCTACCTGGTGTGGCCGCTGGTCATGGTCGTTGCGCTGCGCGGGCTCAAGATCGCGACGCTGCGCGATGCGCGACGCCTTGTCTTGGGCTTTGCGCTGGCGGCGCTGGCCTCGACGCTGTGGATGGCCGCGCTGCAGGATCCTGCCGGCGATGCCAGCCGCGTCTACTTCGGCACCGACACGCGCGCCGCCGGGTTCCTGGTGGGCGCGGCCCTGGCGGCGGCCTGGCAGCCAGCCCCGGGCACCGCGAGGGCAGAAGAACGGCGGG
>DKKP01000416.1 GCA_002455335.1 Anaerolineales bacterium UBA6663 | reverse complement strand
CGGCCGCCTCGGCCGGCGAACCGGGGATGACCGAGAGCACGACCACGCGCGGCTCAGGCGCGCCACGGACGCCGAAGTACACGCCGATCCCCTGATAGGTCGTGCTGGCATTGGCCTCGAGCTCGATGCGCTCGGCGCGGCTGAGAAACTGCACCGCATCGTTTGGGAAGCTATCGACAAGGTCGTGGATCGCGATGTCGAACCCCTCTGCATCGAGGCCGGCCCCGACCTGCGCCCGCACCGCGGCAACCTCGTCGGCCCACGGCACGCCATCGAGGTCCTCGCGAACGAAGGCTTCAGTCACCACCTGATCGATCACGTCGAGGGTCTGAAGCTGCAGGTCGATCGGGCTTGCGGTGGGCGGCGCCGGGGGCAGGGTCGGCAGAGGCGCGGCCGTCGGTGTCGGAGTAGCGCTGAAGGTCGACACCGTGCTGCACGCCAGCATCGAGAGCCACAACGCGCTCAGCGGGATCAGGCGATAGATGCGCATTGAACGATTGTAGCGAAAACGAGCGCCTTAGGCGAATACAGGGGCGCCCTGCGCAACGGTGGTCAGACCGCTGTACAGGGCGCCCCTGTGGATCGCGCGCTTGCCGGGATGGCCGGTCGAGCCTCAATCGCGGTTGTTGGTGTCCGCCAGATAACGGCTGACGTAGCCGCTGTCGCGTCCACTCTCGCTGTAGCGTGAGACGTTCTCGCCGGAGCGTGAGCTGCGGTCGTTGTAGCGCGGCTGTCGTTCGCCACGGCCCTCGGGTCGCGGCGTTGCGGTGCCTTCCTCGCCGCCGCGGCCCTCGTCGCCGCCGTTACGCACGGCGCCATCACGACCGCCATCGCGCTGCGCTCGGACAAGATGCGTAGCCAAGAGGTCGGTGTAGTTCTCGCCGGTCTGCGGCCGGTTCGACTTGGCAAGGTCGAACTCGAAGATCATGTCGCGATTCGGCAGATCATCGGCCGATACGCCACGCGGCAGCTCGGAGACATGGAAGAAGGCGCTCGCGAAGGGCGAGCCGATTTTGCGCGAGTCGACATCCCACAGATTGGAGCCGATCTCCTTCAGGAACCGCACAAAGCCAAAGCCCTTCTCGGCATTGAAGTAGTAGCACGTTCCGCGCGCCTTGCCGCCGGCCTCGCCCCACTTGACATTGCCATCGCCTTCGAGCGGCAGCAACCCCGGGATCAGGTAGCCCGAGAGGAACAGATCGGCCTCTCGGCGAAGGTCGGTCGACACGTTGTCGAAGGCCACGACCTCGACCCGACAGCCACGGCTTTGCAGCGCGCGCACCACCTGAACGAAATCGCCATCGCCAGTGGCGATCAGGATCCGATCCATGTTCTGCGACTGCGAAAGCACATCGACTGCGAGGTCGAGATCGGAGTTCGCCTTGCCGATCCGCACCCCGCGCTCGTCGATATACCACTTGACGTTCTTGAGGATGACCTTATAGCCCTGCTCGCGCAGGACGTCATAGAACTTCCGCTGATTGATGCGATACTGATTATCGGATTCGGCCCGTTCTGCGTCGTAGGCCGCGTAGGCGTTGAGCCGCATCGCCAGGCCTTCACCGCGACAGGCGAACTCACGCAGCACGTCGTACTGCATGCCATAGCCACCGTTTCGGGTTACATTGACGCTGTCAACGAAAACTCCCACGCGTGTGGGAACCGTAGCGCTTGTCATCTAAGTCTCCTTAATTACCTGCTGTTCGATTATGCGGGGCACCACCAGTATATATTGGGTGCTTATGTCTACAGGGAATTCCCCCTCGCTGTAGGGGGGAAAACCCTATTGGTATCCATTGTAATCGTCTATAGGGTTTTTTCAAGGTCGATTTCAGTAGACTTCACACATTCTCATGGTCAGCGTAAAGCTGACGTAAAGAAATCCTCCCGCAAGGCCGAATTTGGCATTGTCGTGCATAATGGAAGTTTACCGCTCATGCAAACTGCGGCGCCTTATCTCCTCGTGCTTCTGGTGACCACTGCGGTCATCCATAGCGGATTTGCGGTCTATGCCTGGCGCAAACGCGCGACAGGCGCCCGGCTGTTCAGCCTGGTCAATGTGTCGCTGGCGATCTGGCTCGGCGGCTATGCCGGTGAGTTGATCGGCGCCGATCTCACGAGCAAATTCCTTTGGGCGCTCGTCGAATACGTGGGCATCGTCACGGTGCCTGTGCTGTGGTTCGCCTACGCCCAGCAGATGCATGACAGCCGCTCTAGGTGGCTGGCCCCGTCGCGCATCGGCCTGCTCCTGGTTATGCCGCTGACGACGCTCGTGATCCTGGCGACGACGCAGTGGCATGGATTGCACTGGAAGTCGTTCGAGCTCTCGGGCCCCGAGCCGCTTCTGGCGCTGCGTGTGACGTACGGACCCTGGTTCTGGGTCCACTTCGCCTATTCCTACTTAATGCTGGCGATCGGCACGGCCCGCTTCCTGAGCCACGTCCTGCGGGCCAGCGATCTTTACCGTGGGCAGGCCATCGTTCTGGTTTTCGCCTCGCTGTTTCCGTGGTTCATCAACCTGATCTACCTCACCGGGATGATCTCGCTGCCCGGGCTAGACCCGACGCCGTTCGCGTTCTCGCTTTCGGCATTGGCGCTCGGCTGGGATATCTTCCGCTACCGCTTGCTCGACCCGATGCCTGTGGCGCGGATGCGGGTGCTCGCGACCATGCTCGAGGCCGTGATCGTGGTCGACCCGCAGAACCGCGTCGTCGAGGCGAACCCGGCGGCGCGGGCCGTGCTCGATCCCCGGGCACGGGTCGGCGACGGCCTGGCCCAGGCGTTGGCGCACTGGCCCGAGCTCTTGACATTCGCGGGCGAGCCGGGTGAGGGCAGGGCCGAGATCGCATTGGGCAAAGACGGGCGCATGTTCGAGGCCAGGCGCGCCCTGCTTTCCGATGGCCCGACCCGCGCCAGCGGTCGACTGCTTGTGTTGCGCGAGATCACCGAGTCGCTACAGAGCGCGCGCGATCTCGGCCGCGCCCGCGACGAAGCACTCGAGGCCAGCCGTCTGAAGACGCAACTGCTGGCCAAGGTCAGCCATGAACTGCGCACACCGCTCGGCGCAATCCTGGGTTACTCCGAGATGCTTCAGAGCGGCGCCTATGGCCATCTGACCGAACGCGGGCAGGCCGCAACTCAGCGCGTGATCCACAGCGCCAATTACCTTGCGCGGCTCGTGGACGACCTGCTCGACCAGGCTCAGCTCGAGGCAGGGCGTATCCGGCTCAACCCACAGGCGATCGATCTTCGCACCCAACTCGAGCCGCTCTGCGCCCAAATCGGCGAGCAGGCGCGCGTGGCCGGGTTGAGCTTCGAGCACAGCATCAGCCCTGACCTGCCGGCGCTGGTGATCGTCGATGGAGCCAGGCTGCAACAGATCGTTCACAACCTCCTGCACAACGCGCTGAAGTACACGCACGCCGGTGGCGTGCGGTGCGCGCTGACGTGGAGCCAGGCGCCCGAGCCAGGCCTGACGATCACGATCCGAGATACAGGCGTCGGCATCCCGGCCGAGGCTCAGGCGCACATCTTCGAGCCGTTCTGGCAGGCCAATCACGCTCTCACGGGGCGTCACAGTGGCTATGGGTTGGGTCTGGCGATCGTGGCCGAGCTGGCTCGGTTGATGGGCGGTTCGGTCAGCGTCGAGAGCGAAGTCGAACAGGGAAGTCAATTCACGGTTTGGCTGCCGACGGGGCTGGCAGCGACCGATATCGTTGTGCCGACCGAGGTCAGAGAAGATGCCGCGTCTCACTGAGTTTCACCACCTCGATCGGGTGTGCCGGGAGGCGCGATGTTGAGCCCGCTCGGCTTTGGCGTCGTCATGTTGACGGCGTCCGGCCTGATCACGATCTCGCTGACGCTCTACGCCTGGCGTCATCGCACAACGCCCGGCGGCAAAGCCTTCCTCGTGCTCACACTGGCCGCGGCGGTCTGGTCGCTCGGTTATCTGGCTGAGTTGATCGCGCCCACGGTCGAGGGCAAAGTCTTTTGGGGCAAGGTCCAGTACTTCGGGATCGTGCTTGTTCCTTACGGCTGGTTGACGCTTTCTCTACAGATCACGGATCAGGGCCGCTGGTTCCGCCCGCGCTGGCACGGCCTGTTGCTGTTTGTGCCTGTGGTGACCGTGCTGCTGGTCTGGACGACCGAGCGCCACGGCCTGGTATGGGAGACGATCTCGCTCGACTCCTCGGGGCCGTTTCCGGCATTGAGCTTCACCTATGGCCTGTTCTTCTGGGTCAACTGGATCTCGGCTCAAGCCCAGCTCCTGGTAGGCACGGTGCTGCTCATCCGTCGCTTGTGGCGGCTGCCGCATCTGTATCGCTGGCAGATCGGGCTTCTGGTAACCGCTTCGCTGGCCCCCTGGATGGGCAATCTGGCATACATCTTCAAGCTGATGCCGATCCCGAACCTCGACCCGACCCCCTTCGGGTTCGCTGTGTCGGCGTTGTTCCAGGCCTGGTCGATCTTCCGTTATCGTTTTCTGGATATCCGTCCGGTGGCGCGCAAGGCCGTGGTCGACGGGTTGGGCGATGCCGTGATCGTGCTCGATCCCGCGCAACGCATCGTCGACCTCAACCCTGCGGCCGAGGCGCTGCTCGATGGCGGCACCGAGCTGATCGGCCGGCTCGACGAATCCGTCCTCGAGCACTGGCCCGAGTTAATGGCCCTGGGCCGCGCCCCCCAGATCGGCGAACGGCTCTGGCAATCTTCAGACGGTCACTGGCTGCTCGCGCGAAGCACCGAGCTCTTCGACGATCGGCATCCGGCAGGGCGTCTGCTCGTCGTGCGCGACGTCACGGCTCAACGTCAGGGCGAACAGGCCCTGGCTGCCGCTCGCGATCGCGCGATCGAGGCCAGCGAGTTGAAGGGCCAGATCCTGGCCAAGGTCAGCCACGAGTTGCGCACGCCTCTTGGCGCGATCCTTGGCTACACCGAGCTTCTGGAATCGGGGGCCTACGGCGACTTGAGCGAGCGTCAGCGTTCGGCGACGCAGCGCGTGATCCAGAGCACGCACTTCCTCACCCGCCTCGTCAACGAATTGCTCGAGCAAGCCCAGTCCGAGAGCGGAAGGCTGCAGGTCAGCGTCGAGTCGACTCGGCCGATCGACCTGGTCGAGGCGATCCGCCAGCAGTTCGCGGTCACCGCCGCGCACAAAGGCCTCGAACTCGAAGTCGCGCTCGATCCTGACCTCCCGTCTGAGGTCATGAGCGACTCAAAGCGCTTGTTACAGATCGCATCGAACCTTGTGAGTAATGCGCTCAAATTCACCTCACGCGGCGGCGTCACGGTCCGCGTCGAAACCGGCCCGGCAGACCACTGGCGCCTGACGGTGAGCGATACCGGCGCCGGGATCGCCCCCGAGCACATCGGCCGGATCTTCGAGCCGTTCTGGCAAGCCGACGGCACGTTGACCCGCGAGCACGGCGGCTATGGCCTGGGCCTGGCGATCACGCAGCAGCTCGTGCAACTGCTGGGTGGGCGGATCGAAGTCTCCAGCAGCGTCGGCCAGGGCACCACGTTTGTCGTGACGCTGCCGCTCGTCGTGGCGCACCCGGTCGAAACCGCCCAGACGATCCTCGCCGGCTGACCGCACACTCCCCAAAACGAACGAGGCCGGCGCTGCGCCGGCCTCGTTCGTTTTTGACGATCGTAACTGGCCTCAGCGTTTTGCGGCTGGCTCAGCCGTAGGCGACTTGCCCCACGGCGTCCCAAGCCAGCGCAGCAGGAAGTAGTCGGCGCCGATCGTGCCAGCGACCTTCCAGGCGAGGACGAGCAGGATCGCGACCACCAGCAGAAGGCCATTGGTGCTGGCTGTGCCGGCCATCAGGAAATTCCAATTCATGAACGCACCGGCAAAGGCCGCGATGCCGGTGAAGGCGCCGAGGATCAGGGCCAGCCCGATCAAGAATTCACCGTACGCCACGAGCGGACCGAACCAGGTCTGGGCGTTGTTGTCGATCAACAGCTGGATGAACCCGCGGTACCAATCGAACGAGATCGCCGGTCGACCGCTCTCAGGGATCGCCACGGCACGGGTCCAGAAGCCAAGAATGGTCTCACCGGTTTGCGTCCAGGCTGGGTCGGAGATTTTGTGCAGCGCGGCATCCAGCCAGGTGTAGCCAAGCCACAATCGCGGCAATAGCCAAAGCCAACCAAAGAACCGATTTCCAAACAGGTGCTGAGCAAACGGCGGGTCGGCGAGCACTTGATCACGGCGCAATGACAGGGTTTTCATGAGGCCTCCTAAGCCAACGTCCGGCGCATAAGGGCAGCGCGTCGAGCGAAGAATCTGAATAAGGTTTAGTCGCCCTTGTTGGCCTTTAGGGTATTAGTTGTCCTATTTAGATTATAGTGACGTGCGTCGTGTTTTTTGCCTGACCCCTCACAGCTAACCCATGATCTATGTCGTTTTCTCGAAATTCTCAGGGGATTCTTACTGGTGTCTCAGACCTCTGCTTTCAAGCTTGGTCGCTGAGGCTTCAACGTCGTGTTGGGAGATCTTTCCGCATATACAAATTGTCATGCCTATATCCGTGACGTAAGTAATACTCACGGGTTCCGATGGCGGCAATCACGGCCATCCGGCGATAGCCGGCCGCACTGGCCCGATTCTCAGCCTCGGCGATGAGGGTGGCCCCAACGCCGCTGTGCTGAGCATCACCCGCCTGCCCGGCAGTGCGCGTCTGCAGAGGCGCCACGGGGCCATAGACATGAACTTCGCGGATGATGGCTGCTCCGTCGAGCTCGGCCAGGTCGTGCCACGCGCGTGCTTCGGCCGTGGGCAGCGAGAGCCGCAAGAAGCCCGCCAGACGATCGTCCGGTGTGATCATGCCGAGGAAGTGTTCGTCGCCGCCCCGGGTGGCGTACGCCTCGACGCTCAAACGCAACGCCTCCGGATCCACAGGCCCACGGCGCACCTCGCGCGCGCGGATGTCGTGGCCGCGCAGACCACGCTCGGCCAGGCGCCGCTCGACCACCTCGCGTAGATTGCTCAACGTGCTCCCAGCCACGACATGCCCAGCCGGGATGTCGCGGATCACGCGGTTGATGCGCACATAGCGCGGCGTGGCCATCAGACAGTCGGCAACCAGGTCGATCAACTCGGCATCCGTGTATGGCCGATACTCACCACGCGCATGCCACGCGACAAGCTCAGCCTCGGCCAGGAGGCTGCAGGGGTAGATCTTCAACTCATCGGGTCGCAGACCCGGGTCTGCCCATAATCGCGCGAAGTCGGCGCGATCGCTTTCAGGGGTCGCGCCGAGCAGGTTCGGCATCCAGTGGAGATGGATCTTGAAGCCCGCCGCGCGCAGCAGGTCGACGGCCCGGCGCGTCTGCTCGACGGTGTGCCCTCGGCGGTTCAGATCGAGGATACGATCGTCGAGGCTTTGCGCACCAAGTTGGACCTTTGTCACGCCGTAAGCGCGCAATCGTCGTAGCTCGGCTGCATCGACATAGTCGGGCCGGGTTTCGATCACGAGCCCGACGTTGCGTCGGGCCGCCTTAGCGTTGAGCGCCTGGGCCTCGGCCAGCGTCTCGGAGTCCACGTCGTTGAGCGCATCCAGACAACGCTTGATGAACCAGGCCTGGTAGTCGGCCGGGTAATACGACCAGGTGCCTCCCAGGATCAGGAGCTCGACCTTGTCGGTTGGGTGTCCGATGTTTTCCAGTGCGCGGAGCCGCCCGGCCGTTGTTTCGTAGGGATCGAAGCCGTGCGCCTCGGCCCGCTGCGCGCCGGGCTCGTCGTGCAGATAGCTCTTCGGCATCCGCACATCGGTCGGGCAGAAGATGCACTCGCCCGGACATGGAAAGGGCCTTGTCAGGACAGTCACTGTGGCCACGCCCGAGAGAGTCCGCACCGGCTTCATCTGGAGCCGTCGCAGCAAACCCGGATCGGGTGTTACGCGACCCAGCGCGACAAGTTCGCGATAGACAGCGACGAGCTGGTCTTTGGCGAACTTGCCGTCGTTGCGTGGGAAGCGGCGCAGCAGACGCTCGAACGCGCGCGGGTCGGCTTCCGGCAGAGCCGCGGCTTCGGTGATCAGACGTTCGGCCTGAGCACGCTCTTCGAGGGTCAACGGGATCGGGCGCCGGGCCGCCCAGGTGCGCTCGCGGGGCTTTCGCATGGAACAAAGTGTAGCGCAGGCGGGTGTGGTACGCTCCGACCATGTCGCTCCTTCGTCGCCGGCAGCGTAGCCGGTGGCCGGCCGTCCTGGCCGTGGTCCTGGTCACAGTCCTCGGCGGACTGGCGATTGTCGCCTTTTTGGCCCGCCCGGTGCTGGTCGACAGCGCGCCCGCGCACGATGCGGCTGGGCTCTCGACCCGCGCACTGGTCCGTCTGGCGTTCAACCAGCCGATGAACCCCGAGAGCGTCGCGGCCGCCGTCGTCATCGACCCGCCCACCGAGGGCGCGTGGGAGTGGGACGCATCGGGCCAAAGCGCCCATTTCTTGCCGGCGGCGCCCTGGCCTGAACACATCACGATCACAGTCTCGCTCAACGGCGGCCAGGCCGCCAACGGCATCCCGGTGCTCGAGCGCCGGCGGTGGGCGTTCGGCGTTGGCGGCGAACGCGTCCTCTTCCTGTACGGGCTGGATGCCGTGATCGCCTCGGTCGAGGCCGACAGCCGCCTCCCGCTCGACAAGGTCGAGCCCGACGTCCTCGTCCGAGAGCCAAACGGAATCCTCGAGTTCGATGTAAGCCCCGCCGGCGGCACGATCGTGTATGCTGCGTCACGACCCGAGGGCGGCGCCGATCTCAAGCTGGTGAACATCGACGGCAGCGACCCGCGGTTGTTGCTGGCCTGCCCCGAGGAATCGTGCCGCCGCCCGGTCTTCGCGCCAAACGGCGACCGGATCGCCTTCGAACGACAGTCGCGCGGGCTGGATGCCGCCGGGAACCTGGGCTTTGGGGAGCCGCATGTCGAAGTGCTCGATCTGGCGGCCGGCTCACCGCTGGCGCTCTCGGCCGCGGCCGGCCAGACGCGCGACCCGAACTGGTCGTCGTCGGGTCAGCTTGTGGTCTACGACCCGGGGCGCCAGGCCTTCATCGTGCTCGATCGACAACTGGGCAGCCCGACCTACGTGCCGGCGCTCTCGGGCCAGTTCGGCGACATCTCACCCGACGGGCGCACGTTGATCTTCCCCGAGATCTACGCGCCGATCACGACCACAAGCACGATCTCGACCGTGACGCTTTATGCCTCGCCTTACAACTTCTTCAGCCGTCTCGAACAAGTCGATCTGGCCACGAATGCCACGCTCAACCTCTCGGGTGATGCGGTTGTGGAAGACACGGCTCCGTTGTATGCTCCCGACGGTCAGTGGCTGGTCTTCGCGCGTCGGGGCCTGACAACCTCGACCTGGACTCCTGGGCGCCAGCTCTGGCGGATGCGCCCGGACGGCACAGGGGCTGTCGCGATTACAAACGACCCGATCGGGTATCACAGCGGCGTGCGCTGGAGCCCGGATGGCACGCGCCTGGTTTACATGCGCACCGACTCGGCCGATCCCTCACGGGCGCCCGAGATCTGGATCTGCAACGCCGACGGCTCCGACGCACACGCCATCGTGTCGGGCGGCTTCGGCCCGGAGTGGTTGCCGTGAGCGACTTGATCGATCGTTTCGCACCCGACTTCACCCTGCCGACTGCCAATGGCGGGCGCCTGAGCCTCTCGGAATTGCGGGGCCAACCGGTCGTGCTTGTCTTCTGGTCCGCCACCTGTGCCTGGAGCCGACGCGCCGACGTCTTGCTGATCTATCGTCAGCTCAAGTGGGCGCCGCGCGGCATACGGATCGCGGCCGTGGCCTCACACCCGGATGAGCCAGCGCGCCAGATCCTGCTCGAGGCCGAGAGCCGCAGCCTCAAGTTCCCGATCGCGCTCGACAACACTCAGTCGGTGGCCCGGAGCTACCGCATCGAGACTGTGCCGCACTTCTTCCTGATCGACGCGGTTGGGATGGTGCGCTATTCCGGCGCTGTCGATGACGCGACGCCCGAAGAGACCCGCCCCACCCGGCTCTTCCTCGACGATGCTGTCTCGGCGCTGATCGAAGGGCTCCCGGTGCCCGTGCCCAGCACCTCACCTGTGGGATGTCCGCTGCCGCTGCTCAAGACAGGCTGAGCCCCACTCAAACCAACATCATGTGGCAATTGATCGTCACCACCCTGGTGCGGCTGGTGGTCAACACAGCCTTTCGGTTGTTTTACCCGTTCGTGCCGGAACTCAGTCGCGCATTCGCGGTGCCCGCCGAGGCGCTCACCGCCGCGGTCTCTGCCCGCGGCGCCGTCGGTCTCGTCAGCCCGCTCATCGGCGCCGCAGCCGATCGGATCGATCGGCGAACGCTGATGCTGCTCGGCCTCGCTGTGGTCAGCGGCGCGCTTGGCCTGATCGGCGTGGCTCCCTCGCTGACGATGATCGGCTTTGGCGCGGCGCTGATGGCCGTGGGCAAGCTGGCTTACGATTTGGGCGTGCTGGCGCATATCGGCGATCAGACCCCGTATGCGCAACGCGGACGTGTGATCGGATTGAGCGAGACCAGCTGGTCGGGTGCGGCGTTGATCGGCCTGCCCCTCGTTGGCCTCGTCATTGGGCGCTTTGGCGCTCAAGCGCCGTTCCTGATCTTGGCGGGGCTGGTCGCACTTAGCCTGATCGCGATCGCCAGCGTCGTGCGCGCTTCCCCGGCCGGCACGCGGCGCGGTGAGGGCAGTCCGCTCGCGCGACCTACACTGCGCACACTCCTCAGCCGGCCAGGCGTCGCACCGATCCTGTTGACCAGCCTGCTGATCCCATTGGCCAATGAGGTCCTCAACGCCATCTACGGCCTCTGGCTCGAAGGCAGTTTTGGTCTCTCCGTGGAGTCCATTGGGGCCTCGGCCGTGGTCTTTGGGATGGCCGAGCTCGCGGGCGAGGGCTGCATTGCACTCTTCGCCGACCGCCTCGGAAAGCGCAACCTGGCCATTGTCGGGGCCCTGCTTGGCGTGGCAGCCTACCTGGCCCTGCCGATGCTCTCGGCAACCGGACGGATCGAGCTGGCGCTGCTCGGCGTTGGCGGGGTTTATTTTGGGTTTGAGATCCTGGTCGTCGGCAGCATCCCAATCGTCAGCGAGCTTGCGCCCGAAGCGCGGGCCACGATCTTGAGCACGGCCGGCGCAATGCAATCGGCCGGCCGGCTCTTTGGCGCCTGGGCGGGCCTGGCCCTCTTTCCGTTCGGGATCTGGCCGGCTGCTCTGTTCGCGGCCGGGCTGAATCTCACGATCTCAGCAATTTTATGGAGGTGGGCCCGGGCATAAATTCCGGGTGAGAATTCCCAACCAATTCCAACAAGAATTGACAGTGTTTGGCATGCGCATTTGTTACTCTTGTCACAGAGAGAGAGAGGGTGGTGTTGCGTGCGCCAAACCAAGTGCTTACCTAGTCATGTCGGTATCCTGCGGGGTGTGGTCCTCGGTGCTGTGGCCTTGATCGGCTGGACCCAGCCCGTGCTGGCGCAAGAAGCGCCCACCAACGGCGACTTCCCGGCTGCCCAGTCCTTTCGGCTGTATATCTCAATGGCCGCCAACAAAGCCGCGGCCAGCGCCCCACCCGTCCAGTCGCAATCCGAGCTCGATCAGGTCCTGGCGTTGACGAATGCCGAGCGGGCCAAGGTTGGCTGCCCGGCCCTGACCATCAACAACACCCTGGGCATCGTGGCGCAGGCGCATGCTCGGGACATGGGCGACAACGATTTCTTCAGCCATGACTCGCTCAACGGCGACTCGCCTTTCGACCGCATGACCGCAGCCGGCTACCGCTTCTCGAGCGCGGCCGAGAACATCGCCGCCGGCTATGGCACACCGGCTTCGGTCGTGGCCGGCTGGATGGGCAGCAGTGGGCACCGGGCCAACATCCTGAATTGCAACCTCACCGAGATCGGCATCGGCTACTACAAGATGACTTCCGACACCGGTGATGTGAACTACTACCACTACTGGGTGCAGGATTTCGGTCGACCTTGAGCCAAAGCGCCGACCATGCCTGATCTGGCCCAGATCGATTGGATGATGGTAGGGATCGCCCTGGTCGTCCTGGCGGTCGTCTGGGGCATCATCCAGCGCACACTCAAACTCACGCTGCAGCTCTTCACCTGCGGCTGCGCGGTACTGGCGGGTCTCGTCCTCGGGGTCGCGGCCCTCATCTACATCGCGCCGCAGTTTCAGTAAGCGAGCGCGGAGTCGTACAAACGAGGAC
>DKKP01000224.1 GCA_002455335.1 Anaerolineales bacterium UBA6663 | reverse complement strand
GGCCGTCTTCACCCACCATCCGCGCGACGCCGGGGCCCTGGCCGTGCGGGCCGTGACGAGCGACGCGCTCGGGCTGCGCGATGCCGAGGTGCTCGACCTCGATGAGGAGGCCTATCGCGTCGGCGACGTCGCGCCCCGCCTGTACGGCTATCTGCGCGTTCCGGTCGCGCCGCGCCACGTCCAGAACCGCAAGGCACCCTCGCCCGCGTCCGAGGCCGCGCAGCTCGACGCCATCGCCGCGGACGTGATCGAGCAGATGCGCCCAGGCTGTCTGTACGTGCTCGGCCCCGGCACCACCACCCGCGCCATCGCGACGCGNNTTCCTGGGAGTCACCAAGACCCTGGTGGGCGTCGATGTCGTCAAGGACGGCGCCCTGGCCGCGCGCGATGTCTCGGAGGCCGAGCTCACGCGCCTGGTCGGCGAATCCGATGCCCGGATCGTGGTCTCGCCGATCGGGGGCCAGGGCTTTCTGTTCGGGCGCGGCAATCAACAACTCAGCCCGGCCGTGGTCCGGGCCGTCGGGCTCGACAACATCGTGATCGTTGCGACGGCCGAGAAGCTCAGCAAGCTCGGCGGTGAGCCGCTTCGAGTGGACAGCGGCGACCCCGAACTCGATACGCATCTGGCCGGACACGTCCGCATCATCACGGGCTATCACGAGCGCGCGGTGTACCGCGTCATGTAGGGCCAAGAGGCACAAGGAGAACAACCATGTCGACACTCACCGGCAAGGCCGCGCTCGTCACCGGCGGCGCGTCGGGCATCGGACGCGCCACCGCCCTGGCGCTGGCAGAAGCCGGCGCCGCGGTCGCGATCGTAGACGTTAACGCGACACTGGGCGCGGCCGTCGTGGCCGAGATCATGGCAACCGGTGGCCAGGCGCTCTTTCTCAACGCCGACGTGACCCGCGCGGCCGACTGCGAGCGCGTGATCGCCGCGACGCTCGAGCGCTTCGACCGCCTCGACATCCTGTTCAACAACGCCGGCATCATCCGCCGCGCCAACGTGATCGACACCACCGAAGAAGAGTGGGATCGGGTCATGGCCGTCAACGTCAAGTCGATCTTTCTGATGTGCAAGTACGCGGTGCCCGTGATGGCCAACGCCGGCGGCGGGTCGATCATCAACACCGGCTCGGGCTGGGGGCTGAAGGGCGGCGGCAACGCGGCCTCGTACTGCGCCTCCAAGGGCGCGGTGGTCAACTTGACGCGGGCCATGGCCATCGACCACGGCCCCGCCAACATCCGCGTCAACTGCGTCTGCCCCGGCGACACCGACACGCCGATGCTGCGCCACGAGGCCCAGCAACTCGGCCAGGCCGAGGCAAGCTTCCTGGCCGAGGCCGCCGAGCGCCCGCTGCGCCGCTTCGGCAGGCCAAGCGAGATCGCCCAGGCCGTGCTGTACCTCGCCGGCGACGCGGCCAGCTACGTCACCGGCGCGGCCCTGGTCGTGGACGGCGGAGGGTTGGCCTGACATGCTCAGCTTCCCGAAGGGCTTCGTCTGGGGCGCGGCGACGGCGGCTTATCAGATCGAGGGCGCTCCGGCCGAAGATGGCAAGGGCCCGAGTATCTGGGACACCTTCACGCATCGGCCCGGCGTGATCGCCGACGGCACGAACGGCGACGTCGCCTGCGACCACTACCACCGGTGGCCCGAGGACGTCGCCCTGATGCGCGCGCTCAACCTCGACGCTTACCGGTTTTCGATCGCGTGGACCCGGATCCAGCCAAACGGTCGCGGCCCGGCCAACCCGGCCGGCCTCGACTTTTACAGCCGCCTGGTCGACGCACTGCTCGAAGCCGGGATCACGCCCTACGTCACGCTCTATCATTGGGACCTGCCGCAGGCGCTCGAAGACGAGGGCGGCTGGCTGCGGCGCGGGATCGTCGACGATTACCAGGTCTATGCCGATCTCGTGACCCGCGCGCTCGGCGACCGGGTCAAGCACTGGGCGACCTTCAACGAGCCCTGGGTGTTCACCTGGTCGGGCTACGCCCTCGGCGAGGACGCCCCAGGGCTCAAGCTCGGCGCGCGCGGCGCACTGGCCGCCACGCATCACGCCCTGCTCGCGCACGGGATCACGCTGCCGCTGATCCGCGCCAACGTGTCAGACGCCGTGGCCGGGATCGTGCTCGACCTCAACCACGTCGAACCGGCCAGCGACCACCCCGAGGACGTCGCTGCAGCCAGGCGTTGGGACGGCTGTCAGAACCGCTGGTACCTCGACCCGCTTTTCAAGTGCCACTACCCCGAGGACATGTTGAAGCTCTATGGGTCGGCGGCCCCAGATGTGCTGCCCGGCGATCTCGACCAGATCTGCGCCCCGCTCGACTTTCTGGGCGTGAACTTCTACCGACGGTCCGTCGTCGCCGCCGGCACCGATTTGCCCCCGATCGACATGCAGCGCCACAGCCCGGCCGGCGAATACACAGAAATGGGCTGGGAGGTCTCGCCGAACGGTTTGTACGATATCCTCAAAGGCGTGTCCGACAGCTATCATCCCCAGGCGATGTACGTCACCGAGAACGGCGCGGCGTTCGCCGATGTGGTCACGCCCGATGGCGCCGTCCACGACGAGCGCCGCGCGCACTATCTGCGTAAGCACTTCGCTCAGGCCCGGCAGGCGCTCAGCGACGGCGTGCCGCTCAAGGGCTATTTCGTCTGGTCGTTGCTCGACAATTTCGAATGGGCCTGCGGGTTCGAAAAGCGATTCGGCGTGATCTACACGGACTATGCGACACAGCGCCGGATCATCAAAGACAGCGGGCACTACCTGGCCCAGATGGCGGCCAGCTGAGATGGCGACCCGCCCCGTCCAGCGCGTCGTCCGCCTGCCCCGTGCCCGGCACGGATTCGTGCGGGGCATCGACCAGATAGCGGCCGCGGTACGCCCGACCCTCGGTCCGCTGCCGCGCCATGTTGCCGTGCAACGCCCGCATCGTGGTGAGACACCCGAGGTGCTCGACGACGCCGGGTTGATCGCGCGCCGGATCCCGCAACTCGCCGATCGTGACGAAGACATGGGCGCGATGTTCATCCGGCAGATGCTCTGGCGCCAACGCGAGGAGCACGGCGACGGCGCCGCTACAGCCGCGGTCGTGTTCCAGGCGCTGGTCACGGCCGGCGCCAAACACCTTGCCGCCGGCGGCAACGCCATGCGGCTGCGGCACTTCCTCGAGCGTGCGTTGCCCGGGGTGATGTTGAGCTTGAAGGGACAGGTGCGCCCCCTCGCGGGCCGCGCCCGACTCGATCAGCTGGCGACGTCGATCTGCCCCGATCCGGTTCTCCCCCCGCTGCTGGCCGAGATCTACGCCACGATCGGGCGTTACGGGCACCTGGATGTACGGCTGGGCCTCGGCCCCGTGACCGAGCGCGAGTACATCCTGGGAGCGTTCTGGGAGGGCGGCTTGCTCTCAATGCGCCAGGTGACCGACCCGAAACGCCTGCGCGGCGAGATCGATAACGCCGCTGTGCTGTTGACCGACTTCGAGATCCACGACCCACGCGCGCTCGTTCCTGCACTGGACGCTGCGATGAAGGCCGGCCGCGGCGGCCTGGTCGTCGTCGCGCGCCACCTCTCGGCCGAAGCCAACGCTTTTTTGAGAAATGCGAGCAGTAAACCCGAGGCCTTCAAGGCCATGGCGGTCAAAGTCCCGGGCATCGCGGCCCTCGATCAGGCCGCAGCGCTCGAAGATCTTGGCGTGCTGACCGGCGGCGTGCCGTTGCTGCAGGTAACAGGCGCGGCTCTCGAGCGAGTCGGGCGCGCGCACCTCGGGCAGGCGGGCCAGGTCTGGGCGGACCCGTCCCACCTCGGCCTGCTCAACGGCGGGGGTGACCCGCAAACGCTCGCGCGCCATGTTCGGGCACTGCAATCCGCGTCAGGGAGGGCGACCGGCGACAGTGAAGCCAGACTGCGCGAGCGTATCGGCCGACTGACCGGCAAGGTCGCGCGACTGCTCATCGGCGGCGCGACGTCGGCTGAGAGCGCCTTGCGGCGCGAAGAGGCTGAGCGCGGCGCGCGCGTGATGCAAGGCGCGCTGGCGGCCGGCATTGTGCCCGGCGGCGGCTCGGCTTTGCTGGCGTGCCGTCCCAGCCTGCGCGCGGCACTTAACGACGCCGGCGANNACGCGCTGCCCATCGCGCCTTGCTGCAAGCCCTGGAGCAACCGACCCGCACGCTGATCGACAACGCCGGCTACGACAGCCGGGCCGTGATCGGTCACCTGCGTGCCGGCGAAGCGTTCGACGCCCGTACCGGCCGGGCCGTGCTTGCCGATCGCGCCGGGATATGGGATGCGGCCATAGTGCTTCAAGGCGCGGTTCAGCGCGCCGTGTCGTCCGCGGCCCTGGCGCTGACCGTCGACGTGCTCGTTCACCACAGCAAACCGGTTGTGTCGACAGATCCCTGAGGGGTGCGTTGGCTGAAGTCGCCAATCAATGCGCCCCAGACGAAACGGGGATGGCGGAGAAGGCATCGGCTCGCAGCGTCAGCCGGGTATCGCACGGCGATCCGGGCGTGTCGGCAAAACATCCGCCGCGCTCAACCCTCGGTGTAGGCGCCGACGTCGAGGGGCACGCGGCCCACCGGTTGATGTTCGCCCGTCAGGGTGAGGATGGCATAGCGCTGGCAGAGCGCGTTGTCGAACCCGTAGATCAGCCGCGGAACCGGCGCCAACAGCCGGGCGGCGTAGGGATTGCCGAACAGCACCACAGCGCTCAACTTGTGTGAGATCGCGTCGATGAGGGCCAGCAGCCGGTGGGTGAGATCCGATGAGCCCATGTACGACACGGAGCGGTTGTAAGCCACCACGACGACGCTCTCGAACGGGATCGTCGCGTTCAAGACGTGCTCCATCTCGGCCTTGCTCGGGAACTCGTCGATCTTGATGAAGCTCGACGCCGTGAACGTCGTCCTGAGCAGGTCGACGGCCGTGTCGAGCGATTGGCGCTCGTGGTACAGGGCGCCGGACTCCGGATGGATGAACGGGTTGCCCTGCTCGATGATGAACAGATGCCGCGCATCGACGTCGATCGCCGCGCGTTCCACCTGCCGCAACTCGACCGCGATTGCACGTCGGGCGATGTCCTCGGCGGTGTCGAAGTCCTTTTGTGTGACCGCCGTCTGCGTCGGTTGACGCAGCGTTCGGTTCTGGGCCACGATCACGCGCGCCACGGCGGCATCGATCTGCGCCTCGGAGACGCACCCGTCCCGGTAGGCCTTGAGCATGAACTCAAAGGCGGCCCGCGCCCCGATCCGGTAGTTGGTCATGACCATGTCATTCCCGGCAGCCATCGCCAGGCGATGGCACTCTTCGAGCCCGAACCGGTTGGTCACCCCCACCATCGAGAACGAGTCGGTCATGATCAGCCCGCCAAAGCCGATCCGGCGCAGTACCCCGATCAGCCTGGGCGAAAGGGAGGCCGGATAGTGTGGGTCGACCTTTGGGACCATGATGTGCCCGACCATTACGGCCGAGAGATCCGCGTCGCGCATCGCCCGAAGATACGGTACGAGTTCGCGTTGCAGCAGGCCCTCCTCATCGCCGTCGAGATAGACCATGCCGAGATGCGAGTCGGTGCGCGACTCACCGAAACCGGGGTAGTGCTTGGCCGTCACCACCATGCCCTGGTCCTGATACCCCTTGACCGCTGCCGTCGCCAACCGGGCCACCTGGTCGGGGTCGCCGCCGAACGTGCGCGGGCCCAGGCAACTCGATCGCGGATTGAGGGCGATATCGAGCAGCGGCCCAAAGACCGTGTTGTACCCGGCGGCCCGAGCCTCGATCGCGGTCAGCTTCGCGAACTCGTAAGCCAGCGCCTCGGATCCGGCGCTGCCGACGGCCAGCGGCGGCGGCAGTTGGATCCGGCCGCGCCCGTAGCCGAACTCCATGTCTTCACAGATCAGGATCGGGTAGTCGGCGATCGCGGTGTACGACCGGATATCGTCGAGTTCGTCGCCCTCGAGGTCGGTGTCGAAGCGGCGAAAGCGCGCCGTGGCATGGATGCCGCCCAACGCCCTGTCCCTGATCAGTCCGTGGATGAAATCCTTGTCCTGTTTGTTGATCGGCGGACGTGCGAGCAGCATCTGCCCGATCTTCTGCTCCACAGACAGGTCGCACAGGTTGAGAGGTCGCATCACAAGATCTCCTGGTTTGATTTTCTGCTCAGCCCTTGATCGCGCCGGCCGTCAGGCCCGACACCAGATACCGCTGCAGGGCCGTGAAGAAAATGACGACGGGGGTCGAGATCAGGACCCCGGCCGCCATCGTCAATCCCCACAACACGTCGAGGTCGGTGCGGTAATCCTGGATCCCCAGGGCCAGCGTGCGGGTCGACTCGTTGGTCAATACCGACGAGAAGAGCACTTCGTTCCAGCCCTGGTTGAAGGCCAGGATCGCGACGGTGGCGATGCCCGGCAGCGCCATCGGCAACACGATCTGCCACAACGTCTGCAGACGGCTCGCGCCATCCACCTCGGCCGATTCCTCGAGGTCGCGCGGCAGGCTGTCCGTGAACCCGCGGATCAGCCACAACGTGAACGGCAGCACAAATGCCGTGTAGGTGAGGACGAGGAGCAGGATGTTCCCCCAGTACACATCCTGGCCGATGAACTTGAGCCCAAGGATGTCGCGAAACAACGGGGTGCGTTGCAGAGACGAGAAGATGAGGAAGTAGGGCAAGAGGAACAGCACATGCGGAAACGCCTGCGCCGCCAGGACGCCGACGCCGAAGGAATCGCGCCCTGGAAAGCGGAACCGGCTGAAGGCGTAGCCCGCCAGCGTCGCGCAGAGCACTGACAGCACCATGGCGGCGGTGGAGACCAGGATGCTGTTGCCAAAGAACTGGCCCAACGGCGCCTGATCCCAGACCCTGGCGTAGTTGCTCCACTCGATGACGACCGGGAACCACGTGGCCTGGCGGATCTCGGATTCGCTCTTGAGCGAGGAGATGACCAGCCAGTACACGGGGAAGAGCACGAGGGCCAGAAACAGGCCAAGCCCGACCCACTTGAGGATACGCACAGCCAGCCGGTCACCGGCAGCCAACACCAACCGGATCGCCAGCCCCAGCAACCCCAGCACGGCCGCGACGGCCAGGATCTTGAGCAGATGATCGCCAAGCAGCACCGCGAGGCCAAGCGCCAACAGCAGCGTCAAACCAAGGCCCAGGAGCCGTCTGCCCCCAGCCGGCTGCGCGCGCGCGGCCTCGTCGATCTCGCGCGGCTGGGTCCAGGTCAGATAGACGATGACGAAGCCGAGCGCCAGGCCCGTCATGATCACCGATTGGGCCGCGCCGTACGAGAAGTTGAGGTTCGTGAACGACTCCTTGAGGATGTCGACCGAGAGCAGCGCGGCCGGCGGTGGGACCTGGTAGTAACCGCCGCCGAGCATCACGAACGGGATCAGGTAGTTGTTGTACGCCCAGAGCACGGTGAGGAGGATGATGATCGTGCCGATGCCACGCAGATACGGAAGGGTGATGTATCGGAACTGCTGCCAGCGGTTGGCCCCGTCCAGCTCGGCGGCTTCATACAGATCGCCCGGGATCGTCTGCAAGGCCGCCAGGAACGTCAGAAAGAAGAGCGGAAAGCGCGTCCAGACCGCGCCGATCACGATGGCCCAAAACGAGTTGGCGCCGACCAGCCAGAACACGGGCTCGCGGATGAGCCCGAGCTGCATCAGGGTGGTGTTGATGATCCCGTCGCTCAACAGCATGAACCGGAAGGTGGTCAGCGAGACAACGGCGGGCAGGATGAACGGGATCAGCATGATCCCGCGGAAGATCGTCTGCCCCGGGAACCTGCTGTTGCCAACCAGCGCCGCGCCGAGGCCGATGACGACACTGAGGAGCAGTGTGAGGATGACAAAGGCGACAGTCACCTGCAACGAGCGCATGAAGTCGAGATCCATGCTCTGGATCGAGCGCACGTAATTGTCGACGCCCACGAGGGGCACGTCCCAGATCGGCAGGCTGAGCGTCGATTTGTTGTAGCTGCGGAAACTGATCATCACGCCCCAGGCCATCGGGATGAACAGGACGATGATCATGGCCAGGACGGCCGGGGCAAGCATGCCGTAAGCGAAGTGATGCCGTTGCCAGGCGCGCTGAAAGGCCCCGATCAAGCCTGGGCGCGAGCCCGGATCGCTTCGTGTCGTCGGCGCTGTCGATGTCGTCATGGACGGCCTCTCGTTCTTTGGCGCTGGCGTGGCGGATGTCGGAATGGCAGGCGACGGAGGCGGGATCGTGGTCGAACGCGACCCCGCCTCGTATCGCGGTCGGGCTTAATTCACGGGCTCGGGCCACGGGTTGCTGTACCCGGGTGGCGGCGGGTTCCGGTCGAGCGCCTCCTGGGCCTGTGCGTTCAGATCCTCGAGGAGCTCCTGCACCGTGGCATCGGTGTAGCTCTTGTCGATGACGGCAGCGTAGATCGACGGGATGATCTTGCCGAGCAGCAGCGCGACCTCCGACGTTGCCGGGTGAAGCGTGTAGGGCTTGTTGAACTGAGCCAGGGGCAGCCAGTTCATGGCGCCGAGCTCCTGAACGCCCGCGTCGTCGTATGCGTCCGTCACCACCGGCAGGTGTCCGAGGAGCTCGTAATACAGCCCCTGCATTTCGGGTTGGAGCAGGAAGGCGAGCCACTGCTTGGCGGCATCGGGGTGCTCGGTCCACTTGAAGATGCCCATGCCGTTGATGGCGCTGAACATGCGCTGGCAGCCCTGATTGCCGATCAATGACGGGGAGTAACCCACGGTCGACTTCAATGCGTCGATCTGCTCGGGCTTCCCGTACTGCACCCAGGTGTTGCTGATCCAGGTCCAGGCGAGCTTGCCATCCCACCAGCGCGAGCCGACGTCGGCGATCGCCCATTCAGAGTTCTTGAGGTCGAACGTGCCGTCGACCGCGACCATGTCGGCGAAGAACTTGATCGCCTCGACGCTGTTGGGGTGGTTGAACGTCGCCGTCTTGCCGTCCGGCGAGATCATGTCGCTGCAGTTCTGCCACATCAAGGAGACGGCGTATTGCTCGACGCCCTGACCGCGCATGCCCAGGACGGAGTCGAGCTCCGGGTGCGCGGCCTTGATCTTCAAGGCGCCATCGCGCCACTCGGCCCAGGTGGCGGGGCCGTTCGGGTAGCCGGCTTCGGCCCACAGGTCTGTGCGATAAGCCTGGCCGCGGAATTGGGCCATGTACGGGATCGCGTAGGTGCTGCCCGCATAGGTGTTGCCGTCGAAGGCGCCGGCGACGAAGCCGGCCGTCGCGGGCAGGGTTGTGCCGAACTCACCAGTCAGGTCGATCAGGTTCTGGTAGTAGTAGGCGACGTCGCCGCTGCCAAGCATGGTGACGTCGGGCCCTTCGCCGGCGGCGATCGCCGTTGTGAGCTTCTTGGTCGCGTCACCCCAGCTGACCGTCTCGGTGACGATCTTGATCCCGGTCGCCGCCTCGAACTCCCGGGCCGCGGTCTCGCTGAACTCCTTCTGCGCCGGGATGTCGGCGCCCATGAACCACACCGTCAACGTCACGCCCTCCGCCGACGACTGCGTGGCGGGCATCTCCTGGGCCTGTGTGGCCGATGGCTCGGTTGACTGGGCGTCAGGCGCCGTGGTCGCCGGTGTCATCGGAGAACAGGCCGTTACGCCCACAAGCAACAGCGTCGTCGCGATTCGTACTCGGGTCTGTCGGAGCATCTTTTCCTCCCTCACACACACACGGTTGTCGCTACATCCCATCGGGTGTCGGGTTTCGATTGGCTCTCTGTTGCTGACCACCTCCTGACCCTCGGTGCAAGAGAAAACGTTTTCTTTCCAGGGCAAGAAAAACGACCCTACCGCGCGCGACGCCCTCAGGCGCTGCGGGGCCGGGCCGTCGACTGTCGAACGACCAAATCCACCGGGACGGCCTGATCGACGGGCGATGGGTCATCGCCCTGCTCGACCTGGATCAGCAGCGCTTCGATTGCCCGTCGGCCCAGTTCGGCCAACTGCTGTCGAACGGTCGTCAGGGGTGGATGGGTGAGCGACGCGGCCCGCAGGTCGTCGAAACCGACAAGTGAGAGATCGTCCGGTACCGACAGGCCGCTGTCATTGATCGCGCGCAACGCGCCGATCGCCCAGGCATCGCTGTACGCGAAGACCGCGGTCGGCCGGTCCGCCAACTCAAGAAGGCCTTCCATGGCGTGATAGGCACCTTGCGGCTGCGAGGAGGCCAGTGCGACAAGTGTCTCATCCGGCGCGATCCCGTGCGCCTCCAGGGCCCGCCGATAGCCCGCGTAACGATCGCCGCTGGTCTCGAGATCATCATCCCGGCCGAGGTAGGCGATCCGCCGGTGCCCCAGCCCGATCAGGTGCTCGACCGCCTGGAAGGCGCCCGCCTCGTGTTCTGAGACGATGTACGAGGCCCCGGGCAGTTGTGGGTGTTTGTTCAGGACGATGAACGGCAGCTCCTCGGCCAGCAGTACCTCGACGGGCTCGCTGACGGTGCCGGTGCCGACCATCAGGATCAGACAATCGACTTCACGCGAGCGGCAAAGTTGGATCAGGCGCTCGCGTTGACTGCCGACGGTCAGGTACAGGATCAGGTTGTAGCCCCGCCCCTCAGCGGCCGTGGCCGCGCCGCGTATGATCTCGAAGTAATACTCGCTCGAGCGGCTGGACAGCGGCGTGGACGTGTACAGCACGAGCCCGATCTTCTCCGTGCGGTTGTTGCGCAGGCTGCGCGCCGCCCGACTGGGCGAGTAATGGAATTCCTGCGCCGCCTGCAGGATCCGGGCGCGGGTCTTCTCCGAGACGCTGCCATACCCGTTGAGGGCCTTGGAGACCGTCGAAACGGAGAGCCCGAGATGCCTGGCGATGTCGCGGATGTCAGTGGTCATAGTAGCTAAGGAAAACGTTTTCTATATCCTAGTGCGGGTTCCGCCGGCTGTCAAGTACCTTGATCGCCTTGAATAAGGTGTCGGCCGGCGCTTGGGGCGATGAGGCGGCGGCCAGGGTCGTCCTCCGAGATAACCGCCCGACCGAAAACGAAGCGGCCAGCCAGGTTCTCCTGACTGGCCGCTTCGGTATGTCTCAGCGTCTGGTGAGGTCGAGGCGACGCCCTCTCACCCCACAGCCACCTGGACCTCGAATTCCGCGGTCAGGGGTTCGGCCGCCCCGAGGGCGACCGCGCGCTTGCTCGGCGAGCACCCACCGGCCGTGAGCCGGAACCGGCCCGGGTGCGGCACCTGCCGCCCGTCGTCGTCGAACAGCATCAGCATCTCGGGCTTCAAAGACGTCTTCACCACAAGGCTCTGGCCCGGCTCGAGATGCACCCGCTGGAAACCGACCAGCTGCGCAAGCGGTGCGGGCACCGCGCTCTCGAGCGCGCTCAGGTAGAACTGGACGACTTCGTCGGCGGCGACGCCGCCCGTATTGGTCACGGTCACCCGCGCGTCAAAGCCGGCGGCGGTCGGCGCATCCAGCTGAAGATCGCTGTACGCGAAGGTCGTGTAGGACAGACCGAACCCAAAGGGATAGAGGGGATCAGCCGTCATGTAGCGATAGGTCCGGCCCGCCATGTTGTAGTCGTCAAAGGGCGGGAGCTGCTCGAGCGACTCGGGAAAGGTCAAGGGCAAACGGCCCGCCGGCGATGCATCGCCAAAGAGCACATCGGCCACCGCCCGGCCGCCCTCCATGCCCGGATACCAGACGAAGACCGCCGCGTCGACGTATTCCAGCACTTCGCCGAGCGCGATCGGGCTGCCGCCCGTCACCACGAGCACGATCTTGGCGCCGTGGACCGCCAGTTCCTTGATGAATGCGATCTGGCTGGCCGGGAGCGAGATGTCGGCGCGGTCGCCGTTGAGCGGCGTGAGGAGCGACTCACCCTCCTCGCCCTCGAAGTGCGGCGTCAGGCCGACGCACACAATGGAGACGTCCGAGGCCTGGGCCATGACGGGCGCCCACGAGTGCTCGATGGCGCGCGGTTGGTTGAGCAACGCCCCGCTGTGATACTCCATCACGATGCCTTCAGGGATGCGCCCGGTGATGCCCTCGAGAAGCGTCGTCATCTGGTTGTTGAAGCCGTAGTAGTTGCCGAGCAGGGCCTCAAGGCTTGTGGCCGTCGGGCCGGTCACCAGGATCCGGCGCGTCGACGGCTTGATCGGCAGGATGGCGTCCTTGTTCTTGAGGAGCACGACCGACTCGACCGCGGCGCGGTAAGCCAGCTGGCGGTGTGCGTCGCAGGCGACGACATCCAGGCCGATCGAGGCGAACGGCACAGACTCCTCGGGGTCGAACATGCCGAGCTTGAAACGCGTGGTCAGAGTCCGGGCCAGGGCGCGATCGACGTCCGCCTCAGTGATCAGGCCGCGCGCAAGTGCTTCCGGGATCTCGTCGTAGACCTGATCGCAGCCGATGTCGCAGCCGCGGTGGAGCGCCAGCGCCACGGTCTCGGCAGCATCCTGTGTGTATTTGTGGTTCAGATGGATATCGGTCAGCGCGCCACAATCCGACACGACGTGCCCCTGGAAACCCCATTCGCCGCGCAGGATCTCGTCGAGCAGGAGCTGGCTGGCGTTGCAGGGCTCGCCCAGCGTCCGGTTGTAGGCGCCCATCACCGCCTCGACCTTGGAGTCGACCACCAGCTTCTTGAAGGCCGGCAGGTACGTCTCATACAGGTCGCGTTTCGAAACGACGGCATTGAACGTGTGGCGATCTCGTTCGGGCCCCGAATGGACGGCGTAGTGCTTGGCGCAGGCGGCAGCCTTGAGGTACGTCGGATGGTCGCCCTGGAGCCCCTCGACGAATTGCCCGGCCATCTCGCCGCTCAGGAAGGGATCTTCACCCCAGGTCTCCTGGCCACGACCCCAGCGCGGATCGCGGAAGATGTTGATGTTCGGCGCCCAGAAGGTCAGGCCCTGATAGATATCGGTCCGGCCATTGCGGCGCAGGGCGGCATGGTACTTCGCGCGCCCCTCATCGCCGATTGCGTCACCGATCTCGTGGATCAGATCCTTATCCCAGGTCGCGGCCATGCCGATAGCCTGCGGGAAGACGGTAGCCCGGCCGTTGCGCGCCACGCCATGGCAGGCCTCACTCCAAAAGTTGTAAGCCGGGATTCCCAGACGCGGAACGCCCTGCGTCGGGTGGTTCATCATCGCGACCTTTTCGGCGAGCGTCAGGCGGGAGAGTAAATCCCCCACCCGGGCGGCAAGCGAAAGGTTGGTGTCTAGGTAAGCAGGGGTCGTCATAGCAGGTCCTTTTCCGAAAAAGGCAGATGAGCATCGCCACAGGCTCAAAGCTCATCAAGCCCTGTATATTCGAACCAATCGAAGTCCGCCGTGTTCGCGCTCGGCTGCCCGTTGCTGCTGGCATACATCCCGAGATAGGCACCCACAAAGCCGCCAGCATACGACGTGCTCAGCAGACGCCCATCCACGCCCTCAGCCAGCGGCCGCCAGGCCTCCAGCTCGGTGGCGATGTAGAAGCTGTACGCCTGCCCGTCCGCCTCGACTTTCAGGTAGAAGCGCTCGCCTTCGATGGGGCTCTCGGCCAACAATGTCTCAGTGCCCGTGAGGATCGGCAGCAGCTGCGGATTGGGCTCCGGCGTGGCGCGCCGCTCAAGACGGACCTTTGGAGTCGCGCCGCCGGTCACCACAAACCGCAAATGGTACTCGTTGTTCTGCAATAAAACCAGCCCCGCGCACTCATGCGTGTGCCCGGACTTGAACTCGAGCGCCGTCCGGGCGGTGAAGCGCATATGTTGTTGCCGCCTGCCCACGAAACTCGGGTTGGCCAGTTCCGACAGACGCTCCGGCCGCAGCCGTAGGCGCAGGTAGCCCGGTCGATCGCTGAGGCTCCAGAACGCCTCGCGCGGTGTGCGTAGGAAGTTCCATTCCGGCGCAAGCGTGGGCGCTTCGAAGGGGTCACAGGCGGGCGTGGCCGGCCAGCGCTGTTGCGGAAGGTTCGGGGCCGGCATCACGGCCTCGACCCGTCCAACGCCCGGGGCCACCACCGGCCAGCCGTCCTCCCAGCGCACCGGCACCAGGAAGGTTTCGCGGCCGAGGTTGTAGAAGTACCCGTCGTACGGCCGCATGGCCAGGAGGACCATCCACCACTCGCCGTTCTGGGTCTCGACGAGATCCGCATGCCCGGTGCCCACGATCGGGTGATCCAGCCCGAGGTGCCGATGGGTCACGATCGGGTTGCGCTTGTTGCCCTCGTACGGCCCAGCGATGTGCGTGCTGCGGGCGATGGTCACGGCGTGGTCGTGCGACGTCCCGCCTTCCGCGATCATCAGGTAGTAGAGGCCGTTGACCTTGTAGAGGTGCGGCGCCTCCGCGTGCACACCGGTCCTGAGGGCCCCAGCCCACAAAGAAACCGTGTCACCGACAAGCTTCATCGTTTGCAGGTCGAGTTCCTGCAGCCAGATCTCGCGATGGCCTTCGAACTCTGTCACGGCCGGGATGCGGTTGCCCGTGTACCAGACGCGTCCGTCGTCGTCGAAGAACAAGGAAGGGTCGATCCCCGGAGCACCCTCGAGCCAGTACGGCTCTGACCAGGGCCCGGCGGGGTCGGTCGCCGTCACGATGAAGTTGCCGGCCTTCGATGTGCCGTCCACCAGGGTGTTGATGACGTAGAACGTCCCCTTGTGATAGCGGATGGTTGGCGCGTACAACCCACCCGAGGCCCGCACACCGTCGAGAGGCAGCTGCGACGGACGATCGAGGACGTGGCCGATCTGGCGCCAGTGGACCAGATCTCGGCTGTGAAAGATCGGCAACCCCGGGAAGTACTCGAAGGTCGAGTTGACCAGGTAGTAGTCATCGCCCACCCGACAGACCGAGGGGTCCGGATAAAAGCCCGGCAAGATTGGATTGCGATACGTTCCAGACATGCGGCAGCTCCCTTCGTGGAAGACTGATAAGGCCCGACGCCCCGTGGCCGCGCGCCATGCGCGCCCCAGGTCTTTGGGAACGCGCCGGGTCGTGGGCGGGATCAGGATGGGTCGTGGACGGAGTGTCCGTCCGCGTACAGATGACACTTCACGAGCACACCGTCCACGTCGAGGTCCGCGGGCACTACCCCGCGGCAGATCTCCATGGCATCCGGACAGCGGCCCGCAAAACGGCACCCCCGTCTGAGGTACTCCTCCTGCTCCAGCTCGGCAAGCGAGACAGTCGTGGTCCAGCGCCGCGTCGGATCGGCCTGCGGGATCGAGTCGCGCAGCAGCTTCGAATAGGGATGGCGCGGGTTCATCAACACCTGTTCCACTGTGCCCATCTCGACGATGTTGCCGCGGAACATGATCGCGATGCGATCGCCGACGTAGTAGGCGGTCGCCAGGTCGTGCGTGATGTAGAGGATGCTCACGCCCAGATCATCCCTGAGCTTCTTGAACAGGTTGACGATCGACATGCGCAGCGAGGCGTCGACCATCGAGACGGGCTCATCAGCGATGATCAGCTTGGGATCGGTGACCAGGGCTCGTGCAATCGAGATGCGCTGGAGTTGGCCGCCCGAAAACTCGTTCGGGTATTTGCCCGCGAACTCGGCGTAGCTCAGCCCGACAAGGCGCAGCTTCTGGTCGATCCGCTCGATCGCCTCCTTCTTCGAGCCGGCCAGCCGGTAGTTCTGGACGGTTTCGTGGAAGTACGAGTCGACCGTGCGCAGCGGGTTGAAGGTGCTGAACGGATCCTGGAAGATCGCCTGCACGCCCTCGGTGACCCAGACCTTCTCTTTGCGGCCCTGCGGCTTACCGTTGTGCAGGATCGTGCCCGAAGTGGCCTCCTCAAAACCCAATACGACCTTGGCCGTGGTCGTCTTGCCGCAACCGCTCTCGCCGGCCAGTGTGAAGATCTCGGCCGGTTTGATATAGAAGGTGACGTGATCGGCGGCGGTCAGGACGATGCGGGCCAGGACGCTGCCCTGCGCATAGCGTTTGGTCAGGTCGGTGACTTCAAGGAGCTTATCCATGGTTCCCCTCTCCAATCAGCCAGCAGGCGACCTTGTGATTCTCGTCGGGATGTGAGAAATCTGGCATTTGTTGGCGACAGATGTCTTTGACGTGCGGGCAACGCGGGTGGAAGGGGCAACCCGATGGCAGGTCGGCCAGCGACGGCGGGCTGCCAGGTACGCTGCCGCGCACGTTCTTGTCGCCGAACTTCGGCAACGAGTTGATCAGAAACTGAGTGTACGGATGCAGCGGCTCGCTGAAGATCTGGGTGGTCGGACCCTCTTCGACGATCTTGCCGGCATACATGATCCCGATCCGGTCGGCGATATTGGCATGCACGCCCATGTCGTGCGTGACAAGGATGATCGTGTTCTGCATATCCTTCTGGATCGTCGTCAGCATCTGGATCACGCCGCGCTGTACGACCACATCCAACGCCGTGGTCGGTTCATCGCCGATCATGACGCGCGGCCTGAGCAGCGAGGCCAGCGCGATCGTCACGCGCTGGCGCATCCCGCCTGAGAGCTGGTGCGGATAGAGCTCGAGCACGTTGGCCGGCAGGCCCAGCACCTCTATCTGGTGACGGGCCAACTCGAAGGTCTCCTCGCGGCTCTGCCCCTTGCGATGGCTGCCGACGAAATCCTCGTAGGTCTCCTTCAGCTTGAGCACCGGGTTGAAGACGCTCATCGAGCCCTGCGGGATGTAGGAGATGTACTCCATCCGCAGCTGGCGCATCTCATCCGGGCTCAACCCAGTGACATCGACCTCGCGGTCTCCATCGAGCAGGTAGAAGATGCTCCCGCCCGTGAGGCGCATGGGCGGGACGAAGTCGTTGAACAGGGCCTTGAGCAGGGTCGTCTTGCCGCAGCCGCTTTCGCCGGCGATGCCGTAGATCTCGTTTTCGTAGATCGTCAGGCTGACGTCGTTCACGGCCTTGACGATCTTTTGGGTGCCCTGCATATCCAGGATGTAATAGGCCTGGAGCTTATCGGTCCGGATGATGGCTTTCTTCTTTGCTGGTGTGGCTGCATCCATGGCGCTACGCTCCAACCCGCTGGATGCGCGTGCGCGGATCCAGATACTCACTGATACTGACCGACAGCCAATACAGGGCGATGAACAGGAAGAGCGACAGGACCACCGGGGTTAGCACCCAGTACCAGCGCCCCAATAGGATCGCCTGATACGTGATGGCCCAATTGAGCATCGTCCCCAGCGTCGGGATGGTGAGGTTCACGAGCCCGAGGAACGCCAACGTGATTTCAAGCCCGATCGCAAAGGCGATGTTGTTGATCAGGGTCGAGAAGATCAGGGGCGTGGCGAACGGCAGGTACTCCTTGAGCACAAGGCTCACCGTCCCCGTACCCGAGAGGATCGCGGTCTTGGTGAACTCGCGCTCGCGCAGGCTCAAGATCACCGAACGGATCAGGCGTGCGTCCCAGGGCCAGCTCAACAGCGACAACATCAACCCCAACAGGGCAAGGTTCATGTACTCGCGCATGAGCATCGACAGGAGCACGAAGATCAGGAAGATCGGGATCACCAGCAGGCCGTCGCTGATGAACATCAGCACACGATCGGTGGCGCCGCCGTTATACCCGGCCACCATCCCGACCAGGATGGCGATCACGCGCGACACCAATCCCGCGATGAGCGAGATGATGAGCGAGTTTCGCACCGCGAACGTGGCCTGCCAGAAGATGTCCTGCCCATTCGAATCGGTGCCCAGCCAGTATTCACCCGACGGCGGCATATCGCGTGGGACGACGTTCCAGAGCGTCGGATCGAACGGCGAAGCGAACGACATCAAGGCCAGGATCAGGATGAACACAAGGACCACGAAACTGAAGACGAATCGATAGTCCTTGAACAAGTCCAGGAAGACTTTCACGAGATCGACTCCTTAGTAATACCTTACCCGCGGGTCGAACAACGGATACGTCAGATCGACGATCAGGATCGCTGTCGTGATCCCCACGATCGAGAAGATCGTGATCCCCATGATCAGGTTGTAGTCGGCCCGGATGATGGAGTTATAGAGCAACATCCCCACGCCCGGATAGCCGTAGACGATCTCGGTGATCAGGGCCCCGCTGAAGATCTGTCCGAGTGACAGCGCCAGGCCCGTGATCTGCGGCAGCAAGGCATTGCGGATCACGTATTTGCTCACGATGCGGCCTTCGGTGACGCCGCTCAACTTCGCATATTGGACAAAGCTTTCGGCGTTCACGTTCTGCACGAGCAACTTCATCGTCTGGAACGTGACAGCCCCGCCCAAGAGTGTGAGCGACAGACCCGGAAGGAACGCATGCCAAAGGACATCTTTGATATACGGCCAGGTCAGGGCGGGCTGCGCGCCGATCGAGGCGCCGCCCGTGATCGGGAACCAGCGCACCACCCAACCAAAGACCAGGATCAGGGCGAAGGCGAAGATGTAATAAGGGAGCGGACGAATGACCATGGCGATGGCATCCAGGGTTCGCGCCCAGGGTTTCTTGGAATAATAGCCCGCCAACCCACCGATGATATTGCCGAACACGGTCGTGAGGATCGTCGTGGTCAGCAGCAGCCCGAGCGTCCAGGGCATGGCGTTGCCGATCAGATCATTGACGCGCGCTGGGAAGTTGAAAAACGATACGCCGAAGTCGCCCTGGAACAACCGACCCCAGAAGGCCCAGTACTGATCGAGCCAGGAGCCCTCGAGCCCATACATCTCGGTCAGGTCGGCGATGATGTCGTCCATCGCGCCAGGCTCGAGTGTGGAACCGCGCGCCCGCATCATGCCGATCATGGCCATGACCGGGTCGCTGGGAAGGACCCGCGGGATCAGGAATACGGCCGTGATGCCAAGCCAGATGACCAACACGTATTGAATCAGACGAGGGATGAGATACCTCTTCAGAAACGTCATGGCGCCTACCTCACGTGATATGAACAGCTCATCCAACAGACCCCAGACATAACGGGCTCGCCGCGTGCCGCTGGACGTCTGACAGCCGAACGAAGGCGCAATCTGGGCGGGCATTTCGCCCGCCCAGATTGACCAGACACGGATGGTTGCCTAGTTCCCGGTGGGTTTCAGGAACGGCGTGAAGTACTTGAAGTTGGGCCAGTGGGTGTACGGCGCGTTGTAGGCATTCTCGCTGCCGGGCCAGTTGGTCCAATACTGCTCATCCCAGCCCACGAAGCCGATGTACCCGTACGTCGGGACGCCGGGCATGTTCCGAACGGCCTCCTTGAGGCCTTCGATGCCCACCGCCACGACCTTCTCCGTATCAAACGGATCGGTCTCGCGCAACTCCTTGATGACGTTGTCCATCTCCGGGCTCGACCAGCGCGACGCATAGCTGGCCTGATTGCGCTCGCCCACGGGCTTGATGTAGGCCGAGTTCCAGTCGTCGAGCACGCGATACAGGTCGGGTCCGGCGCCCCAGGGCTCGCGACCTGGCCAGACACCGTAGATGTCGAAGTCGCCGACAGCCGTCAGGTCGGCTGCGTTCTCGGTGTTGAGCACTTCGGCGTTGATGCCGAACTTCTTCCACTGCTGCACGGCCGCCAGGGCGTTGCGCGCCTCGTGGTTGGTGAGCACCGTGCCCGCCATGAACACGACCTTCCAGGGCGTGCCGTCGGGCAGCAGCCACTGGCCGTTCGCGTCCTTCGAGAATCCGTTCTTCTCGAGCAGCTTGGTGGCGATCTCCGGCGCGAACTTATACCAGCCCAGGCCGAAGGCCGTCTCGAGGAACTCGGGGGTCTCCGGGAAGACATAGCCGCGGCTGCGGGCCGAAGCGGCCAGACGCGCGGGCACATCCGGATCGTAGGGCGCAAAGGTCTCGCCGTCGCCGACGTCGATGGTGAAAGACTTCAGCCACTCCTGCATCGGCCCATGGTACAGCTTGGGATACGGTCCAAGGTGCGGGACGTGGATCGGGCTGACGGTACCAGTGGTGTCCACAGCGATGCTCATGAACTCCACGATCTCGATCGCCAGCAGGAGCGCCCAGCGGACATCCAGGTTGTCGAACGGAGCGCGGGCTGTGTTGAACACGAGGCCGGTGATGGCCGGGTCGTTGTTGACCACGAACGGGAAGGTCGGCTGATACGCGCGTGAGGTCGCGGACTGCGCGAGGAGCGCCTTGAGGCCATCGGCCGAGAGCTCGGCCACATCCAGCTGATGGGTCAACTGCGCCAAGATCTGGGCGCCTTCGTTGTCGAATGCCTGGATGACGATGAACTTGGGCTTGGGCTCGCCATAGAGGATGCCGGTCGGGCTCTTTGCCCAGTCTTCGCGTTTCTCCCAGGCCGTCCAGAAGCCTTGAGGATCGTAGCTGTGCAGCTTGTAAGGGCCGCAGCCGACGTACGGGTTGAAGCCGAACTGGACCGGGTCGGCTTCCTTCTCGAACACGTGCTTGGGCATGATGCGCGTGCAGCCCCAGCGATCGAGGAAGGTGGTGTGGAACCGGGAATTGGCCTGCTTCAGATCGAACTTGACTGTGTGATCGTCCACGGCCTCCACCGAGGCCACGTTATCCACGAAGAAGCTATGGCCGTTGAGGCCGTCGAACTTCTGCAGGGTCTCCACCGTGAAGACCACGTCGGCCGCCGTGAAGGGCTGGCCGTCGTTCCAGGCGACGCCCTGGCGCAGCGGGATCGTGAGGCTTGTGAAGTCCGCGGTGTAGGTCGGATCACCGTCGGCCAGGCCGCTGACGATCTCGCCGGTGGCGAAATCGACCGACCACAGCGCTTCGTCGGCCAGGTTCTGCAGGCCGCGGTCTTGCCACTTCCAGCCCACCCACAGATTCATGTTGTCGGGCGTGCCGACCCGGCCGGTGAGTTGTCGAACAATCAGGGTCTCACGGCGCGGGAATGTGCCAAGCACATCCGCCACCGCTTCCTGGACGACCGGCGGAGGTGTCGAGGTGACCTCGCGGACGACCTCAACTTCCTTCGTCTCCACGACCGTGATCGTGTCGGGTGTGGTCGCGTTGGGGGTGGCCTGCTGACCACAGGACACGAGCACAATGCCGCCCGTGGTGGTCGTCAGGAACTTAATAAACTCGCGGCGGCTCATTCGTTGAGACATCTCTGCCTCCTTGTGTTAGCTGAACGATTGGTGTGATGACTTGATCGATCGCGTCTGGCGCCAGAGTGCTAGGTCAGGGCTGCTGCAATAGGCTTCCTCCCCACTTATCCATGAAACGCCTCACCGTGAGACGGCCGAGTCAGCGTTATGGGTTCTCGTTGGCGATCGCGGCGATACCGGCGCACAAGAACCCCGCACAACCAGTTGGGTCGGCACCTTGACCAGATAGGGCGCATCGTCTGCCTCCGGGGTCAGGGGTTCGCCTTTGACCAGCTTGACAAGGATCTCCATCGCCATGGCGCCCATCTTCTCAACCGACTGATCGACCGTCGTCAGCGGCGGAAAAAGAAAGGCCGACTCGCGCAAGTTGTCGAACCCAACCACCGACAGATCCTGCGGGATGCGCAAGCCCATCTCCGCCGCGACCTCGTAGACAGCAATGGCCGTCATATCGTTCGACGCGAAAATCGCCGTTGGGCGATCGGTCAGAGCCAACAGGTTCCGGACACACGGGATGGCCGTGGCGGTCGAGAAATCACCGATCTCGATCAGCTCCTCATCCACCGGAATCCCGGCTGCCTCAAGCGCCTCTCGATAGCCTTGGAGACGCTGAACCGAGCTGATCAACTCCCGCCGTCCGGAGATGTGGGCGATACGACGGTGACCAAGGCTGATCAGATAGTCGACGGCCGACAGCGCGCCTTCACGATTGGTTGCGATGATCGCCGGGTAGCTTGGGTTGTCGTTGTTCGGGTCGATGATCACAAGCGGGGCATCGGTGGCGAACTGCGTGGCGGTTGGCGTGACCACGATCACGCCATCGGCGATGCCGCCATTGAGCAGACCGACCGACGAGCGTTCATGGAGCGCGATGTTCTCGCGTTGCAGCACCCCGCTTGTGTAGATGATCAGGTTCTTGTCGAGGAGCGCGATGGTGCGGTTGACCCCGCGAAGGATCTCCTGACAGTAATGCGAGGCCACCTCCGGGATGATCAACCCGATCACATTGGTCCGGCGACTGCGCAGACCTCTCGCCGCCAGACTGGACCCATACCCCAGATCGTGGACAACCGCCTGGACCTTTTTGGTGGTCTCTTCGGCAACGTCCAGACGATTATTCAGTACCCGGGAAACGGTCGTAACCGAAACGCCGGATCGCCGGGCCACATCGCGGATGGTGACGGTTCTCGTCGCTCTTTTCATGGGTCCGTAGGAAATCGTTTCCGGTATTGTTTCCGGGAACGATAACAGTCATTATTGGCAGCTTTTCACCCTTGTCAAGAGCGAGTTTTCGATTGGTCTTTCAAGAGCTTGTTTGTCGGCTTAGATTCAGAATGGCCAGAGCCGGGGTTCGCGTCACCCAAACGAGGTGGTCCGTCCGGCGATCCCTTCAGCCACCGCGCGCCAGACGGCCCGACCGAGCCGCGTAGATTTCGGCGCAGCATGGCGCGTCCCGGGCAACATGCCGTGCGATTCCACGGCATCTGGAGCGGACGCCGCTCTTCCAACCGGCGCACGCTGGGTTTGGAGCGGCCGCGAGGGGCAGACCTCGGTTCTGGCCCGAATCCGCGATGCTGGACGACGCGGTGCGCTCGCCGCAAATCAGGGCTTATCGTCTTCGGGCTTCACAGCTTCCCGGAAACCTTTGATGGCCGAGCCCAGCTCTCCACCGATACGGCTCAATCGGCCAGCACCAAAAATGAGCAGAACGATCACCAGAATCACGATCAGTTCGACGGGTCCGAGTCCAGGCATGTCGGTCACTCCTTGAATGAGTCGGGTTCACCATGCGGGCGCCAGGCGACGCCGACCCGACTATATTTTGTTTACCAACAAACGATCATATTGACTCCGCCGAAAAATAGGATACCATGCTTTTAATTGATTATCTAAACAAACTATCGGGCACGTCCTAGGGTTGGGCACCGTCAGGGTTGAAACGTCATGCGCAATGTGGACCACACCCATATGAGGGAGTTGAATATCGCCCTCATCCTGGAGTATCTGCGGCGTGACGCCCCACTCTCGCGAACCCATCTGGCCCAATTGACGGGGCTCAACAAGGCGACCGTCACCAGCCTTGTCCGCGAGTTGCTCGAGTCGGATTTCGTCCACGAGAGCGGGACCGACGTCGGCGACATCGGTCGGCCCGCCATTCGGCTGAGCCTCAACCCGCGGGCCGGTTACATCATCGGCGCCGAGATCGGTGTTGATTTCGTCCTCGTCATCTTGACGAACTTCTCGGGCGACGTGGTCTGGCGGCGCCGGGAGACGACGCGGCCGCGCGAACGTCAGGAGGTCGTGCTCGACCTGCTGGACGCCGTCCTGCAGGATGCGTGTCAGTATGCGCACGCCCAGGGCATGCGGCTGCTCGGCCTGGGCCTGGGCGTGCCTGGCCTGGTCGACGTGACAGCCGGCACCTTGCTCTTCGCCCCCAATCTGGGCTGGGCGGATGTGCCACTCAAGGCCCGGCTGCAGCGCAAGTTCAAAATGCCGATCGAGGTCGCCAACGAGGCAAACCTTGCGGCGCTGGGCGAGAGCTACTTCGGCGCCGCGCGCGGTGTCAACTTCGTCCTGTATGTGAGCGCCGGAATCGGCCTTGGCGGCGGGATCGTGCTCAACCGCGAGGTACTGCCCGGCGCAGCAGGCTTTGCCGGCGAAGTCGGCCACATGACGATGGATCCCAACGGCGCGCAGTGCAATTGCGGCAACTTCGGTTGTTGGGAGACGTTTGTCAGCCAATGGGCCGTCTTCCGCCGGGTGCGTGAGGCGGTCGAGGGCGGACGGCCATCGACGCTCACGACGACGTGCGGCGGCGATTGGGGCCGCCTGACTGTGCCGGATGTGGTGGATGCTGCTCGCGCCGGCGACGGCGTCGCCCGCGATGCGCTTGCTGAAACGGGTCGATATCTTGGGATCGGGCTGGCCAACTTGATCAACGCCCTCAATCCCGAACGCGTCGTGCTTGGGGGCGCTCTGTGCCAGGGCCACGCGTTCCTGATGCCGAGCCTGACTGCCGAGGTGGAACGCCGCGCACTCCGCGCGTCGCGTGACAAGACCGAGATCGTTGTTGCCACCTACGGCACTGAAGCGAGCGTGATGGGCGGGGTCGCGTCCATCTTTCACCGCATCCTCTCGCAACCGCTAGAAGTGACGCGGGCCGAGGCTGTTGCGCCCCCGACCGGCGCGGCCCGTCGCTGATCTCAGAAGGGAGCGTTGCCATACCCCACCAGAGTCTTATCGAAGCCAATCAACTACGGCAATCGCGCTGATCAGGAGGACATTCATGAAACGCACGTTATCGCGCATCGGTTATCAACTCATTTCGATGGTGGCAGCCGCCAGCTTGATCGCGGCCTGCGCCCCAGCTGCCACCCCGGCCCCGGCGGCCACTCAGGCCCCGGCCGCAGCGGACACAATCAAGATCGGCCTGTCGTTCTCGGACTTCGCGACCGAGCGCTGGAAGATCGAGGCCGACCAGATGACGGCCCTGCTCGAGGCCAAAGGCTACGAAGTCGTGGTGCAGGAAGCCAACCACGACGTCAAGCTGCAGAACGACCAGATCGACAACATGGTCGCCCAGGGCGTCAAAGGCCTGATCATCGTCGCCGAGGACGGCGACGCAGCGGCGACGTCGGTGGACAAGGCGGCCGCGGCTGGCGTCAAGGTGCTCGCCTACGACCGGCTGATCAAGTCGGCCAACATCGCGGCCTACCTGTCGTTCAACAACGTCGAAGTCGGGCGGCAGCAAGCTCAGGGCGTGCTGACCGCGCTTGACATCGAAAACTGGGACGTGGCCGCCAACGGGCCGGTGCGCCTGGTGAAGCTGGGCGGCTCGCCGACCGACAACAACGCCATCCTGTTCCGCAAGGGCCAGGACGAGGTGCTGCAGCCCTACGTCGACAACGGCACCATCGAGGTCGTGGCCGATCAGTGGGTCGACAATTGGGACGCCGCCAACGCCCAGAAGATCATGGAGAACATCCTCACCGCGCAGCAGAACGACATCGATGCGGTCGTGGCCTCCAATGACGGCACCGCGCTCGGCGCCCTGCAGGCGATGAAGGCCCAGGGCCTTGCCGGCTCCGTCCCGATCTCGGGTCAGGACGCCACAGCCGACGGGTGCAACAGCATCGTCAAGGGCGAACTGACCGTCAGCATCCTCAAGGACATCCGCAACCTGGTGCCTGAGGCCGTCGATCTGATGGACGCCCTGCTCACCGGCACGACCGTGCCCGAGCTGAAGTCGTACACCATGGCCGAGCTGACCAACGACGATAGCAAGACCGGCGACGTCCCTTCGCTGTTCCTGCCGGTCGATCAGGTGAACAAAGACAACGTCTACGACCTGGTGGTCAAGTCGGAGTTCCAGGCGTACGATGACGTGTACCGTGACATCCCGGAGAACGACCGCCCGCCCAAGCCTTAAGGGCACGGCGTTCGGCGCCCCCGTGATCGAAGCGCCCACCGCGCCCGGCAAAACGCCGGACGCGGTGGGCCGCCCGGGTCAGGTGAGCCATGAGCGAAGACACGATCCTCGAGTTCCGCAACGTCACCAAGGAGTTTCCGGGCGTCACCGCTTTGAGCGACGTCAGCTTCAAAGTGAAACGGGGCGAGATCCACGGCCTGTGCGGCGAGAACGGGGCCGGCAAGTCGACGCTGATGAAGATCCTGGCCGGCGTCTACCCCTACGGCACTTATAGCGGCACTGTGCTGTACAACGGCAAAGAACTCAAGTTGCAGAACAGCGCCATTCAGGCGGCCGTCCGCGAAGGGATCGCCATCGTCTACCAGGAGCTGACCCTGGTGCCGGCGATGACCGTGGCCGAGAATATCTTTCTCGGCCGCGAGCCTGTCGAGCGCGGCTCGATCGACTGGGATAGGCTCCATTCGGAAACCCGCTCGATCCTTGAGAAGTACAGGCTCGACGTGCGCCCGCAAGATGTGGTGCGCAACCTGGGCATTGGCCAGATGCAGATGACCGAGATCGCCAAGGCGCTCTCCGAGGACGCCCAGGTGCTGATCCTCGACGAACCGACAAGCGCGTTGTCGGAGGTCGAGATCGACCGGCTGATGGAGATCTTGCAGACGCTCAAGGCGCGCGGCGTGACCTGCATCTACATCACGCACAAGATGAACGAGTTCTTCCGCATCACCGATCAGTTGACTGTGCTGCGAGATGGCAAGGTCGTGAGCTCGCAGCCCACAGCCGAGCTCACCCCGGAGAAGGTGGTGGGCTTGATGGTCGGGCGCGAGATGAAGGAGCGCTTCCCACGCGGCGCGCGCCAGCCCGGCGACGTGATCCTCGAAGTGCAGGATCTACACGCCGAGTGGGCGGGCCGCGAAGTGCTCAAGGGTGTGTCGTTTGCGCTCCGCAAAGGCGAGATCCTGGGCATCGCCGGGCTGATGGGCTCCGGCCGGACCGAACTTGTGATGACGCTCTTTGGCGAGTTCGCGAATGTCACGAGCGGCGCCGTCAAACTCGATGGGAAGCCCGTGCAGATCAAGGGCAGCCAGGCGGCGATGCGGCACGGGCTCGGGCTTGTGCCCGAGGACCGTAAACGCTTCGGCCTTGTGCTGCCGCAGTCGATCGTGAGGAACATCTCGCTCGCGAATCTGGGCCAGTTCGGCGGGTCGCTGGCTGTCGACGAGGACAGCGAACTGGCGGCCAGCACACGCATGGCCCAGGACCTGGCCGTCAAGGCGCCCAGCGTGCAGGTGGCGGTCGGCTCGCTCTCCGGCGGGAACCAGCAGAAAGTGGTCATGGCCAAGTGGCTGCTCTCGAACCCGCAGATCCTGATCATGGATGACCCAACGCGCGGCATCGATGTCGGCGCGAAGTACGAGATCTACAAGTTGATGAACGCGCTGGCCGAGCGCGGGATCGGGATCATCATGATCTCGAGCGAGCTTGAGGAAGTGCTCGGCATGAGCGATCGGGTGATGGTCATGTGGCAGGGCCGTTCGCAGGGCACCCTGGACACCCGCGAGGCCACACAGGAACGGATCATGACCCTGGCCACGGGCCTGGCCTGAGCCGGCCACGAGGACGCCAAGAAGAGGCAGGCATGTCGAATTCAACCGTGACTCAACCCGCTCAACCGCAAAAGACGCTTCTCTCGGGCCTCACGCGGCGGTTCAGACAGGACTTCCAGACCTACACGATGATCGTGGCGCTCGTCGCGATCTGGGGCTACTTCGCGGTCGCGACCGAGGGCAGCTACGTCTCGCCGCAGAACATCTCAAACCTGTTCCGGCAGATGTCGGTGACATCGCTGATGGCGGCCGGGATGGTGCTCGTGATCGTGACGGGCAACATCGACCTGTCGGTCGGTCGGCTGGCCGGGTACGTCTCGGTGATCGTCGCCTATTTGCAGGCCAACACCTGGACCACGGTCTTCCCGGACCAACCGGCGCTGGCGGCAATCAGCTCAGTCATCGTGGGCCTGAGCGTCGGCACCCTATGGGGCATCGCGCAGGGCTACATCATCGCCTATTTGCGGGTGCCGGCCTTCATCGTCACACTGGGGAGCCTGTTCATCCTCCAGGGGCTTGTGCTGTTGCAGACCGAAGGCAAGACCATCCCGGCCAACCAGCCCGTCTTCTCGGAGATCGGCCAGGGCTATTTGCCCGCTGAGCTGAGTTGGGGCCTCGTGGCAGTGATCGCGGCCTTTCTGGTTTTCAACATGCTCAACGGTCGACGCAACAAGCGCCGTTACGGCTTCCCCCTGCCCGCGCTGACCGTCGACGTACTCAAGATCGCGGCCTACACCGTCCTGCTGGTCGTTTATGTCGGCGTGGTGAACTCCTATAGCATCGCCCCGGGCATCCCGTATCCGGTATTGCTGCTCGCCCTGATTGCGGTCGTGGTGACCTACGTCTCAAACAACACGCGCTTCGGGCGCTACGCCTATGCGATCGGCGGCAATCGCGACGCCGCGCGGCTCTCGGGCATCAGCATCAAGCGCAACATCTTTCTGATTTTTGTGTTGATGGGCTTCCTGTGCGGCGTGGCCGGCGTCGTGCTTGCCTCGTACGTCGGCTACGGCACGATCGGCGCCGGCGGCGGCTACGAACTCGACGTGATCGCCAGCGCGATCTTAGGCGGCACGTCGACCCTGGGCGGCGTGGGCACGATCCCGGGGGCCATGATCGGCGGCCTGATCATGGCCAGCCTGAGCACGGGTCTGCAGATGCTCAACGCGCCGCCCGCGCTGACCTATGTCATCAAGGGCTCGGTGTTGGTCTTCGCCGTGCTGCTCGACGTCTATCTCAAACGCAACGACTCGTAACGCATTCGCCATTCTCATGGAGCTCGCCGCGCCAGGCGCGGCGGATCCCCCTTCGGAGAAACCCATGTCCAATTTCCAACCCCTGCCCGAGCACAAGTTCACCTTTGGCCTGTGGACTGTCGGCAGCGTCGGCCGCGACCCGTTCGGCGGCCCGGTGCGCGATCCGAAGTCGTCGGCCGATCTCGTCAGGCTGCTCGGCGAGGTCGGCGCGTACGGCGTCAACTATCACGACAGCGACCTGATCCCGGTCGATGCCACGCCGGCCGAGGCCGCGGCCATCAAGAAAGACTTCCGCAAAGCCCTGGACGAGACAGGGCTGGTCGTCCCGATGGCGACCACCGACCTGTTCCGCGACGCTGTTTTTAAGGACGGCGCCTTCACCAGCAACGACCCCAAGGTGCGCGCCTATGCCCTGCAGAAGACCATGAAGGCGATGGATCTGGGCGTCGAGTTCGGCGCGAAGGTCTACGTCTTCTGGGGCGGCCGCGAGGGCACAGAGAGCGATGCGACGAAGAACCCCGTCGAGGCCGGCAAGCGCTTCCGAGAGGCCTTGAATTTCCTGTGCGGGTACGCGAAGGATCAGAAGTACGATCTGAAATTCGCGCTCGAGCCGAAGCCCAACGAGCCGCGCGGCGACATCTACCTCGCCACGGTCGGCCATGCCCTGGCCTTCATCAACACGCTCGATCATCCCGAGATGGTCGGCGTCAACCCCGAGGTCGCGCACGAGACCATGGCCGGGCTCAATTTTCTGCACGGCGTGGCGCAGGCCTGGGATGCCGGCAAGCTCTTCCACATCGACCTCAATGACCAGAACCCAAGCCGCTACGATCAAGACTTTCGTTTCGGGGCCGTCAACCCCAAGAACGCGTTCTTGCTCGTCAAATTCCTTGAGGATGTGAAGTACAACGGCTCCAGGCATTTTGACGCGCACGCGTACCGCACCGAGGATTACGAGGGCGTCAAAGACTTCGCGCGCGGTTGCATGCGCACGTATCTGATCCTCAAGGAGAAGGCCGCGCGCTGGAACGCCGATCCCGACATCCAGGCGCTCGTGGCCGAGATCAACGCGGACGACGGCTCGCTCGCCCCGCTGACCGGCGCTTACTCGACCGAAAAGGCCGCGGCGCTCAAGAGCCGGGACCTGCAACCCGCTTCGTTGGCGCTGCGCGGGCTGCCCTACGAGCGGCTCGATCAACTGACCATCGAGGTGCTCCTGGGCGTCCGCTAAGGAGTGGCCATGAAGTACCTGCTCGGCATCGACACCTCGACCACGGCGACCAAGGCGCTCGTCATCGACGAGCGCGGAAAGGTCGTGACAGTGGCCGCGGCGGAGTATCCGTACGAGACGCCCCGACCGGGCTGGACCGAGCAATCGGCCGAGCTCTTCTGGGACGCGACGGTGAAGAGCATCCGCGCGGCGCTGGCCCAGGCGGGCCTCAGCGGCAGTGACATCGTGGGTGTGGGCCTCACCGGCCAGATGCACGGCCTGGTGACGCTCGACGCGCACGGCAAGTTGGTTCGGCCGGTCATCCTCTGGAACGACCAGCGCACGGCCGAGCAATGCCGCGCGATCACGGCGCGGGTCGGCGCCGAACGCGTCATCGCGCTCACCGGCAACCCGGTGCTGACCGGCTTCACGGCGCCCAAGATCGCCTGGGTCAAAGAACACGAGCCCGAGAACTACGCGCGCATCGGGACAGTGCTGCTGCCTAAGGACTACGTCCGCTACAAGTTGAGCGGCGGCTTCTTCGGCGACGTCTCCGATGCGTCGGGCACCTCGCTGTTCGACGTCGGCGCGCGGGCCTGGTCCGACGAGATGCTCGCGGCCCTCGAGATCCCGCGCGCGTGGCTGCCCACGGTGACCGAGTCGCCGGCCGCCACCACTGTGGTGAGCGCCGAGGCGGCCGCGCTGACCGGCCTTCTGGCCGGCA
>DKKP01000038.1 GCA_002455335.1 Anaerolineales bacterium UBA6663 | reverse complement strand
CCCTTTTGGCGCGCATTCGCGACCGGGTGGCCTGCTCGACCGGCTCAGCCTGCCACGCCGGCCAGGCTGAGCCCTCCGGCGTGCTTCTGGCGATGGGGCGCGATGCGGGCCTGGCGGCGGCGGCGTTGCGATTGAGCCTGGGCGTCGGGACGACGCCTGAGGAGGTGGCTGAGGCCGCGGCCGTGATCAGCGTGGCCGTCCACGAGGAACGGCGATAACGTCGCCCGTCCCGGCCGACCCGAACCACACCGCCAACCGCGAAAAGCCAAGTTAACCGCGAAGACGCGAAGGGCGCGAAGTAGGGGTGAGGCATGCCTCACCCTCTACACGCGCCCTTTGCGTCTTCGCGGTTCAACCCCTGTCGCAGGATGTGCAACATCCCGGCCCTATCCTCGAAGTGTGGCCGACACGCGATCGCAAATCACAAATCACAAATCGCACATCGCAAATGCCGCAATCATCTGGGCCAGCGGACGGTCACCGTGGTGCCGCCCTCGGGCCGGGGCTTGATGCTCAGGCCGGCGCCGACGAGTTGGGCGCGTTCGAGCATGCCGGCCAGCCCGAAGTGGCGTTGCGCGACAAGGGCGCCGAGATGCGTGCTGACCTCAGGTGGCAGGCCGATGCCGTCGTCGCTCACGTGCAGGATCAGGGCATCGGGCTCGAGGCGGCCCGTGATCTCGATCACGGAGGCGCGGGCGTGTTTAAGCGCGTTCTCGGTCGCCTGCTGGACGATCCGGTAGACGTGCTGCTCGACCAGGCTCGAGAAGCGTTGTTCGCCGTCGATCGTGACGCGCAGATCGGGCACGGGCCCTGTGCGTTCGGCGAGGTCGTCGGCGAGCTGTTCGAGCGCGCCGGCCAGGCCGTAGTCGAGCATCACCGGGCGCAGGCCGCTGATCATCTGGCGGGTCTGGCTGACGATGGCGTCGTAGGCCTGTTCGCCGGCCGGGCTGAGCGCGTGGCCGGCGAGCACGGCCATCTGCTGCAGGATGGCGTCGTGCAGGTCGCGGGCGAGCGCGCCGCGCTCGGCCTCGTGGCGTTCGATGTTGGCCTGGAAGAGCAGGCGCAGCTGCTCGGTGCGGATGGCGTGCGCCAGCGCGATCGCTGTCTGATCCGCTATGGCGCGCAGCGTAACGCGCTCGGAGTTCGTGTACACATCATCAGGGTCGTGGGCGCCGAGCAAGAGCAACCCGATCGGGTCGCCGTCGACGGTCAGGGGCAGAGGCAAACGCACCCAGCCGGCGCCCTCGGCCTGACCCGCGCGCCAGGCGGCGAGCGTGGCGGAGTCGGGCAGATCGCCGCCTGTCAGGTCTGTGGCGTAGACCAGCGCGGCCTCGCCATCCTCCGAGAAACGATACAGCGCCGATTGGCGCACGAGCAGCGAGGGCAACACGCGCTGGCGCAGCGTCTGGACCAGGGCGGAGAGGTCGGTCGCGGCCACGATCTGGGCTGTGTAGTTCTCGAGCATGCGGGCCGGGTCGAGCGGCAGGCCGAGCAGACGGCGTTCGATCAGGCGCTGGAAGGGCGGGAACGCGAAAGGCGTCACAAGCGCGCTCAGGCCGATGACGAGCACGGCGCCGGCCAGCAAGGTGGCGCCATCGGGCGCCGCCCCCCAGCTCAGCGCGGCGACGAGGCCGGCCAGGAACATCAAGCCCATGGCATACAGATAGCCGGCGATGGCGCGGTTGGCCCACAGCTCGAGCCCGCCCAGCTGGCGGCGGGCGGCCATGTAGACGTTGGCCAGCGGCAGGATGGGCAGGGCGAGCAGGCCGAGCGCCGCGCCCGTGACTGTGGTGGGCGCGGCCGACCCGATCACGCCGAAGGTGAGGACGGGGAGCAGGGCCGCGATCGCGGCGACCAGGAGCAGGCCGAGCCCGGGGATGGGCTCGCGGCGCACTGCGCGCCAGACCCAGATCACGAGCATGCTCCCGAGCCCGATCAACATCCCAAGCGCGAACGCGTTTTGATCGACGAGCTGCAGGGCCTCGAGCGCGATCAGCACGGCTGTGCCGCCGTACAGGCCGATCCACACCCAGCGCCAACGCGCGGCCAGCGGGGTCGGGAAGCGGAGGTGGAGGTGGAGCGAAATCGGGACGCTGGCCCAGATCGCGGCGCGGAGGACGATCGCGCTCTCCCAGAGATGCCAGCGCGAGAGCGTGCTGGCGCTGAGCCACAGCGCGGTGACCGCGCTGAACGCGATCAGCAGGCGCCAGCGCAGATCGCGCGGGCGGACGAGGAGTGCGATGACAAGGCCGCCGAGCCAGAAGAACCAGGCCAGGAACCACTGGCTGAACAGGCGTTGTTCGAACTCGGCGACGACCAGGGGTTGCGCGGTCTGCGTCACGGTGAGGGGCTGGCCGGCGCGCTCGACCTCGAGCGTGATGGTCTCGCCCGGGGCGAGCTGGCCCCAGAGCGTGCGGCGCTGATCCTGGCGGAAGGCGTCGAGGCCCTGGCCATCGACGCTGAGCACCCGATCGCCGAGGCGCACGCCGCCGGGCTGATCTTGAAAGACCAGCTGGATCGTCCCGTCCTGGTCGATCTGTTCGAAGCCGAAGTAAGGCAGTGCGATGAACAGGGCGTAGGTGTAGGCCGTGATCACGACCAGCGAGGCGATGAGGACGGCGTAATCAAGGTAAGGAAAGAAGCGCAGTCGCATGCGGTGACTTTACCAGAAGCGGAGGCCGGGCGGGTGTGCATGGGCAACCGGATGCCAGTGGTATCCGGTGTTGTCAGCCCCGGCCGAGATGCGCAACCGCCGGAGGTCGTATCGGTATTGGGTGCGATCCCGCTGCGACGAAAAACCTGACAAAAAGATCGGGCGCGATCGCGGCGCGGAGGCGGGCCTGGTAAGCCCGCCGCGACGTCGGACCGGCCCGCCAAGCAGCAGCCTGCGTGGTCACGATGACGCGGGCACGGAGGAGCCATCACCTACACACGCGCCGTCGCGGCACAGCGATCCTATCGATTCACGCCATCTGAAAGAAGCGCGCCATGTCTGGCGCAGGAGCAACGAACATGTCGATGCAGGAATTCCATCGGGCCCTTTCGAACGTCGATGCCGGCTCGACCGCGCACTGGCGGCAGTTGCGCGCGGTCGCGCGGGCCGAGTCGCGGCGCCTTGACGCCGGCGCCCTGGCGTACTGGTTCACCTGGANNAGCAAGCCCGCCAAACGTTGGCGGGCTTGCCGCAGGAGATAGCTATGACGGACACGGATCAACGCATCCTCTCGGCTGTGCTGGAGCTGGAGGGTGTTCGTGCGTTGCCCGAGTTGGGCAGGATCGCGCGGCGCGGCGGGGCGAGTGCGCCGTCGGCCTGGCGCCTGCCCCTGATCGTGGGGGAAGCCCTGGGTGCTCAGCCGGGCGCGGTGTTGCCGGCTGCGGCGGCGCTGGCCTGTGTGCAGCTTGGAGTCGTGCTTGTTGATGACCTGCTCGACGACGATCCGCGCGGCGAG
>DKKP01000161.1 GCA_002455335.1 Anaerolineales bacterium UBA6663 | reverse complement strand
CGCTGCGCGAGCGCGCCCAGCCTGATCGCCCGCGGTGGGCCGCGCCGGACCCTGACCTCGCCCTGGCCGAGCTCGAGCTCATCCTCGGCGGCATCGAGCTCCTCGGAGGCCAGCGACAGGATCTTGGCGCGCACGTCTTTGGCGGCTTCGTTGATGGCATTGCCTGCCACGACGGCGCCGCGGCTGGCGAAGGTGCCGGCGCCCCAGTAGAACAAATCGGTATCACCGGTAACCACCTCGACATCACGGACGTCGACGCCAAGCTGGTCGGCGACGATCTGGGCGAAGACCGTGTAGTGCCCCTGGCCCTGCGTGCCGATGCCGGTCGCCACAGTCACCTTGCCGGAAGGTTGAACCTGGACCCGCGCGCCCTCGTACGGCCCAATGCCCGTGCCTTCGACATAGGTCACCACGCCGATGCCCAGCGCGCGACCCTCTGCCCGTGCCGCGGGCTGCTCCTCCTTGATGAAGCGCTCGTAATCGATCATCTCGAGCGTCTTCGCCAGCATGGGCGCGTAGTTGCCGCTGTCGTAGACAAGCGGCGCGAAATCCTGAAACATGATCTGGTGGTTGTGCGGGAACTGCGACGGCCGGAGCAGGTTCCGGCGCCGGATCTCGCTGCGGTCGAGCCCGAGCTCGCGCGCGGCGAGGTCGAGCAGGCGCTCCATGACGAAGACCCCGTGCTGGCGCCCCGCGCCCCGATACGGGGTGACGATCGTCTTGTTGGTGAAGACCTGCTCGAAGTCGGTCTCGTAGGCGGGCACGTCGTACAGGCCGAGCAGCGTGCACTGCGTGTTCAGCGGGATCGTCAGGCCATACGGGTTATAGGCCCCGGTATCGACCACAAACGAGTCTTTCACACCCAGGATCTTGCCGTCGCGGCTCAGGGCCATCTCCGACTCGTGCACCTGGCCGCGCTCCTGGGTGGTGGCGTAGAAGTTCTCGGCCCGGTCCTCGATCCACTTGATCGGGCGGTCGAGCCTCAGCGCGGCCCAGGGGATGAGCACTTCTTCGGGGTAGAACATCATGATCTTTGGCCCGAACCCGCCGCCGATAAAGGGCGCGATCACGCGCACCTGATGCTCGGAGAGGCCGAGCATGCCGGCCAGGCCGTTGCGGATCACGACAGGTGCCTGGGTCGTATCCCAGACCGTGAGCTTGCCGGCGCGCCGATCCCACTGCGCGACCACGCCGCGGTTCTCCATCGCGGCCGAGGGTCCGCGGTCGTACACGAAGCGGCGCTTGATCACGATGTCGGCTTCGGCCTTCGCCGCGGCGTAGTCGCCCTTGGCCTGATGCACGCGCGCGGCCAGGTTCGAGTCGAGGTCCTCGTGGATGCGCGGCGCGTCGGCGTCGAGCGCGCGTTCGATGTCGACCACGGCCGGGAGCAGGTCGTAGTCGACGTTGATCAGCGTCAGCGCGTCCTCGGCGATGTAGCGGCTCTCGGCCACGACCATGACGATCGGCTCGCCGGCGTGTTTGACCTTGTCGCGCGCCAGCGGCACCTGCGTGCGCCGGCGGAAGACCGTGCCCGGAATCGGGGGCTCGGGCACAAGCGGCGGGCCGGGCTGCCAATACTCGCCCAGGTCGGTGGCTGTGAATACAGCGATTACACCGGGAAGTGCGCGCGCTGCCTCCACGTCGACGGACCCCAGCTTTGCGTGCCCAAACGGGCTGCGCAGAAAGGCCACGTGCAATAGCCCGGGCAGCTCGACATCGTCTACGAACAGAGCCTGCCCCGTGAGCAAGCGCGGGTCTTCGTTGCGTTTGATCGGCGAACCAAATAGTCGAGTAGTCATGTGGTCGGGTAGTCGAGTAGTCGGATAGTCAGGTAGTCGGGTCGTCAGGTAGTCGGAGCATCGAGGACTACCTGACGACAAGACTACAAGGCTACTCGACCAAAGCCACCGCGCGACAGAACGCCGCCTCGCCGCCCTGGAACTTCCAGGGCAGGGCGCCGAGCGTGATGCGTTTGTTGTGCAGCTCCTTGAGCCCGATGTCGCCGCCGAGGTTTTCGACGTGCACACAGTCGTGCGGGAAGAGCGCGTTATGCGTGAGTTGATAGGCGCTATCCGGGAAGAGCACGTCGACCTGGTCGGCCCCGAACTTCTCCTCGACCTTGTTGCGCACCTTCTTCCAGTGGTTGAGCCCACCCGCGCCCAGGAAGCGCCCGATCGGCAGGTTCATGGGGTGGTCGGTGCTGATCATATCGACGCCCCAGAGATGGATCTTCTTCTTGAGCAGCCAATCGCAGATCGAGTAGTGCGGCCCGGGATGTCGATGGATGTAGCGCTCCTCGTCGCCCTCCGGGCTCAGGAACGAGTATTTGTGCCAGCCAGTGTGGATAAAGAGGATGTCGCCGTCGCGGATCTCGGCGCGGGCCTCGATGTCTTCAGGGGTGAAGAGGTCGAGGTCGTCGAGCTTGTCGCTCAGGTCGACGATCACGCCTGGGCCCATCAGCCACTCGAGCGGCAACTGGTCGATGGTCTTGCCGTGCGTGACGAAGTGCCGCGGCGCGTCGAGGTGAGTGCCCATGTGGTTCGAGGTCATGATGTACTGCGCGTTGACGCCGTGCTCGGCCTTGCGCTTGATGTACTTGACCTCAAAGGGTGGGTAGAACGGCCAAAACGAACAATCGGCGTTGAGCGGTTGCGAGAGGTCGTAGATCTTCATGTGAGCTCCTTGTGAGAAGTAGCGGTCAGCGATCAGCTGCAAGCGGTCAGCCACGTGGCACGCCCTATCGCGGCCGCGTGAGCTGATCGCCAACCGCTAACAGCTATATCTCATACGTCTCCGCGAATGCCACGAGCGCCTGCTCGAAGATCTCGAGCGGCGGACGAACCAGCCCGGCGCCGACCTGGCCGACGCCGGCGTTCTTGTGCGCGATGCCTGTGTTGATGCGCGGCGCGACGCCCAGCTCGACCACCTTGCGCAGGTCGATGCCGGTCGGTGTGCCGCGGAAGTCGAGCGCGGGCATGGTGAAGTTCTTGCTTTCGCCAAGCGTGATCTCGTACATCTCGAGCGTGGCGTTGGCCGCGTCTTTGGGCGTCCCGCCGACGAAGGTGACGATCGCGGGCGCGGTCGCCATCGCAAAGCCGCCGATCCCGGCTGTCTCGGTGATCGCGCTATCGCCGATGTCGGGGTTGGCGTCGTCCTGCGAGAAGCCCGAGAAGAACAGGCCCACGGGGATCTGGGCCGGCGCCGTGAACCAGCGCCCAGGCAGCCCGCTGACGCGGATGCCGAAGTCGGTGCCGTTGCGCGCCATGGTCGTCACAAGTGTGCTTCCCTCGACCCCGTGCGCGGCGTCGGTCATGGCCTTGCAGGCCGCCATGATCGGGTTGAGCACGCTGAGCGCGTTGTCGCCCACGAACTTGAGGATCTCGGCCTCGAGCATCGGGTCCGCAGTCGCGGCTGCGATGTGCGGGGCCAGCGCCTTGAGGAAGAGCAGCGAGCCGGCTTTGTTGCGGTTGTGCCCCTCGTCGCCCATGTGCAGGGCCTCGGCCATGAGCGCGCGCAGGTCGAGGGGGCCGCCGCGGATCAGGGCGGCCGAGAGCGCCGGGCCAAGCTCACGGTTCATCCAGCGCAGTCGTTTGAGGACGTCGTCGCTGTAGGCGCCGTAGCGCAGCACCTTGCCGTAGCCCTCGTTCAGGTTGCTGAAGGCCTTGTTGCCGTGCGTGGCGTTCTCGATGACGTAAACCTGCATCGAAGGCGAGATCACGCCCGCCATCGGCCCGACCGCGGCGTGCTCGTGGCAAGGCTCGAGCCGGATCTTGCCGCGCTCGATGAGCGCGACCGCCTCGGACTCGTTTTGCGCCCGGCCCTCGAAGATCAGGGCGCCGATCAGCGCGCCGCGCAGCGGGCCCGAGGCCCTGTCCCACGTGATCGGCGGCCCGGCGTGCAGCAAGAGGTCGGGCGTCATCCCCGGGATGACGTCGACGGCCCGCGCGACGCCGATCAGCATCGGTCGCGCATCCATCAGCTTGCCCAGTGCCTGGGCATTGGCGGCATCGATATCGATCATGTTTCTTCCCTGTCGACGTTTGGGTCGAGCACCGGCGCTCTCCCAAATCGCCCGATCATTTCTTTTTCATGCGCGCCAGGATGCCGGCGAGCTTCTCGTCTCCGCTGGCCGGCGGGCGCCAGTCGACCTGCACGGCTGCGGCGCCCTGCGCGCGTACGCTGTCGTGGAACGACTCGACTCCGACGTTGAGCGCGGCCGGCGCGGCGAGCACATCCAGCGCCACTGGCGCGCCGAGGGCCGGCGGCTCGACCGCGAACCGCAGCGCAATCTCGGCTAACGCCGTCGAGATATCGGTGAAGACCCGGGCGCCAGCGGCGCTTAGCTGCTCGCGCTGGCGCTCAAGGCCTTGCGGGTCGGCGTCGGTGCCGACGACCACGGCCCAAAGGTCGAGGGCCGGGCGCGNNAGTGAACTCGTCGCCGCCCAGATCCAGGATCGTGTGGCCGTGGCTCTTGTGCGCGTCGGCCAGGCGCTGGTCGGCCGTGATCGCGGCATTGCTGTAAAGCGGATGGAGCAGCGCCTGAAGCACGAGGACGCTCTCATAAGCCAGGGTGCCGCCGCTGAACAGCCCGCGCAGGTCGCCCGCGCGTCGCGCCGGCGGCGGCGCAAGCGTGAGCGGGGCGACGGCCA
>DKKP01000019.1 GCA_002455335.1 Anaerolineales bacterium UBA6663 | reverse complement strand
GGAGCCCCGGCCGCGCGGAGCCCCTCTCTCGCCGATCTCCCGGGTTTATGCCGAAAGCAACCGTCGGCACATCGCATGCCAGGCCTGCGCCTGTTCAAAGCCGATCGCATCCTCGACGAAGGCCTGACCCTCCCATTCGGCCGAGATCGTGCCCGAATACCCTTCGCGCTTGAGCAGCGCCATGATCTCGGCATACGGGATCGCCGGCTCGTTGCCGGTGGCATCGACCTGGTAGTACTTGCCGTGGATGTGGCGGGNNGGGCGCGTGGCCGAACATCGTAAGCGAGCGGTTGATCCGCCCCATCAGCCGCTCGACGCCATGTTTCGCGGCGGCTTCGGCCAGCGCACCGAACTTGGCCGGCACCGGCTGATCGTCGTGCCAGATCGCCTTGGCCTCGGTGATCAGGGCCTCAGGTGCGCCGTCGTCGCGGAGCGTTTGCCAGTGGCCTTCGGGCGGCGCCGTCATCGTGCTGCTGAAGTCGGGCACAAAACCCACATAGGGCGAGCCAAGTCGGTCGTAGCACTCGCGCAGCGCCACCACCTCGGGGTGGTCGGCGCTCAGCGGCGAGTGCAGCTCGCCGGCCACCTGAACGCCGTACCGTTCGGCGATCGGGGCGAGCGCCTCCATCACCTTTGGCCCCACGAAGGCCTGGATGCGCAGCACCGGGAAGCCGAGTTTTTTGGCGCTGACCAGCTGGCGCTCGATGTAGGCCACGATCTCGTCCTGGGTCATCAGCCGGCCCTTGAGCCGACCGACATCGCTGTTGCCGCTCAGACAACTGGGGATCAGGCTGTGCTTGTCGAGCAGCGCGCGGAAGTTCTTGGCCGTCTCGTCCGAGACGTCAGGGAAATCGCGAAAGCTCTGAAAGCCGACCACCTCGAGCGCCGGCCCAAGCCCGAGCGCGGCGACCTTCTCGACCAGGCCATCCAGCGTAAAGAGCTTCTGCTGCCATTCATTTGTGAAGCTGTACAGGGTGGTTCCGAGAACCGGCCCGGTGTTTGTCATCTCGGTCAGTCCTTTCCTCACGCAGCGACGCAGGTCGTTGTCTCGGTGTTGAGGTTCACGAGAAAACGCCCCGGGCCGATCGCGATGTACGGCGCTCGCATGCCATACGCCACTGCGACCTGATGCGTTTCGCCGGTTTTGACCTGCCCCGCCCCGACCACGTGGACGCCCAAACCGTCTTGAACGAACCAATAGGTCTCGACGGCTTCCTCCGCCTCGGCCAGCGTCAGTTCCTTGCCGTTCACCTCAAGCCGCACCGTCTCTGGTGCGGCGACCTGCCCATCCAGCGTCACGGTGAGGTCTTCGATACAGGAAATCGCGAGCGATCGATACCAATTCAGGCGCACGTTGAAGCGATAGCCGTCTTCCGTCGCCTTGAAACTATTCGGCTCGATCAGGCGGACTCTGGCGCCCATGTCAGCTCCTTGCCGATGTCGATCGGCCGCTTCTCTTTGGACGATTGGTAGATCCCGAGGATCAGTTCGGTGCTCTTGAGCGCCTCGGCGGCCGTGACATCGGGCTGGACGCCGGCCGCCAGGCTGGCATAGTAGTTTTCGATCTGCTTGTTATGGGTCACGCCCCAATAACCGCGCGGCGCCTTCCAGGTAACCGGCATGAACACCACGCCCCATTCCTTGAGCGTGCGCATGGCCTGCTGCGAGCTGTCCTCGTTGAAGAAGGCCTTGAAGTCGGCCTCGTTCATCGTGGTCGTCGGGTCGTTGACGACGGTCAACTCTTTGCCGTTCTTGTACGTGATCACGCCCTTGTCGAACTCGACGAGCGCCGTGCCGTTCTCGCAATGCGTCTCGATCACGACCGGCGAGTTGAAGGTAAAGTTGTTCGTCGCAAAGAAAACCGAAGTCACGCCGTTGCGATAGCGGATCAGGCCCTCGGCCGTGTCCTCGGTCTGGATCGTCGGGTGGTTACGGTTGGCGATCGAGGCCTCGACGCTAACGATCTCGTCATCGACGATCCAGCGCGACAGATCCATCACGTGGATCGCCTGGTCGATCATGAGGGAGCCGCCCTCTTTGTCCCACGTGCCGTGCCAGTCGCTGGCCTGATAGTACGAGGCCGGCTTGGTCCACGAGAGGATCACGCGCTGGCCGAGCACCTTGCCCAGGCTGCCGTTCGCGATGGCCTCTTTGACAGCCACCGACGCGGCGTTGTAGCGATTCTGGCTGATCACGCCGATGGTGACCTTGTTGCGCTTCCCGGCTTCGACGATCGCGCGGGCGTCGGCGATGCTGATCGCCATCGGCTTCTCGCTGAGCACGTGCTTGCCCGCATCGGCCGCCGCGATCGTCATCTCGGCGTGCAGGTAGTGCGGCGTCAGGATATGGACGACGTCGATGTCGTCGCGCTTGAGCAGCTCACGGTAGTCGCTGTAGCCGTCGCAATGAAAGAGCTGTTTGGCCGTCTCGAGCGCCTGCGGTTTGATATCGCAGACCGCCACGATCTCGACGTTCTCCATCTTGTGCAGCGGGAACGCGTGAAGCATGAAGATGGCGCCGCAACCGATGATCCCGACTCGATACTTCTTCATTGTGGCCTTACCTCTTGGGGAAGAAACGCACAACGGGGGGCGAGCCCGGCGTGGCGGTGCCCGCCCCGGGCTCACCCCCAGCTGTGCGTCGGTTTCTAGTTGATCAGCCCAGGCGAACGATGTCGCCCGAAGCCGCGGATTTGTAGATGGCTTCGAGGATGGCCGTGACCGTGTAAGCCTGCTCGGGCTTCACCACAAGCTCAGCCTCGCCGCGCACAGCCCTGAACCAGGCCTGCGCCTCCTTTGTGCCGCCCGCGAAACGCTCGGGCTGGCTACCGTCGCCGATGAATGCCGCGCCCATCGCATAGTTCTGCAGGTACAGCTTGCCGGCGTTCTCGCCGTTGACGCGCACGTGGTAGGTCGGCGCGGCCTGAGCCTCGGCCGTTCGCACGCCAGGGCCCTCGGGCGGGAACATGTCTGCACCGGCCTTCGTGCCGCACAAGAGCGTCATCGCTTCGTTCGAGATAACGGTGTTCAACGCCCAGGAGGCCTCGAGGATCACGGTCGTGCCGTTTTTGAACTTGACAAGGCCGAACGCGCTGTCCTCGACCTCGTACTTCGCCGGATCCCACGGCCCCATGCTGTTCGCCGGGCTGCCCAGCTTGCCGATCTTGTCGAACGTCGACCCGAGCGCGCTGACCGGCTCGTAGTTTTCCATCATCCACAGCGTCAGGTCGAGGGCATGCGTACCGAGGTCGATGAGCGGCCCGCCGCCCTGCTTCTCCTTGTCCATAAACACACCCCAGGTCGGCACGCCGCGGCGCCGCGTCGCGAACGCCTTGCCCAAGTAGATGTCGCCGAGCTCGCCTTGCTGGCACAGCGATTTCATGAACAACGAATCCTCGCGGAAGCGGTTCTGATAGCCGATCGTCAGCAACTTGCCCGTCTCACGCGAGACGTCAAGCATGGCCTTGGCCTCGGCCGCGGTCTTGGCCATCGGCTTCTCGCACATCACGTGCTTGCCGGCCTTCATCGCCGCGATCGAGATCTCGGCGTGCGTGCTGTTGGGCGTGCAGACATGCACCGCGTCGATATCAGTGCGGTTGAGAAGGTCGCGATAGTCGGTGCACACCAGCGCGTCGTGACCGCCGAACTGCTTGGCCGCGGCCTGGGCACGCTCGGGCACGATGTCGCAGAAGGCTACCGGCTCGACGCCTTCGACCTTCATCATGCTGGGCAGATGCTTGCCCATCCCGATGAAACCGCATCCGACAATGCCGACTTTGATCTTCTTCATGGCCGTATCCTCTTGGATTTATGTGGTGTGATGGTCGATGGCGACCAAGATTACACGTGTCACTCTTTCGCAAATCGTGTTTTGGCATAACCGAAACGGGTGTACAATCATGATTACACGTGTAATCCGACTTTAGCACGTTCAGATTTGCTTGTCAATCAACAACCGAGAGGCGTCGACATGGAAAGTGGAGATCCCCGCCCTCACGAACCCACTGCGGCTCAATCCGCCGCCCCACCGGCTGCCCCAACCAGCCTGGACGTGGCCCGGCTGGCCGGCGTTTCGCGCGCCACGGTCTCCTACGTGCTCAACAACACACCCAAGGCGCGGATCAGCGAGGCGACCCGGGCCCGCGTACGCGCGGCCGCAGCCCAGCTCGGTTACGTGCCCCATGAGATGGCCAGCGCCTTACGCGCCGGGCGCAATGACCTCGTCGTCCTGCCGTTCTTCGACTGGCCTTACAACCAGAGCTCGATCTCGTTTTTGCAAGCGCTCACCGCGCAGGTGGATTCGCTCGGCTACGCCGTGATGCTCCGGCTGTTCCGCCAGAGCGATCGGGCCGCCACGATCCGCAAGATCGCATCGTTTCACCCGGTCGGCATGATCGTGCCGGCCGACGCGCTTGGCCCGGAGGATGTCGGGGTCCTGACGCGCAACGGCGTACGCACGATCCTGGTCTACACCTACGGAGAGACAGCGCGCACGACGACGCCGGCCGTCAGTATCGACTTCACACCTATTGGCGTACTCGCAGCCGAGCACCTGGTTGCGCAGGGGCACCGACGTCTGGCCGCGATCGTGCCGCGCGACCCACGCATCGCCGCCATCGGCCGGCAACGCCTGGAGGGCGTCGCACGCGTCGCTCGCGCTCGCGCGCTCGAGCTGGAACGGGTCGACCTGGACTTTGATCTACACCAGGCTGCCGCGCTTGCCGAACGCTGGCGGCAGGGCCAGCGGCCGACCGCCGTATTCACTTACAACGATGAGTATGGTCTATTGCTGCTGCGCGCGCTGACGGACGCCGGGCTGAACGTCCCGGGCGACGTGGCGCTGATCGGCTGCGACAACCTCAGTCTCGGCGAATGGGTGCGTCCGCGGCTGACCTCGATCGCGCTCGATTCGAGCGGGCATGTGGCGCTGATCGCCACGCACTTCGATGCCCTGCTCCAGGGTCGGGCCAGCAAGGCGCCGCTCGTCGTCACGACGCGCTGCAGCCTTGTGGCGCGCGAAACCGCGTGAGGGTCCGGGCGAATTAGGCCAGTTCCTCGAGCGCTGGCGCCGGCGCGATGGACGAGCGGCTGAGCATCCACGCCGCCAGAGCCAGCACAAGGGCGCCCATCCAGAACGGCGCGCCCGGCATCACATGATCGTAGACCACGCCTGCGTACAACGGGCCGGCGACGTTCATCAGGCTGCCCACGGCCGAGGTCACGCCCATCAACGTCCCCATCTCCCGCAGACCCACGCGCTTGGCGCTCAGCGTGGTCAGCACGGGAAAAACGAAGGAGTTCATGCTGCTGGCGAGCATGTACATGAAGTCGACCAGCACCAGGAACGGCGCAAAGTACAGCCCGACATAAACGAGCCCCAGACCGACCAGGCTTACGACGCCGGCCAACCGTTCACCCAGCCGCGGCACGAGGCGCGGCACGGCAAAGGTGTTGGTCAACGCCACCGAGATCCCGCCCAGCATCAACATCAGACTGACCTGCCAGGTGACGGCCGAGAATTTCTCGATGATGAAAAGCGCGGCCGTGCTTGTCGCACCGTTGAACGCCAGGCTGAACAGGGCGTATACCAGCAGCAGCAGAGCCAGACCGGGCTTCCTGGCCATCTCTACGATCGTCAGGATCGGGTTGTAATCCCGTGGACGCCAGGGCGCGCGATCGCGTCGTTCGGGCGGGAGCGACTCGCCCAGCATGAAGTAGCCCAACACGGCGTTGAGCAGCGCCAACCCCGCCGCGACAAGCGCCGGGGTCTGCAGACTGATCTGGCCAAACAAGCCGCCCAGCGCCGGCCCGATGATCAGGCCAAGGCTCCAGGCGGTACCGACCAGCGCGAAATTCTTCGCTTGCTCATCCCGGCGCGAGACATCGGCGATGTAGGCCGTGGCCGTCGCCAGGTTGCCGGCAGTGATCCCGCCGATCAAACGACCCAGCAGAATCACGCCCAGCGAGCCGCCAAGGCCAAAGATCAAGAAGCCGACCGCCTGGCCCAGGATGCTGAACAGCAGCACGGGCCGCCGCCCATATCGATCGCCAAGTTTGCCAAGGATCGGCGAGGCCAGGAACTGGCCCCCGGCATAGACCATGGTCACCATGGTCACCATGAAAGCGTCCGGGCTATACAGGAGCACGATCTGCGGCGCCACTGGGGCCAGCAGCGCGATGCCCATGATATCCATCAGCATAGTGAAAAAGATCAGGCCCAGCGCGCGCTGCTTCGCCGGATCCGGGCTCCTGCCAGGCTCGGCCATATTGGGAGTCACGATCGCTCACCTTCCGCCTTTCGGCGATTTGTCTTCCAACCCGAGAACTCACGACAAGGGTCGGATCCAGGTTCGAGACACGGCCTCGAATAGGGATCCGACCCTTGTTGCGCCGTACGGACTTGCAACGGCCGAGCCGCCGTCTTACAGGCTCAGGCCATGCGCTGCGGCGCCGAGCAGACCCGCCTTCGCGTTAAGGATAACGTGGACGGGCACCTTGGTCAGCAGTTCTCGGAAGCGCCCCTTGGCGCGCAATGCCTCGAGAAACGCGGGTTTTTCGAGATGGGCCAGGATGCGCGGCGGGATGCCGCCACCCAGGTAGACGCCGCCCGTGGCCAGCACCTTGAGAGCCAGGTTGCCCGCCTCGGCGCCCAGGATCTCGACGAATAGGTCGAGCACGGCGTTTGCCAGCGCGCACGGCCGCGCCGGATCCTGCGCCGCGCTGAAGATCACGGGCGTCGGATCGTCGCAACCCGCCAGTTGCTCGGCCAGCCAGGCAGGCTCTTCGGCGAAGTTGATCGCCTTGAGATATGCATACAACAGCGGGATGCCCAACGCGCCCGAGCACACGCGCTCATAACTGACGTGCGGGAAGCCCTGTTCGTTCAGATACCGCAGCAGCCCGATCTGCAACTCGCCGACCGGGCCGAACGAGACGTGGCTACCCTCTGACGCGTGCGCGCTGTACTTGCCGTCGACGCTGGTCAGGAAACCTTCGCCCAGGCCGGTTCCGGGCGCGATCACGGCTCGGCTGCCGCCCGCCACCGATACGCCGGCGCTCAGGGTATGGATGTCTTCAGGGCGCAGGATCGAGACGGCGTGCGCCACGGCCTCCAGATCGTTGAGGAGCGCGACCCGGCTCAGCCCGAACTCCGTCGACAGCCGCGCCGCGTCCACGACCCAGGTCAGGTTCGTGATCTGCGCCCGTCCGTTGACGATCGGGCCAGCCACGCCAAAGCACCCGCGCTCGACAGGCAGCTTCACATCGGACAGGAACTCGACGATGATCGCCTCGAGAGACGGATACTGGCCGCTTTGATAAGTCTTCTCGACCAACGGTTCATGGGGCCCCTTCTCCGTGGAGAAGACGGCCAGGATGGTTTTCGTGCCGCCGATGTCGCCGATCAACGCGTTCATGATGGTGTCCGTAATCGCTCAGGCGACTGTGACAGCCTGACCGCTGTTCGCGGATTGATAGATCGCGTCCAGGATCCGCGTGACTGTGTAGGCCTGCTCTGGCTTGACCACGAGCTCGGCCTCTCCGCGCAGGGCCTTGATCCACGCCACGGATTCCCGGAAGCCGCCGTCAAAATCCTCGGGCCGACTACCGTCGCCGATAAATGCGGCGCCCATCGCGTAGTTCTGGATGTAAAGCTTGCCGGCGCTCTCGCCGTTGACGCGCACATGCAGGCTCGACGCCGACTGGAAGTCGGCGGTCCGCACGATCGGGCCGGTCGGCGGGAACATATCGGCGCCGGCCTTAGTGCCGCACAGCATGGTCATCGCCTCGTTCGACACGATCATGTTCAACGCCCAGGACGACTCGATCATCACGGTCGCACCGTTCTTGAACTTGACAAGGCCGAACGCGCTGTCCTCGACCTCGTAGGCCGCCGGATCCCACGGCCCCATGATGTTGGCCGGGCTGCCGATCTTGGCGATCTTGTCGAATGTCGCGCCCAGGACCACATCGGGCTCGTAGTTGTTCATCATCCACAGGGTCAGGTCGAGCGCGTGCGTGGCCAGGTCGATCAGCGGCCCGCCGCCCTGCTTCTCTTTATCCATGAACACGCCCCAGGTGGGCACGCCGCGACGACGGGTGGCGAACGCCTTACCGAAGTAGATGTCGCCCAGTTCGCCGCGATCGCAAAGATCCTTCATGAAGAGCGAGTCTTCGCGGAACCGGTTCTGATAGCCGATCGTCAGCAATTTGCCAGCTTCACGCGCCGCGTCAAGCATGGCCTTGGCCTCAGCCGCCGTCTTCGCCATCGGCTTCTCGCACATCACGTGCTTTCCCGACTTAAGCGCCGCGATCGAGATCTCGGCGTGGGTGCTGTTGGGCGTGCACACATGCACGGCGTCGATATCTGTGCGATTGAGCACGTCGCGGTAGTCGGTGCACACGAGCGCGTCTGCCGTCCCGAACTGCTTGGCCGATGTCTGCGCTTTCTCGAGCACCAGGTCGCAAAAAGCGACCACCTGCACCCCTTCCTGGCGCACGAGGCTCGGGAGGTGCTTGCCGTTTCCGATGAAACCGCACCCGATTATGGCAACTTTGATTTGCTTCATAGCCGTGTTTTCCTGTCTTGTGGTGTCTATTTGGGGGACTGGATACCCGATCTGGCGCGCGTGAACCCGGGGTCTCGCGTGCGAATCCTTTGGCATTATAGCGGTCGGCGGGGCATTGTCAACGCTGTCAGGCTCCAACAGGGGTGGCCTTGCTCCAGAACAGGTGTGAAAGTACTGGAACTACCATGGAACTGGCTATTGACATCGCTGTCAATCATGTTACATTGACACCGCTGTCATCGATGTCACCCAATTGAGGTAACTCGGAAGCGCCATGACCCGTGTCACGCTCGAGGATGTAGCCAGGAAGACGGGCGTTTCGTCTAAGACCGTTTCGCGCGTCTTGAACGGCGAGCCCAATGTCTCAAAGCGGACGTCCGAGCTCGTCCAGGCGGCCATCGTCGAGCTGAACTACGTGCCCAATTCGGCAGCCCGCAGCCTGTCGAGCGGCAAAGCGCTGGCCCTCGGGCTCGTCATCGGCTGGCCCGTCAACTCCCCCTACTCCAGCACCCTGATCGAGGAGACCCTTGAGGCCTGCAACAGGCATGGCTACAACCTGTCGCTGTATGCCCTGGACGTGGAGATCACCAAGCGCCTGAGCGACGCTTACCGCAGCCGACAGGTGGACGGCCTCATCCTCGACACCAATGCGGCGGCGGACGAGAACCTGATGAGCGAACTCGACACCCTCAAAGTGCCGACCATCGTCCTGAACCCGTACGAGAGACAGCGCCAGCCGCGCACATCCTATATCCAGATCGACAACTTCCACGCCGCCAAACTGGCGGTCGAGTATCTGATCGGCCTCGGCCACCGCAACATCGGTTTCGTCGGCCACCATCTGGGCCACATCCTCGATCGATTCGCCGGTTACACCGAGGCCTTGAAAGCAGCCGGGCTACTGGTCGACCCGGCCTTAATCGCCAGCCCGGCCTGGCCGCCTCTCGATAGGGCCGGGGTGGCCGCCTACTCAGGGATGCCGTTTCAGGTCGGATTCCAAAACGCAACGTCGATTCTGACGGCGAACAAGGACATGACCGCCCTGTTCGCCGCAACCGACGAGATCGCGATGGGGGCGCTTTCCGCCGTCTGGGCGATGGGGCTCAAGGTGCCGGACGACGTCTCAGTCGTCGGCTTCGACGACATCGTCTATGCCTCTATGGTCGCTCCGCCGTTGACGACGGTCCATCAGCCGATCGACGAGATCGTCTCGCTGGCCGTCAAGCATCTGATCGAAACCATTCGCCACCCCGATACGCCACCCATTGATGTCATGTTGGCGACCAGCCTGGTCGTCCGCAGGTCGACCAGGGCCGTGACCACTCCTTCTCCGTGCATCACCGAGCAACACGGCGGCACCGACCGACCGACCGTCGAAGCGCCCGAGTGAGTTTCTTGAACTGATCGAAAGGCCGTACTCATGAACTCGTTGATCCAACCCGATCGCGTAGAGCCGTGGACGCTCGGTGGACACGCCGGCGTCACCTCCAAACTACTCATCGACGGCAAGAACATGACGGCGATGTGGACGCGTTGGGAGCCCGGGGCTTTGGCGCCCGAACACACGCACCCGCACGAGCAGATCGGAGTCGTCCTTGAGGGCGAGATCGTCGTGGTCGTCGCCGGAGAGACGGTGACGGTCAAGGCCGGGGAGTTTTATTACATCCCAAGCAACGCTCCGCACCTCGAGCGCAACGATGGGTCAGTCCCGGCCATCCTGACGGACTTCTGGTCGCCAATCCGCGCCGATCTGCTACAGCGGCGTTTCACGCCGGGCGATGCCCAGGCGCCTGGGCCGAAATGAGGCGTGTGGCGACCGGGTCCGCTCGAATTGCCGCGCATACAAGACGCATTGTCAACAACGATGATGAGGGTGAGAGGAGGGCCGCCGAACCTGCACAATCACTTAACTAGATCGAACCCGACATCGAAGTCAGAGGACCATCCCAATCAAGGAGGACACGATGCGTAAGAGTTTGCAGACCGCCAGCAGTCTGTTGCTGATCGCGGCGACCGCCCTGTCTGCGTGCGGCGCGCCCGCCGCGACGACGGCGCCGGAAGCGACCCAGGCCCCCGAGGCCACGCAGGCGTCGGAAGCGACCCAGGCCCCCGAGGCTACGGTTGGCACAGAGGCCACAACCGCCCCTGAGGCGCCCGCCGTCAGCGATGTGGTCCTGAAGGTCACGGCCGCCGGCGCCGGCCAGGCCACCTGGATCCGGAACTTCAACCCGTTCTCGAACAACCTGCTCTTCCCGACCCAGAACGGCATGTACGAGCCCCTGATGATCAACAACCGCATCAAGGGCGAGCTTGTGCCGTGGCTGGCGACCGAGTACGCGTGGAGCGAGGACCTGCTCACGCTGACCTTCACCATCCGCGAAGGCGTGCTGTGGAGCGACGGCGAGCCCCTCACCGCCGGGGACGTGGCCTTCACCTTCAACTATCTGAAGGAGAAGCCGGGTCTGGCGGGCTACGGCCTGGTGGCCGTGGCCGAGGGCGGGTATATCGACGCCATCACGGCGCCCGATGACACTCATGTCGACTTCACGTTCAACCGCGTGTACACGCCCGGGTTCTATGACCTGATCGCTCAGAACATCGTGCCCGAGCACATCTGGGCCGAGGTCGCCGACCCCGTGACGTTCACGAACGACGACCCCGTGGCCAGCGGCCCGTTCACCGAGGTCGTGAACTTCCAGGACCAGGTCTACCAGGTCGATCGCAACCCGAACTACTGGCAGCCCGGCAAGCCCGAGATCCAGGGCTTGAGCATGCCGATCTTCGCCACGAATGACGTGGCCGCAACGATGTTCGTCAACGGCGACACCGAGTGGACCGGCCAGTTCTTCCCGAACGTCGACGAGGCCGTCATCGCCCAGAACCCCGACGACCTGAACTGCTGGTGGCCGGCCGTCACCTCGGACGGCTTCTTCATCATGAACGGCACAAAGCAGCCGTGGGACGACCCGATCGTGCGCAAGGCGGTCAGCATGTCGTTCGACCGCGAGCAGCTGATCCTGGTCGCCTTCCAGGGCAAGACCACGGCCGCCGACATCACGGGCCTGAGCTCGGGCTATGCCGCGTGGAAGGTCGAAGACCTGAGCACGCTCGGCGATAACTGGGCGACGCTCGATGTCGAGAAGGCCAACCAGATGCTCGATGAAGCCGGCTACACCAAGGGCGCCGATGGCATCCGCCTGAACAAGGACGGCACGCCGATCGCGGCCGAGCTGCTGATGGTCAACGGCTTCTCCGACTGGCTGGCGATCGCGCCGATCGTCAAGAAGAGCCTCGAGTCGCTCGGCTTCCAGATCACGATCAACAACTACGACCCGGGCGTCACGTTCGGCAAGTGGTTCGTGGGCGACTTCGACGTCTCGCTGTACTTCGGTGTCGACGCCGACACGCCTTACACCTACTACCGCAACCTGATGTCGGCCGAGACCTTCAAGCCGATCGGCGAGGAGACGGGCTTTGGCCAGAATATCTGGCGCATCGTCGTGCCCGAGGCCGACGAGCAGCTCGAGATCTTCGCCAGCACGGGCGACCCGGCCGTGCAGAAGGAAGCGGCGCAGGAACTCCAGCGCATCTTCGCCGAGAACGCGCCTGTGCTGCCGCTGTGGCATGCCCCGACCTTCTACTGCTACAACGACTCCCGCGTTGACGGTTGGGCGAGCGAAGAGAACCCGTTCGTGCGCGCGATGCCCATCGCGATCAACTCCACGGGCGAGCAGATCCTGCAGATGATCGCCTGGACTGCGAAATAGCATCTCGCGCGGGTCGGATGTCGGCCGACATCCAACCCGCGTCGATCGTCGGTAGAATGGGGTCGGGCGCGGCCGCGCCCGACCCCATGTCAACGGTCCAGAGCCGCCTCGTTCGATCCCCCAGGAGGCCGATGTGAAGTATGTCCTGCGACGACTAGGCTTTTATCTCATCGCGTTTTGGGCGGCGCTCACGCTCGATTTCGTCTTGCCGCGCTTGCTCCCGGGCGACCCGGCCGCCGCGATCCTCGGCCCGATCGGCTCGCGCATGACCGAAGCCCAGATCAACGCGCTGCGCCAGGCGCTCGGCCTCTCCGACGCGCCGCTCTGGGAGCAGTACATCCAGTTCGTGACGCACGTCTTTCAGGGCGATCTGGGCGTCTCGTACTCGGCCTTCCCCGCGCCAGTGACCCAGGTGATCGCCACAGGCTTTGGCTGGACGTTGCTGCTCGGGCTCTCGTCACTCACGGTCAGCGTCATCGTCGGCCACCTGATCGGCATCTACGGCGCCTGGCGGCGCGGCAGCGCCTTCGATGTCGTCATGCCGCCGCTGTTCAACTTCATCGGCGCGTTCCCGTCCTTCTTCCTGGCGCTGGGCGCCGTGTACTTCCTCGGGCTGCAATACAAATGGTTCCCGATTGCGCATGCCGCGGAAGACAGTCTCACGCCGGGCTTGACGCCCGAGTACCTGCTTAGCGTGTTGCATCATCTCGTGCTGCCGATGTCGGTCGCTGTGCTGGTCAACCTGCAGGTCTGGATCCAGACCATGCGCAACAACATGATCAGCGTGCTGGCCGAGGACTACATCACCATGTCGGAGGCCAAGGGCCTGACCCAGAACCGGATCATGTTCGGCTACGCGGCGCGCAATGCGATCCTGCCGAGTGTGACGGGCTTTGGCATCTTCCTCGGCTCGATCCTGGGCGGCCAGGTGTTGATCGAACAGGTCTTCGCCTACCCGGGGCTCGGCTATTTGCTGGTCAGGGCAGTCGGCGCGCGCGACTACCCGCTGATGGGCGGGTTGTTTCTGGGGATCACGGTCGGCGTGCTGCTGATCAACTTCGTCGTCGACATCCTCTACCGCTTCCTGGACCCGCGGGTCCGCGTCGAGGAGCGCGCCCATGTCTGACCGCACCCTGCGCCGCTTCGCGGTCGGCCTGCGCCGCGATCCCATCGGCATCCTCCTGCTGGCGGTCGTGACGGCCATGGTCGCGGCGTCGCTGGCGGCGCCGCTNNGCTGGGCACCGACGATTTCGGCCGCGATGTCTTCACGCGCCTGCTTTACGGCGGCCGCGCCTCGCTGGCGGTGGCCGGCGTCGCGGTGCTGATCGTCATGTCGATCGGCGTTACCGTGGGCATCGTCGCCGGCTATTTCGGCGGCATGGTCGACCTCGTGCTGACCAAGATCATCGACGTGCTGCTGGCCTTCCCGCGCCTCGTGCTGGCGATCGCCGTGGCGGCGCTGATGGGCGGCGGCATGGTGCCGCTGATCATCGCCATCTCCGTCGTCGCCTGGCCGGCCTATGCCCGCATCATCCGCGGCTTCACGCTCCAGGTGGCGCAGGAAGGCTACGTCTCGGCCGCGCGCTGCCTCGGCACGCCGGCCTGGAAGATCCTG
>DKKP01000029.1 GCA_002455335.1 Anaerolineales bacterium UBA6663 | reverse complement strand
AGGCTCGGGTCAGGTCGGCGATGCCGATCGGGCGCCGCTCGGCGGCGGCCCGCGTGATGAGCGCTTCGCGCACCGCGGCGAGCACAACGGCGGCGCGTTCGGGCTCTGAGACCTGCCCCATACCGAAGGCCAGCGTCGCGAGACTCTCCTCAGGGTGCAAACCGCCATGCACACCCAGGAGGGGCGCGCTGAAGTAGAACCCCTCCAGATCGTTCGCCACAAGGATCACGTCTGGGCTCAGATCGGCCTCACTGGCGCGCAGCGGGTGGGCTGCATGGATGACCGTGCGGCCTTCCTCGGCTGCGAATGCGACATCGAGGAGTTGCCGATTACCCTGCGGGTCGAGCGCGCTGAACGGCGCGGCCCAACCTCCGTGCTCGACGTCGCGCACCAGGATCGCTTTGAAAGCGCCCTTGAGCTCGGGGCTGTGCGCGCCCGTGAGATGCGCCGCCCAAAAGGCCTCGGCCACCCGAAGCACGTCGGCTTCAAAACGGGGCGGCTCCGCCCAGGGGTGCGCGGGGCGTCGCAGATACACATAGGCAAGGCCGCCATTGCTGGCGACGACGGCGTCACAATCGGGCGTCTCGCCAGGGTAGTCATGGACATCCAGCCCGAGGACATCAAAGATATGGGCGAGCTCGCGCTCGAACGGGAAGCTCAACCTGAGCGAATGGCGGGCGTCGTCGGGCACCGGCTTCTGGCCGTGATCGGAGGCCACGACCACGAGCAAATCGGCCAAGAGACCCAGGTCGGTCAGTGCCTTGACCAGTCGCGCCAGCGCCGGTTGGATCTGGGCCCGCATGTACGCCAGTTGTTCGGCCGGGCCGCTGTGGTGGCTGTGCTGGTCGAGCCCGAGGAAGTACAGCGTGAGCACATCCGGGCGAGCGCCGCCGTTGAGCAAGGCGATCGCCTTGTCGACCATCTCGGAGTCGAACTGGCCCTGGGCGAGCCCAAAGAGCCCGCCGCCCTTCGTCATGCGTGCGATCTGCACCAGATCAGGTTTGAGCCAGACCTCGGCGCCGCGGCCCACCATGTGATGGACGGTCGCTGAACGCTTGCCGCGAGTTGCGACGTGTTCGTGCAGGGTCGTGACGCCGGCCGGGTAGAGGCGGCCCAGCAGCCCGTCGGCGTTCGAGTAGATTCGGAGTGCGTCCTCGACGGCCAGGAGGTCGCCTACGTCGAAGGCGTAGAACTTCGGGCCGCGGTCTTCGAGGCGCCCGAAGCGGTCGAAGAATTGATTGCCGATGATGCCGTGCTCGGCCGGCGAACGCCCCGTGAACATGCTCGATTGTGCGCAAAACGTAATCGAGGGCGCCGTGCTGAGCGCTTCGACGCTCACCATCCGGTCTGGCGCTCCGAGCAACGCCTTCAACGCCGGCTGTCCAGGGTCGTTGAGCGAGGCCGCGAAGACATCCGGGCGCAGACCGTCGATATCGAGGATGAGGATGCGTTGATTGGACATGGAGGTCAAGACGATTATACGCCCCGCGGCACCGGGGCGTGGATTTGACACCGACGCATCTTGCACGACAATACCGGCATGGGAATGGAAATCGAGCGAAAGTTCCTTGTGTCGAATGACGACTGGCGCCCAGGTGCGCCCGGCGTGATCTACCGCCAGGGTTATCTGCTCGCGGAAGGTGGGCTGACGGTGCGGGTACGACGGGCCGGCGAGCGCGGTTATCTCACGATCAAGGGCCCGGCCGAGGGACCGGCGCGACCCGAGTTCGAGTACGAGATCCCGGCCGCCGACGCCGACGCGATGCTCGATGGGCTTGTCCGGGGGGGCGTGGTCGACAAGATACGGTATCGGCGCGCGTATGCTGGTCTGCTGTGGGAGGTCGATGTGTTCGCGGGCGAAAACGCCGGACTGGTGGTGGCCGAGGTCGAACTCGAGCGAGTTGACCAGCCGGTGACTCTGCCAGGTTGGGCCGGCGAGGAGGTCACGGACGACGCACGGTACTCAAACGCAGCATTGAGCCGTCACCCGTTTCGGTCATGGTCGCGGCCCTAAAAATCGAGAGTTGATGTTCGTCACTTTTCTCGCGCGCCCAGGATGCACACAATGAACAGTGGCCTTGTGCTGAGGCGGTGCAGGCAACACGGCGAGGGTCAGCACCAAGGACGAAGCGATGGCTAAGGCAGATTCCTGGCGTCGCTGGCTCCAGGTCGGGCTGGGCATCAAGCGCTGGCTGCTCTTGTTGTTGGTGGCGATCACGTGCCTCGGGCTTGGCCTGGCCTATGTCCTTGTGGATGTGTATCGCGAAGTGCCGCTGCCGCCGGTATTCGCGACGCTGACGTTGCAGTTCCTGCCGCGACCGATCCGCGCCGTGATCCTTGGGGCTCTCGGGATCGGGCTGCTCGTGTTGTCGCTGACTCGGCTGAATGCCGCTTTGCTCGCGCCGTTCGTCAGGCCCGGGCAGAGTGTGGCGCTGGCCGTCAGCGAGCACCGCCGGCGAGGCCGCGGGCCACGGGTGGTGGCGATCGGCGGCGGAACCGGGCTCTCGACGCTGCTACGAGGCCTCAAGCACTATACGTCGAACATCACGGCGGTGGTGACGGTGGCCGACGACGGCGGGTCTTCGGGGCGCCTGCGCGAGACCCTGGGCGTATTGCCGCCGGGGGATTTTCGGAACTGCATCGCGGCGCTGGCGGATGACGAGTCGCTCGTGACGCAGTTGTTCCAGTATCGGTTCGCGGGCAGTCAGGACGTCGGTGGGCATCCGCTTGGCAACTTGTTCATCACGGCGATGGCGCAGGTGACCGGGTCGTTCGAGTCGGCGCTTGTCGAGTCGAGCCAGGTGCTGAACATCCGCGGGCAGGTGCTGCCCTCGACGCTGCGCAACGTCACGTTGATCGGCGAAGTGGCCGGGGAAGATGGGACGGCCGTGGTCGAGGGCGAGTCGCGGCTTGGGAGTGCGTCGACGGGCGCGATCCTGCGGGTATCGCTCAAGCCCGAGGATCCGCCTGCATACCCGCCGGTTCTCAAGGCGGTGCTTGGCGCCGACCTGATCGTGCTTGGGCCGGGCAGCCTGTACACCAGCCTGATCCCGAACCTGCTGGTGCCGGATCTTGCGGCCGCGATCGAATCGAGCCCGGCGCTCAAGGTGTACGTGTGTAACACGGCCACCCAGCCTGGCGAGACCGATGCGTACGATGTTGGGGCGCATGTCGGCGCGATCGAGCGGCACACCCGGCCCGGGCTGTTTCCGCTTGTGATGGCCAACGCCAACAGCGCCGGCGTGTTGCTCCCGAAATTGCGCTGGGTGGCGCCAACCCTGACCGGTTTTTCGGCCGGCCAGGCGCCGGAGCCAGTAATGGTGGACCTGATCGACGAGGCGCGCCCGTGGCGCCACGACTCGGAGAAGCTTGCGGCGGCTCTGCTAGAATTGCTTGAGCAGAGGCGTTCGCTGCCTTACAATTGACGCAACGACGCGGTCAAACCGGGCGAGGGGGCGCCGGCGAGCTCGCCCGTTGCGACGCAACTCACATTCCCAGAAGGAGTGACTTCCATGATTAAGGTTGGCATCAACGGATTTGGCCGCATCGGGCGGCTCGTGTACCGCACGATTGCTTCGCGGCACGCGGGAGAGATCGAAGTGGTGGCCGTGAACGACCTCTTCGACTCGGAGATCAATGCGCATTTGCTCAAGTACGACTCGACCTATGGCGAGTTTTCGCCCAAGGTGGAGGCCAAGGACGGCAACATCGTCGTCGACGGCAAGGCGATCAAGGTTACGGCTGAGCGCGACCTGAACGCCATCAAGTGGGGCGACATGGGCGTCGACGTCGTGATTGAGTCGACCGGCCTGTTCACCGACGCCACGAAGTCGCGCGGCCACATCGACGCCGGCGGCGCGAAGAAGGTCATCATCTCGGCCCCGGCCAAGAACGAAGACATCACGATCGTGCTCGGCGTCAACGACGGCAAGTACGACCCGGCCAAGCACCACGTGATCTCGAACGCCTCGTGCACGACAAACGGCCTCGCCCCGGTGGCCAAGGTGATCAACGACAAGTTCGGCATTGATCGCGGCTTGTTGACCACGGTGCATGCCTACACGAACTCGCAGAAGCTGCAGGATCTTGGCGCCAAGGATCTGCGCGACGCCCGCGCCGCTGCTCAGAACATCGTGCCCTCGGCCACAGGCGCCGCCAAGGCCGTCGGCCTGGTCATCCCCGAACTCAAGGGCAAGTTCGGTGGCATGGCCTTCCGTGTCCCGACGCCCACGGTCTCGGTCGTCGACTTCACGGCCATCCTCAACAAGGAAGCCAGCGCCGAAGACATCCGCGCCGCGATGCTCGAGTACGCGGGCGGCTCGATGAAGGGCATCCTCGACGTGACCGACCTGCCGCTGGTCAGCACCGACCTGCGGGGCACCGAGTTCTCGTCGGTCTTCAGCGCGCTCGACACGCTCGTGCTCGGCAACCTGGTCAAGGTCGTGGCCTGGTACGACAACGAGTGGGGCTATGCCTCCCGCCTGGCCGACATCACGGCCATGGTCGCGAGCAAGCTGTAAATCAGCGGAAAGTGATCAGCGTTTAGCAGACAGCCCATGCTACCGCGCGGCAGCGTGGGCTGTCTGCTGAACGCTGATATCTGATAGCTGTACCATGAACAAGAAAACCATCCGCGACATCGACTTTAAGAAGAAGAAGGTGTTCGTGCGGGTCGACTTCAATGTCCCGTTGAAGGACGGCGTGGTCACCGACGACACGCGCATCCGCGCGGCGCTGCCGACGATCAATTACCTGCTCGAACATGGCGCCGCCTTGTTGCTGGCGTCGCACCTCGGCCGGCCCAAGGGCGGGCCGGATCCCAAGTATTCGCTCAAACCCGCCGCCGAGCGACTCGGCGAGTTGCTCGGCAAGCCCGTCAAGCTCGTGCCCGACTGTGTGGGCACCGTGGCCGAGGAAGCCGCGGCCGTGATCACGGCCGGCGAGGTCTACGTCCTCGAGAATGTGCGCTTCCACCCCGAAGAAGAGAAGAACGACGCGACGTTCGCCAAGCGCCTTTCGGTGTTGGCCGACGTCTATGTCAACGATGCCTTTGGGTCGGCCCACCGCGCGCACGCGTCGACCGAAGGGATCGCGCACTATCTGCCGGCCGTCGCCGGCCTGTTGATGGAGAAGGAAATCGAGTATCTGGGCGGCGCGGTCGACAACCCGAAACACCCGTACGTGGCCATCCTCGGCGGCGCCAAGATCTCGGACAAGATCGGCGTGATCGACAACCTGCTGGCCAAGGCCGATAAGGTGTTGATCGGCGGCGGCATGGCCAACACCTTCTTCCAGGCGCAGGGCATCGAGATGGGCGACTCGCTCGTCGAAGAGAGCAGCCTTGAGACCGCAAAGAGCACGCTGGCCAAGGCCGGCGGCAAGCTGCTGCTCCCGGTCGATGCCGTGATCGCCAACGCCTTCGACGCCAACGCCGAGATGCGCACGATCGACGTCGCGGCCGGTGTGCCGGCCGGCTGGCGCATCCTCGACATCGGTCCGAAGTCCGTCGCGGCCTATGCCGAGGCCCTCAAGGGCAGCGCGCTAGTCGTGTGGAATGGCCCGATGGGCGTGTTCGAGTTCCCGCGCTTTGCGGTCGGCACGAACGGGGTGGCGCAGGCCGTTGCGGCCTCTGGTGCGACGACCGTGGTCGGCGGCGGCGACTCGGTCGCCGCGATCGAGCAGGCCGGGCTCACCGACAAGATCACGCACATCTCGACCGGCGGCGGAGCCAGCCTCGAAATGCTCGAAGGCCGCACGCTGCCCGGGCTCGCGGCGTTGAACGACAAGTAAGTAGAAGGCAGTGAGCGGTCAGCGGTCAGCTGAGAGCTGACCGCTGACTGCTCACTGCGCTCAGGAGTATCCATGCGCACCAAAATCATCGCCGGCAATTGGAAGATGAACAAGACACCGGCCGAGGCTGCGGCGCTGGCGCAGGCATTGGTGGCCGAGATCGGCGCGGTGAGCGGCGTCGAGCGCGTTGTCGTCCCGCCCTTTGTGGCGTTGGCGTCAGTCGCCCCGGTGCTGGTCGGCAGCGGGATCGGGCTGGGCGCCCAGAATCTGCATTGGGCCGACAGCGGCGCTTACACAGGCGAGGTGTCGGCTCCGATGCTCAAAGGTCTGTGCCAGTACGTGGTGATCGGACACTCCGAGCGGCGCCAGTACTTCGGCGAGACCGACGAGAGCGTCAACAAGAAGACGAAGGCGGCCCTGGCGCACGGCCTGACCCCGATCGTGTGCGTCGGCGAGACTCTGGCGCAGTACGAAGCCGGCGAGACCGGCGTCGTGGTGTCGAGCCAGGTGCGCGCGGCCTACGCCGGCATCGAAGCGGTCGATGCGCTCAAGACCGTGGTCGCCTACGAGCCCGTTTGGGCGATCGGCACGGGATTGACCCCGACCGTCGCCGATGTGGCCGAGGCTCATCTTCATATCCGCCAGGAGTTGCGCAAGCTGATCGGCGCTGAAGCCGACAGGACGCGCATCCTCTACGGCGGGTCGGTGAAGCCCTCCAACGCACGCGAACTGCTCGGCATCGACAATGTCGATGGCGCGCTGGTCGGTGGCGCCAGCCTGAAGTCGGCGGATTTCCTTGGCATTGCGGAGTCCTACCGCGGTATCT
>DKKP01000338.1 GCA_002455335.1 Anaerolineales bacterium UBA6663 | reverse complement strand
AGCAATTACATGGGCTTTGGCACAGGCCTTGTGCCGGAGGGCTGGGGTTTCCCGCTGCAGAACCGCGGTCACAACTTCAGCCTCGATCCCGATCATCCGAACGTGCTCGCTCCAGGCAAGCGGCCCTATCACACGATCATCCCTGGCCTGATCACGCGCGCCGATGGCTCGTTGTGGGGGCCCTTCGGCGTGATGGGCGGTTTCATGCAGCCGCAGGGGCACGTGCAGATCGCCTCGGCCTTGTTCGACGACGGGCTCGATCCGCAGTCGGCGCTCGATCGCCTGCGGTTTTGCATCGAGCCGGCGATCGCGAATGGCGCGGTCAGCCTCGAGGTCGGTCTGCCCGATGCGCTTGTCCATGGCCTGGCGCGGCTGGGTCACCCGCTTGTGCCGGATGTCGTCGGCGATGCGCGGGGCCTGTTCGGGCGCGGCCAGATCATCGAGCGTCGCCCCGATGGCGTCTTGTGCGCGGGCAGCGATCCGCGCGCTGATGGCCTGGCGCTCGGTTGGTGAGCCGGCTGACGACACGTCGCCCGCCGCCATCAAGGCTCAAGCAGAAAGTCGATGAGTAAAGACGTGTACTCGTCCGCGTGATTGAGATATGGGAAGTGTCCGGCGTCGGCGAAGGTGTGCACGACGGCGTCGGGATAGGTGCTTTTGAGTTGCTCCCGCAGCGCGGCCTCGACAAGCGGGTCGTTTGTAGATTCGATGATCAGCAACGGGATGTCGGGCGATGGCGCTGCAAAGGGCTCGACCACACAGCGATAGCGCCCGAGCACCTGCGTCTTCGACACCCGGCCGTATGCGATCTCGTTTAGAAACGCCAGGGTCAACGCATCGTTGCCTGAGGTCGGATAGATGCCGTTGGCGAAGCTGTCGCGCAGCGTCGAGAGCACAAACCACTCCGGCAGGAACGGCAGCGCCGTGCCGATGGACCGGTTCTTCTCGGCGATCAATTCATTGGGCGGGAAGGTGTTGGCCAGGACGGCGCGCGTGACCGACTCGGGTTGGCGCGCGATCAGATACTGGGCGAAGTAGCCGCCCAACGATGTGCCGACCACGCTGTACTGTTCGACGCCCTCCTGCTCGAGCACGGCGAGCAACCCGGCCTCGAGTTCGCCCAGGCTCTGTGCAGCCGGATACGTCACAGACACCACGCGCGCCCTTGTCGCCAGCGCCTCGATTTGTTGCCACCAGATGTCATCGGCCCCGGTCATGCCGTGAAGCAGCACGACGGTCGTCGGGCCTGTGCCGACCACGCGATAGATCCAGGTTAAGCCCTCCACCTGCAGCATGCGTTCTGGCTGTGCCTGGCGGTAGGTCTGGAGAGACGCGGCCTGTGCTGGGTCAACGTCCTGATAGATGACTTCGAACGACAGGCGCGGCGCCGGCCAGAAGTAGCCGGCCGTCACCGCGAGCGCTAGTAGCGCTGGAATCCCCCATTTGAATCTGGACGCCATGCGGAACCCTCCGAGGCGGCCATTATAGATGGGGCTGGCTCAATCCTGACCGACCGACGCCGTCTGGGTGCTGTGGGCCTCGACCGGAACCGTGTGCCACTGCTGTTCCTGCGCCCGGGTCGTGGCGGCCGCGTGGTGGGTGCGGTTGGAGTTGATGATCATCCCCGACCCTTCGCGGTGGACGGCGCGGACGAACGCCTCGACGACTCCGGGGTCGAATTGTTTGCCCGCGTGGGCTCGCACCTCAGCCACGATGGCCGCGGCGTCGGCGCCCTGGCGATAGGGTCGATCAGAGGCCATCGCCTCGACCGTGTCGGCCACCGCCAGGATGCGCGCCTCGAGCGGGATGTCGGCGCCCCTCAACCCATCGGGATAGCCGCCGCCTTCAAAGCGCTCATGATGGTGTCGGATCGCCGGGCCAAGGGCCTGGAGCGAATGAACATTGCCGACGATGTCGGCGCCAAGCCCGGCGTGGTTCTTGACGAGTTCATACTCGCTCGCGGTCAGTCGCGCCGGTTTGAACAAGATCGATTCAGGGATCCCGAGCTTGCCGATGTCGTGCAACAACCCGGCGCGTCTGACCAACTCGACCCGCGCTTCGGGCAACCCAAGCTCCTCAGCGATCTGCATCGCATACCGGGCCACGTGCATCGAGTGTCCTGCCACGTCCGGGTCGCGCAGGTCGATGGCCTGCGACAGCGCGAAGAGCATCTCTTCGTTGAGCGCCGTGACCTGTTCGGCCCGCTGCTGCGACTCGGCGTTGCTCGCCCGCAGTTGCGTCACCATCGTCCGGGTGTGGTCGATGTACTGGGTCTGGCTGAAGCGAAGCATGATCAACGGCGCGAGCGAGACAAGCACGCCAACCCAGCCGGCGGCGTAGAAGCCGGTCAGCAGCACATAGGCGAGCGCTCCAAGGGCGACGTAGTACGGCCACAGCCAGCGGAAGCGCTGTGTCCAGGCTTCGATCACGGGCTGCCCGGTGTTGAGGTCGATCGCCCCGGAGACCAGCATCGACGTGATCAGGAAACTCGTCAGGCTGGCCAGGATGGCCCCGATGACCTGGGTCAGCGCCGGATCGAACCCGTTAACCTGTGACACGACGGCGTACACGACCGAGGCCAGCTGCGCGGCAAGGATGTGGTTGGCCGCATTGAAGATCAGGCGGCTGAAATGCGACTTGCTCTTGGCCCAGGCGGTCAGCGCCACGGTCACGCCGAGCAGCGTGGCGCCGATCGGCCCAAACAACATCAGCCCCGCGATGATCGGAGCCGTCGCCGTCGAGACAGACGAATCCCGCGCGTAGATCTCGATCGAAAGCCCTTCGGCCAGCGCCACAAGCAGGATGAACAGCGCCAGCCCCAGCCAATCTCCGGGTTGCGCCCCGGTCAGTAGATAGAAGCTGGAGACCCCGGCCAGAATCGCCACGGCGCCGATGTAAGCGCTCAGCATCCACATCGGCCGGGGCTTGAGTTTCGGCTGGGTCGGCGCCTCGGCCTCCGGCGCTTCGGGCGCGCTCGGCTGGATCGCATCGAGATGCATCTCCGCGGGCATGAGCGGCGGCGTTAGCGAGGCAGGCATGACCCGCTCACCGCCGTCGCCGGCAAGGCGGCAGATGCGGTTACGCCCGGCCAGTTTGGCCTGGTAGACCGATAGATCCGCTGTGTGGATCAGCGCCTCGGCGCTCTGATGCGCGTTTTCGCGCCCCGCGATGCCGAAGCTCATTGTCACGCGTAGCGGCACGGGGCTGGTCGAGACCGAGATCCGCGCCGACTCGATCGCCGCGCGAATCGCCTCGATCCTTGGGTGCGCCTGATCGGGCGTGGTCTCCGGCAGCAGGATCGCGAATTCCTCGCCGCCGAAACGAGCCACGACGTCATAGTCGCGCACCAGCGTCTTGAGGATGTCGGCGACGGCGGTCAGACAGGCATCGCCCGCAAGGTGGCCGTAAGAGTTGTTGATGTTGCGCAGCAGATCGAGGTCGGCCATCACCACGGTGAGCGGGCGGTCGAAACGATCGGCGCGGGCCAATTCGCCCGCCAGAGCCTGTGTGAAATAGCCCGAGTTGAAGAGCCCGGTTTTTGAATCGATCTGGGTCTGGCGCTGGAGCGCCGGCAGACGCAAGGTGGTGTAGATGAGGTAGAGCGGCACCACAGCAAGCGTCACGGCGAATGGATTGAAGTCCCACAGGATGGCGCTTGTCACGCCAATGCCGAAGAGCGTGAAGTCGATGGCCAATGGCAGACGATCGAGCACACCCGATTCGCGAAAGCTCTGGCGGCGCGCGAGCTTGACGACGAGCCCGATCAGGAGGTGATTGGTGACTGTAAAGGCGCTGATCGCGAGCAGCACGGCCAGCATCTCGGCCACCGACGCGCTCACGACCGAGTTCACCCAGGCCTGAGCCGTCGCAGCGGCGAAGGCCGAGATCGCGAACTGCGCGATATTGAAGCTTTGGATGAACCAGGGATAGCGGTGTTTGGCCCACTCGACGATGTGGCCGATCACGATGACGAAGATCAGCCCGGGCGCGCCAAGTTGGATGAAAGCGAAGCCGTAGACGACCCAGCTGATGTTGTAGCTCGAGCGCTCGGTCGGGCCCTCGACCTTGAAGATCTGGGCCAGGGCGCCGATGACGCCGACCACGAGCAGCAGCCAGAAATTGTCGACTCGGATCTGGCTCAACCCCCAGGCCAGAAGGAGCGCACCAGCTACGATGGTGCCGAGGATGTAAAGACGTGCAGGCATCGAGAGCTTGCTCATGCCATCCTCCGGGTGTGCGTGGCCTGTGTTGAGATCAGTGACTGCATCATGCGGCTCTATCAGGTCTGCCGATGTTCTGCGTGAACGCTCGGACTATGGTCCCCAATAAGTGCTGTTCCAGTTGACCGAGTTCCAGTTGACCGAGTTCCAGTTGACTGAATTCCAATTGACCGAGTTCCAGTTCACGCTGGTCCAGGTGACCGGTTTGGCCCCGGTCCAGAGCAGTCTGCTGGCCGCAACCCCCGTATTGGCGCTTTGGGTCGAGTTGCCGTTGATGGCGGCAGCGACATCGAGGTAGCCGGCGCCCGCTGTCGAGGCGCTGTACCCACCCCAGGATTTGTTGGCAGTGGCCATCAATCGGTACTTGACCTGGTCGGGAGTCAGGCGGGGTTCATCCTGCAGAAGCAATGCCACGGCACCTGCAACCATCGGAGCGGCCATTGAAGTCCCGGACATGCGGAAGTAGCGAGCACCGCCTACCGAGACGACATTGCCGGGATGCGCGGCCGGAAGCCCTTGACCCGAGTTGCCCATCAGGCTGACGATATTCCGCCCAGGGGCGACGAGTTCGGGTTTGGTTAGCACCCCGGTCGCGATGCCATAGGCCGAGTAACCGGCCACGACATCGTCACTGATTGCGGCCGTGCCTCTGTCGTCGGTCGCGCCTACGGTAATGATGAAGGGGTCGTTGGCTGGAGGATAGATGGCGCCGCTGCCGCGGTTGCCGGCCGAGGCGACCACGACGATCCCGTTGAACCACAAGACCTCGACGGCAGCGTTGATCGGGCTCGTGTTGTACGCCTCGGGTACGGCGCTGTTGAGCGACAGATTGACGACCCGGATGTTGTAGGTCGCCTTGTTCTGCAGGACCCACTGAAGACCCTGCACGACGCTCAACGCCGTGCCGGACCCCTGATTGAGGTCATCGCTGACCTTGACGTTGATGATCCTGGATTGTGGTGCGACGCCGATGATTGCACCGTTGGAGCTGCGGCCGTTGCCGCCGATGATCCCGGCGACATGGCTGCCATGACTGTATGCGTCGAATGTGGTTGCGTTGTAGCCGTTATGAAAGGCGACATTTGCCACCACGCGATTTTGACCCTGAACCGTGTAGAGATCGGTCTGCCAGTTAACGCCACTATCGACTACGGCGACGCCGATCCCCTGGCCTTGCAACTGGCCCCAAACCTGATCGGCTCGGATCGCACGGATGTAGGTATTGGACAACTGGCCTGTGGTGGTGCAGTCGGCGCAGTCGGTCTCGACCATCGGAGCATCGAATGAAACCGTCTTGACCCCTGGTGTGCGCGCGAGTTCGGGTACCATGCCCGCGGGCAACAGCGCTGCAAAACCCTGGATGATGCTCAGATCGGCCGTGATCGTCCCTCCCAGGTCGGTGACGCGCGTCTCGACGACGGTTGCTGCAGTCTCCTTCTGAACGATGACGCTGATAACAGTCTCGGGCTCCTGAGCCGCGAGATAAGCAAGATAAGGCTGAAGCGCAACGGGCTGCAGCCCCGTTTCTGTGCCGAGTTGCCCAAACAGGCTCAGCACAAGGGTCAGGGCTAGCAATAGACGACCAATTCGCATCTGGGTAGTTCTCTTCACAATCGCCTCACCTGTTGAGCGCCGCCCCTGACGATGAGGGGCGCGGCGTGGGCAGTTAGCGGCCCAAGCCGAGATTGTTATCGACTTGCTGGCGCACTACGCCATCGTCCTTACCTGGCGGCCCGGCCTCCGTAAAACGGTTGACCTGCCTTCCTAACGATACGCGCCCTTCGGTTGAGCCGACGTTTACGTTGGGTCGCCTTGGTTGGCAAGGGTTAGTCGCCCGTGTCGGTTACCTAAATAACCGCAAGGCGAAGGCCGGAGTGTGATCCGAACTTCGCCTTGCGACAGCGGTCAATCGATGGCCCGTCTACTGCGCGTCAAGCCAATCGCCGTTCCAGTTGATGGCGCCCATTTGGGCCTGGCCCCGCGAACCGATGGGCTCCGCCCAGTAGGCTACCAACAGACCAGGGCTGATGGTCTGCGCCGCACCCGCGCCTGATCGATGACTGATCTGGACGCTCGCCTGCGCCGCTAAAGGGGCTCCCGCTTCGAAGATCAGCGTCCCCAGGCTCAATGTGAGCACCATCCCGCCCCGCAACGTTGTACTGATGTATTTCATAAGATCTCTCTCTTCATCTGCCGTTGACCCGAACGTTCTGTGACTGCGAGACCACAGGCGACGTCTACGGCTCTTGATACGAACTATTCCAGTTGACCGAGTTCCAATTGACCGAGTTCCAGTTGACTGAATTCCAGTTAACCGAATTCCAGTTGACCGAGTTCCAGTTGACGCTGTTCCAGGTGATCGGTTGCGATCCGCTCCAGAGCAACTGGCTGGCCTGCAGCCCGTTGTTGGCGCTCTGGTTCGTCGTGCCCTTGACCGCCGCATACACGTCGAGGTAAGGCGCCCCGCCTACGGCCGGGTTATAGCCGCCCCAGTTCGTGTTCGCCGTCGCGATCAGCCGATACTTGACCTGATCTGGGCTCAGGTTGGGCTCATCCTGCAGCAGCAGGGCCGCTGCGCCGGCCACCACGGGGGCGGCCATCGACGTGCCCGACATCTTGAAGTAGGTGTAGCCGCCCCAACCCGCCACCTTGTTGAGCGGGTGACCGGTGGCCAGGCTGCTGTCTTCTGAAGAGAGCAGGCTGACGCGATCGTAGCCGGGCGCCACAAGATCGGGCTTGGCCTGGCCCTCGACCGTGCCGTAAGCCGAGAAGTGTGCGAGCGTATCGTCGGCGAGCGAGGCCGAGTTCTTGTCGTCAGCGGCGCCGACGGAGATCAAGAACGGATCGTTCGCCGGCGGGAAGAGCACGCCCCGGGTGGCCGAGCTGTTGCTGCCGTTGTTGCCGGCAGAGACGACCACGACCAGGCCATTGAACCACAGGATCTCGAGCGCCGCGTTGAGCGGGCTTTGATGATACGTCTCCTCAACCGTGCTGTTGAGCGAGACGTTGACCACGCGGATGTTGTAGACCGCGCGGTTGTCGTTGATCCACTGCAAACCGGCCACGACGTCCGATAGATAGCCCAGGCCGGAGTCGTTGAGCACCTTGACGTCCACCAGGTTGACGCGCGGGGCCACGCCCATGTGCGCACCGTCGGACATGTAGCCGTCTCCGGCGATGATGCCGGCCACGTGTGTGCCGTGCCCGTTCAGGTCGTCGACGTACCAATCATCGGCGTAATTGACGCCGCCGACGATCCGCGCGTCCCAGTACTCGCTGTACAGGTCGGTGTGCCAGGCGATGCCGCTGTCGACCACGGCCACGGCCACGCCCTCGCCCTGGCGATAGGGCGCTTCGTTCCAGACCTTGTCGGCGCCGATCGACTGGATCGACGCGCCGGCCAGACGGCTTGTGTCGACACAGACCGGGCAGACCTTGGTGTAGTCGACATACACGTTGTCGATCACAAAGCTCTCGTAGGGCGAACCATACCCCGCCGACACACGCGCCCGGACCACCGTGTCGGCTGACGCGTACGCCGAGATGTCGTACCACCTCCAGCTCGAGGTCGCGCCCACGATGCCTTCGGCGGTGTCGAGGGTCGTGTAAGTCTGGCCCTTGTTACTCGAGATCTCGAGCACCACGCGATCGTCGGCGTCGACGCCCGAGGTCGTGCGGAAGCTGAAACTGAGATGGGCCTCGATCGCGCCCGTCAGGTTGATCTCGCGGCGCACACTGGGCTGTGTCTGAGTGTCAGGGTAGTCGTCGAGCCAGAGCTCGCCGGCGTAGACGGTGACGTTGCCCTTGCCCGGACCGTTGCCGGCGACGTCGTCTTCGATCCAGTTCGTCTCCCAGTTGACGCTGCCGGTGTTGTTGCCGAAGGACACCGCGTCAAAACCGTCGTAGGCGTACAGCCAGTTGAAGCCGAATTGCGCCGACTCGAGCTCGGAGGCGGCCGCGGCATCGGTCGCCGTCATGTCGGTCTTCTTCAGGGTCGTGGGCAGATACAACAGATTGGTCTGCGCGCCCTCAAAGGTTGAGTCGGCGGGTTGCTGCAACGTCGAGGTGTAGTCGACACGCACGTAATCGATGTAAACCTGGCCGGCCGGCTGGAAGCCATCGGAGGTGACCAGGCGGAGCGCAAAGGTCGGCACACGATACGCGCCGAGATCGAACGTGGCGGTCTGCAGCAGGTCGTCGGTGGCTGGCCCGGCCAGCCGACCCAACTCGCTCCACGAGGCGCCGCCGTCGGCCGAGGCCTGCACGCTCACCCAGTCGGCCTCGGTCAGATCCTTGCGCCGGAAGGTCAGGGTCAACTGGGCAGCTGCCGTGGTGGAGAGATCGGCCGTGCCCTGCAGACCGCGCCCGGCGCCCTGTAGCCGCAGGCCCTCGTTGGCGCCCGAGAAGAATGTGCTGATCGCGACATCACCGGCCACCGGGCCGTTGGCCTCGCCGATCTCGCTCCACGCGCCCAGGGGCCAATCTTGGCCGTTGAGCCAGGCCGCCGGTCCCTGGGACGAGACCGACGCGAAGCTGAAGTCTTCCTGCCAGTACCCGAGCGGCTCATCGGAGCGATCAACGATCGCGTCCAACGACATCCAGCGGATCGTGCTGGCTTGAGCCAGTTCGCGCACCGCACCCGCCGGGATCTCGGCCGCAAAGCCGTTGATGATCCCCAGGTTGCGTGTGACGACTCCACCCAGGCGGGCGACTAGAGCTTCAGGCTCGGTTGTGTCGCTGGCGCTCTTCTGCACGATGACCCGGATCACGGCCTCCGGTTGGTGCTCGGCGAGCGCGAGCAGCACGGGCGGCGCACTCTCTCCGATTGCTCGGGTCTGCGCCCAGGGTGTCGCGAGGCTCAATCCTGCGACAGCGACCAGGAACCACTGACGAATGTGTTTACCCATCTTCATCTCTCTCTCTAGACCCGGTAGGCCATCGGCAGCTCTCCCTGCCGTTGCCCCCTGCGATCGTTCCCTCAACCGGGTCACCACCAACACTCGTTCTAACTACTTACAAACCATCTCCGCAAAACGGTTGAGCTCGCGTTCAAAGATATGCCAGCCTTTGTTAATTCGGCGTACAGGTTGGATGGGAACGGTTGGCGCGCGTTGGGGCGCGCGGCTCCGTGTGCGCCAGAACGATGTATTTGACTCAGTTATGGATGTTCTGGTATCATTCACAGGCTTGGAGGCAGTCACCTCCTCGATCCGGAGGGATGGCCGAGCGGTCGAAGGCGGTTGTCTTGAAAACAACTGTGGGCGTAAGCTCACCGGGGGTTCGAATCCCTCTCCCTCCGCCTGCGAACGGTCGCCAAGCACTCCCGGGGAGGTGCCGGAGTACGGCTGATCGGGAGCGCCTGCTAAGTGCTTGTACAGCTTTAAAACTGTACCGAGGGTTCAAATCCCTCCCTCCCCGCCTGTTGAATTGCTGATTGTTGATTTCTGATTGCGGAACAGCCAATCAAGAATCAGAAATCAGCAATTTACAATCAGATATGCGCCTGTAGCTCAGTTGGATTAGAGCGTTTGCTTGCGGAGCAAAAGGCCAGGGGTTCGAATCCCTTCAGGCGCACAAAAAAGACCCGGCTCAATTTGGCCGGGTCTTTGCGTTGCCGTGTGCTGATCTCAAGATCAACCCTGAGCCAGCCACTTCTCCCAGCGCGCGCGCATACGGGTCGCCACAGGCGCGGCAAGCGCCTGGCGCACAAGATCGGCGTCGGGTTCGGGCGTATACCACAACCGGTATGCCTCGATCAGGCTAAACCCGTCGGCGCGGCTGACGTGCACGACATCACCCACGCATGCCATGCCGGGCTCTAGAACCCGGGCGTAGAAGCCGGGCCGCTCGGCGGCCCGGAAGCGCGCGATGAATTCGGGGTCGTCCATATGCGCGGCCAGCGTCGAGCACGGGATGCGCGGCGCCGTGACCTCAAGGAGCACGCTGCCGACCTGATAACGATCGCCGATGTGCACCGGCCCGGGCCCGAAATCGCTCAGCGTCAGGTTCTCGCCAAAGGACCCGGGCTTCAGCTCACGGTTGAGTTGTCTGGCCCACCAGGCATAGTCCGCGGCGCTGTAGAGGTAAACAGCCTGGTCAGGGCCGCCGTGGTGTTTGACATTGGCGACGAGATCGCCCGCCAGCCCGAGCTGGCCGACTTCGGCCTCCTGCACCGGCGTCTTGGCGATGCCGGTGTGGATGATCCGTCCTCCGACCGAGAGGTCGTGACCGGCGCTGCGGTTGATCGATACGAGATGGCGTGGCGTGGTGTTCAGGTCCGACATGTTACAATTTTAAGTCAGAGTCGAACGTTTGACACCCTCAATCGTCGCGCAGGTGAGGTCACCGCGCAGGGGCTGTCTGGTTCGACGCAGATTGGGTGGAGGAGCTGGCCTTGTCAAGCAAGGAACGGATTACGCGCAACACCCGTCGTGAGCAACGACGGACTGAGCTGCAGCGGTCTTCGCGTACCTGGAACGTCATTTTGCTGGGTACGCTGGGCATCGCCGCGGTGCTGCTTGCGATCTTCTTGTATTCGATGTTCACGCGTGTCGGCACCTTGCCGGGCGAAGTCGTCGTCCCTGATGAGGGTCGCGCCGTCGTTCCTGAAGGCACGGTTCTGACGTTTCAGCACGAGCCGCCGTCGTCGGGAACACACTATGGCGTCGGCGCTAAATCCGGTCTGGCGGCTGAGCCCGTTGCGCCCGGGTATTACCTCAACAACCTCTCGCGCGGCTGGGTTGTTTATCTCTATGCGTGTGATACAGATTGTGCCGAGCTCGAGGCGCAGCTTCAAGAGTTCTATAAGAGTTCGATCTCGCCTGACCCACTGTATGGTGCGCGCAAGGCGGTGATAACGCGGTATGAAGGCGACCTCGCGGCGCCGATCCTGGCGTTGGCGTGGGGCCACGAGATGCCGTTAGAGCGCGTCGATCAGGGCCTGCTGACACAGTGGTATCAGCGCTTCGTCAACCGCGGCCCGATCTCGGGGCCCTGAAGCGCACATCGGAGACGTTTTGGCCAGGACGCCCTCGCCCGAGGCATTAAAGTCGCTGCTGGCGCCCCTCTCGGATGCCGCAATCGTCCTGGATCGCGACGGGCGGATCCTGCATCTCAATCCCCCGACAGAGCGTTACTTCAACGTAACGGTTGAGCGCCTCGTCGGCGCCCCACTGCTCGATCTCCATCGAGGCCTCGGCGAGTGGTTCGAGGCGCATCAGCGCGCAGCGGGCATGGCAGCAGCTGTGTCACCGCCGCCCAATCTCGATGGGCAACCCTCGGTCACGGCTGCCCCGCTGACTCAGGCCGATGGCGAGTGCTGGGGCTGGATGATCGTCATCGCTCGCTCGGAGCGCTGGAAGGCGCAGGCGATCGATTCCGTCATTCACGATCTCAAGAACCCACTGCATCTGGCGAGCAGCGCCCTGGTGATGTTGGGCGAGGTCTCGCCGCCCGCGACTGCGTTGCAGCAGGAATACCTGCGACTGCTCGAAACCGGCCTTGAGCGCATCGGGCGATTGATCGAGCGTTTGTTGGCCGTCGAACGCGTCGAGTCTCCGACTGCGTTGAGTGAGATGCGACGGCTCTCGTTGGCGGATGTGTTTCAGCAATCCGCCCGACGTCATGTGCTGTCGGCGGATGCGAAATCGATCACGCTGCTGGTCGAGCGCGCGCCCGGAGAGGGCGAGATCCTCGGCGATGAAGGCTGGCTGAGTAGCGCGGCTGACAATTTGATCGAGAACGCGATCAAGTACACGCCGATGGGCGGGCAGATTCAGGTCAGCGTTGCCGAGCACGGCGGTGAGGCCGTGTGTGAGGTGATCGACAACGGCCCCGGCATCCCTCTGGCCGATCAGCCCAGGTTGTTCGAGCCCTTCTACAGGGTCGAGAACGACCAGCAACGCCGGATACCCGGTACGGGTTTGGGCCTGGCGATCGTGCGCGCCGTGATCGAGCGCCATGGCGGCCGGCTGTATGTCACAAGCGAACCCGGGCAGGGCAGCACCTTCGGTGTTGCATTGCCGCTGCTTGCGCGAGATTGAGCGACGTTGGCTCAGGGCAGCAGCGGTCGTGGATCGATCGGCTGGCCATCCTGACGGATCTCAAAATGCAGATTTGGGAATTCGGAGTTACCGCTGTGTCCGGCGGCGCCGATGATGCTCCCCTGCATCACGCTCTGGCCGCAAGCGACTGAGACGACGCTCAATTCACCATAGGCCGTCTCAAAACCATTTCCGTGTTCGAGAACGATCAAGTTCCCATAGCCGAACTCATTCGGCCCGGCATACATGACCACGCCTGCATCGGCCGCCAGCACGGGATCGCCCTCGGCGGCACGGACATCCAACCCGATGTGTACGGCCGAAAAGGGGTGTCCGCCGAGCGTCTTCGTCTCCACGGGCCAGATGAAGTCTGCGGTGCCCACGGCTCCCGTGTAACCGCCCGGACACTGACCAAAGCCGGTCTCGGGGTTCGCCACAGCTCCGCGCGGCAATGAGGGGAGCACCCATAGCGTCAGTGCGCGCCGTCCACCCGGGATGAGGAGTTCCTGGCCGGCTGCGAGTCGGGCGTTGGTGTCGGCCAGCCCATTGTCGCGGTAATCTACGATCAACTGTGGCGTGACCCCATAGGCGCGGGCAATGTCGTCGAGATCCTCGCCGGCGACGACGGAGTGGAGCACGCCATCGACCGGCAGGATCCGCAAGACCTGCCCGGCCCGAACGGCGTGGATGTCGTCGCCGAGCACTGTGGCGTTGGCCCAGAGTACTGTGGCGACGTCGACATTGAAGCGCGCGGCGATGCCCGAGAGCGTGTCTCCAGAGGCCACAGTCACCGTCTCGATCGCGCTTCGCGAGCGCTCAGGGAAGAGGGTTTGTGGGTTGACCTGTCGATCGAGCGTCGAGTCATCGACGATCACGTCGCCGAATTGCGGCGGCGCGGCGGCGGTGACCACGACGCCCGCGCTGATCGGGGTCGATGTCGCGGCCGGGATGAACGCCTGTCCGCCGCTGTCGAGTTGCTCGACGGCGTCGAAGGGTGTGAGGCCCTCGACCGGCAGCCGGCTTAGCCAGACCGCCATGGCCAGCAGCGCGAGGATAAGCCCATGCGTGCCAAACCGGAGCAGCGGCTCGCGCCAGCCGGCGGCGACGATGTCGCGCCAGATCCGCAAGAGCGGCGGCGGCTGCGGTTGGGGGGGCTGGGACATGGTGGTCGATCATGCCCGGTCAGGGCAGATAGTTCCACGGGTTGACGCGCCCGTACTCGATATGGCGCATCTCGAAATGCAGGTGCGGGCCGCTCGAGTTGCCGGTCGACCCGGAGAGCCCGAGCATCGCGCCCTGCGAGATCGCCTGCCCGCAGCCATAGTTGATCTGACTGAGATGGGCGTAGGCCGTCTGCCAGCCGTTGCCGTGGTCCACGATCACGAGGTTGCCGTAGCCGTACAGGCTTCCCCCGGAGAACACCACAACGCCCGTGTCGGCGGCATAGATCGGCGCGCCGAGGCCGGCCGCGATATCGATGCCCGGGTGGCTGCCCGAGTAGTTGAAGCCCGAGAGGTAGTGGTTATTGGCGGGCCAGACGAAGTTGGCCCCGCCGGTCGGACCCGAGAACGGGCCCGCGCATGAGCCCGGCTCGTTGCGGCTGACCGAGCCCGTGGTGCGCTGGGCGCCCGTCGCGATCGGTACTTCGGGGAGGGTCCAGACCACGTTGTCGCGCCAACCGCCTGGGATGATGAGCGTCTGGCCGACCGTGACCTCCGGGTTTTCGGGGTCGATGTCGTTACCGGCGAAGGCGATGATCTCTTCTTCTTTTCCGTGGAAGACCCTGGCGATCTTCTCAAGCGTATCCCCGGTCTGGACGACACGCAGCGCGCCGTTGATCGGCAGGATGTTGATCGTGGTGCCCGGCACGAGCTGATTGAGCTTGTCGGCCAACTCTGGGTTGCCCCAGATGATCGTGTCGGGCTCGAGATTGAACTGGGCCGCGATTCCAAACACCGTGTCGCCGGGCTGGATCGTGTAGCGCTCAATCTCGAAACGCGGACGGGTCGGGATCGTGGTATCCGGGTTGGCCTGGCGCGGAAGCTCGAGCAACGTCTGCACATCGATCGTCGCCTCGAATTTGGGCAACGAGGCGCCGACGGGCAACGGCTCAGGATCAAACGTAAACGCAGCCGGCCCATCGCTCTCGACGGGGTTTGTGATCACGGCAACGACGCTGGGCGTGGGCCGAGCCTCAGGCGCATTGGGATTCCAGAGCACGAGGGCGAGGGCGCTGATCAGCAAGACTGCGGCCAGGAGCCCGGCAAATGCCCAGATGCGAAACTCGCGTGAGCCACGGGGTGTCTCGGGTGACGTTTCAGACATACCGCGATTCTAGCCGGAGATTCTGGCCGTGGATGATGCCGATTTCGCTCGACCTGTTCGGCGATGTCCGCGGTGAACCCGATTACGGGAGAAAGTCCCAGGGGTTCACGCGCCCGAACTCAGTGCTGCGCATCTCATAGTGCAGATGTGGACCTGTGGAGTTCCCGGTTGAGCCCGAGAGTCCGAGCACCTGACCCTGTGCGATCGCCTGGCCGCAGCCGTAATTGATCTGGCTGAGGTGGGCGTAGATCGTTTGCCAGCCATTGCCGTGGTCGATGATCACAAGGTTCCCATAGCCGCGCGTGCTCCAACCCGAGAAGACCACGACGCCGGTCTCCGAGGCGTAGATCGGCGCGCCGAGTCCGGCGGCGATGTCGAGGCCCGGATGGGTATTCGGGTTGTAGTCCCAGCCCGATAGATAGTGGTTGTTCGCCGGCCAGATGAAGTTGTAGCCGCCCGAGGGGCCCGACAGGATGCCCGAGCACGAACCCGGCTCACCGCCGCTGCCGGCGCCGACCGTGGTGTTTCGGCTGGCCACCGGGAGCTGCCACTGGACCGATTCGCGCCAGCCGCCCGGGATGATGACCGATTGACCGACTGTGAGTTCCGGGTTCTCCGGGTCGATGTCGTTTCCGGCGAAGGCCAGGATCTCATCGACTGTGCCGTGGTAGACCTCGGCCACCTTCTCGATCGTGTCTCCCTGCTCGACGACGCGCAACGCGCCGTTGATCGGCAGGATTTTGAGCACCTTGCCGGGACGAAGCAGGTTCAGGCTGTCGATGAGTTCGGGATTCCCCCAGAGGATGGTCTCGGGCTCGAGGTCGAACTGGGCGGCGATGCCAAAGACCGTGTCGCCGACCTGGACCGTGTAGGTCTCGATGTCGAGCTTGGCGCGCTCGGGTATGGTGGTGTCGGCGTTGGCTTTGCGCGAGAACCTGGAGAGCTCGCCGCTTTCGGGGGTCAGGCCAAACAAAGGGAGCGTGGCCCCGGCCGGCAGCGGCTCGGGCTCGAAGGTGAAAGGCGCCAGACCTTCGATCCTGGCCACTTCCGCAGCTGTGGGTGCGACAGTTGGGGTCTGGCTCGATTCGGCTGCGCGTGGCCAGAGCGTGAGGGCGAGGGCGATGCCCAGGAAGACAACAGCCAGGCCGATCGCGCCAAAGCGCAACAGTGTTTCGCGTGATCGCGTCGGTGAGCTGGAGTCAGGCGTTGAGATGGAATCTGTCCCCGACGGCAGGTCGGTCTCGACGGAATCTGCTTCAGGGGCCGCTGTGGTAAGGTTGGGGCTCGCTTCGTTCGTTTCGGGCACCGACATGTCTCCCGTTGTTGTCACTGAACGATCATAGCAGTCGACCTTGGCCCGTCAAGCTAACATAAACACTTCTCAGTTCTGATTCAGGTGACCGTGATTGTCGTGACGGATCTCGAGGGTACGCTGACGACCGGCCAGACCTGGCGCGGGGTGACGCGCTATCTCAATGAGCAAGGCCGCGGTTGGGCGGTCCGGACGTTTCTCCTGCCCTATGTGGCGATCCAGTGGCTTGGGAAGCTGCGTTTGCGCGACACCCAGGCAGACCGGATGCGCTTCATGGTCGATCTGGCCCGTTTGACGCGCGGGCTGCCTGAGGCTGAATGGGATGTCCTGGCCGAGCGGGTGGTGGAGCAGACGCTGTGGCCCGGGCGTTACCTACGCGTGATGGGCGAGCTCGAGTCGCTCCGAAAGGGGGGCGCCCGGGTCATTGTCTGCTCGGGCGCCTATCAGCCGATCGTCGCTGCGTTTGCCCGGCGGGCCGGGTTCGAGGCGTTAGGCACGCCCCTGGTTTGGAAAGATGGGCGCTCGACGGGAGCACTGGCTGCCCCGATCAATAACGCCGATTTGAAGGCCGCCGCTCTGCGGGGGCTACTTGGATCGCTGCCGATCGATCAGGCCTATGGCGACACGGCCGGCGACATCGCTATGCTCAGCCTGGCCCGCGAGGCGACCGTCATCGACCATGATCCGGTATTGAGAGCCGCCGCCGTCGAACGCGGCTGGCGGATCCTTACGGAGACTGAGGCGCGAGCGGCTGTTTGAAATCATAAATCCCGTCGCGAACCTCCCAGCATGCCTTACAGGCTGTGCACGTCACAGCACCCTCTGTTTCGCTCAAGTCCATACCACCGCAGTTTGGGCAACGGAACGCCACAGCGCCGGAGATCATCGGTGCGGGTGCGTCCGTGCTGTTCTTCCGGGCGCGGACGAAGACGCTGGGCGAGAACGGCGCCAATCGGCCGCTGGGCTGGAGGGCTGCATCGAGCCCGACCAGGAGGCCGGTGGGCAGCAGACGCTTGAGTAGTCCGAGCCGAAAATACGAGAGTGCGCGGATGTCCTCTGTGGCGAAGCCGGTCTGGGTGAGCCATTCCAGCATGCGTGTTGGATGAAAGTCGTAGTTGAGCGCCACGAACTCCACGGGCTCGAGTGTGAAAGGGCTCCATGGCTGGCGCCTGAGCCAGTAGCGTGCAATCGCCTTGAAGTTGCGCTTGTTGGCAAACTCGAGGATGAAGGTTGCGCCGGGTGCGAGCACGGCGTGAACCTGAGCCAGCGCGGCGGGTGCGTCGGCCATGTGGTGGATGACGCGGATCATGGTCGCGGCATCGAAGATCTCGGGTCGGAACGGCAACCGGTAGACGTCGGCGACGACGTAGACGTAACGATCTGAGCGCCCAAGACGCTGCTGAGCCTGCTCGAGCTGGGTCCGAGAGTAATCAAGCAGTACAACGCGATCGAATCCGGCATAACGTGGGGTGTTACGGCCTGCGCCTGCTCCGACCTCGAGAAGTAGCTTGCCTGATGTCGGCAACTGAGCCCGTAGGGCCACGCCTTCGGCGCCGTCTTCGTAAGCGCGTTCGCCAGTGTCCCAAAACGTCGCCTGATAGGTCGAACCTTCGTAGTCGCAGACTGGTGGGTGGGTCATCAAGTGGCATTGTACACGCTGGTCGCGTTCCCACGGGCTTCCACAAGTGCATGGTGTGCGGGGGCGAGGTCTCAATGCGGGATTTTCAGCTGCGAAATCCGCGGCTGAGACGCACTGACAGCTTGTGCTTCTGCACAGTGCGTTGAGCCGACATGCTTCCAGTGAGAAGTTGTGCCGGCGACAGTTATGTAAACACACAATCGCGAGGCCTCGGTTTGCGTGGCTTCGCACCTGCGATTCGGATTGTCTCCTCCGGTTGTACTGCCTGTGCGACGGCAGTGTGCTCAGTCCTCCGCTCTCCCTGTCTTGCGATCAGCGAGCATGTGGTATGTTGCCCATATGTCCTTGCGTGTTTCACGTGAAACAGTGCTCGAGAGATCGAATGGGACGCGTCATGACTTGAAATTCTTCGCACCGTCTGGTTTGTGTTTGCTCACGTGACACAGACGCTCAACCCTGGCTTGCCCAGGCGTTCTCCTTGAGCTTTCCGATCAGGAAACAGGCCGCATATACACTAGCCCTGGGTCAGGAAGCGCAAAGGCCCGCGGCTCTTGTTTCACGTGAAACACACACACCGGTCGCGCCTACGGGAGACCGAGGCAGTGGGCTTGTGGTCACGCAAGGGGCGAGTTCATGCGCCGGCCTCAAAGCCAGTCTGTACGTTCGGGTTTCTCGCCTTTCGAATTGCCGCGACGATCAGAGCTTTGGAGCGTATTGTGATACGCAGTAACTCAACGCAGCGCTCGCGGCGCTGGCTACCAAACCAAAATGCAGGTCAGGCGTCGGAGAACGATCCCGGGATCCCCGCGTGCAATTGTTACTAACATCTATCAACAGAAAGAGGGCACTTATCCACAGAAAGTATGGATTGAGTGAGATTCGGCTTGCGCAGCCTGTGATTCCTCTGGCTGATAGGATCACATTACGGCGCTACCTCAGGCCTTCGCAGAATCTGGCTGGCTCAGTTCGTTGACAGTACATGACGCCAGGCCATAAGCAGGCCCAGTGGTAGACGTGCGACCGAATATTCGTTATGTTAATCTGGAGTGCCGGCCGCAAGACCCGGCGCGCACGGGCGAGTTGTCGCACTGGTTCAGGCGCAGCTCCGCGCAAACCGGATCTTTGCCGCGAATTGCGCGAATTTACACGAAAGAGCACGCAGGTGATCTGGAGCAGTCACCGCCCATTTCGTTTCAATTCGTCACAATTCGTGACCATAATCCGCAGCTGACAACGTGCCCATGCCCACCCTTCAGGCACCCTGACGCAAGACCAGGCGCTTCTGCGAGACAATGGGCCTACTCTGTTTGGAGGTGAGATGGCAACGCTTATTCATCAACGTGTCGAGGCAGCGCGCGCGGGTCAGAACCTGACTGTGTATGCCAGATGCCGTCAGGCTGGGTCGTCCTGGGCGATGTGCAATTCCTGCGGGGTTACGCGATCCTGCTGGCGGATCCGGTCGTGCCGGACCTGAATGCACTGTCGATCGCGGATCGGACGCGTTATCTGCTCGACATGAGCATCCTGGGAGATGCGCTCCTCGAGGTGACCGGCGCAGTGCGGATAAATTACGAGATCCTTGGGAACCAAGATCCCGCGCTACACGCGCACGTGTTCCCTCGCTACGCGGACGAGCCTGAGGCTTACCGTGGCGGCCCGCCCTTTTTCTATCCGGCCGAGCAGCGAAACGCGATTCGTTTTGACCTGGAGCGAGACCGTCCGCTCATGACGCTTCTGGCCGAGGCCATCGCCCGGCGGCTAGGCGCCTGACGCTCTGTTGAGCAACCGCAGAACTTCATCGAGCGGCAGAGCATGGCGGACGTGCCCGTCGCGGCCCACAAGCGTCTCGGCTGCGAACATCGAATTGAGGATGGCCTCCTCGGTCGCCTCGAGCGTAGCCTGAAAGAGGTAATTGATCGCCGGCATCGCCGACTCGGGTTGGCAAGGTGCCACGGCTTCGGCGACCTGGCGTTGATCGAGCACAAGTGCGCCCGGATCATGGGCCGTGCGGTTGGTCGTCGAAAACGCAATCGCGAAATCACCTGAGGTGGTCGACACCAGGCCGCCGACCCGGGCGAGCCCACCCCCGGCACGCACGCATAGCCGCTCGAGCTGTCGCGGCGGAAGCGGGGCGTCGGTCGCGACCACGATGATGATCGACGATCCCAGACCGTCGGGGTTGACCTCGGAGTGCGGCGGGCGCCAATCGACCAGGCTGCGCCCGACCGGCACGCCGTTGATCACCAGGTGCTCGCGCCGGCCGAAATTGCTTAGAACAAGCACGCCCACCGTGAATCCGCCGGCCTCGGCAGGCACCACGCGCGAGCTGGTGCCGATCCCGCCCTTGAACTCGCAGCAGCTCATGCCGACCCCGGCGCCGACGCCGCCCTCGACGACGGACCCGCCTGTCGCGCCTTCGATCGCGGCGGCGACGTGCTCGCTGCGCACATGTCGCCCGCGGACATCCGAAAGGTACTGATCCGAACACTCGGCCACGACCGGGCTCGGCCCCCAGGTGCTCACGCCCATCTCGGGATCCTTTGCAAATGCCCAGTCAAGCACGGCGTCGGCCACGCGCGGGACGTTCTGTGTGCCGGTCAGCAGAATCGGGGTCTCGAGCACGCCGAGTTCCCGGACCTGTTCGGCGTTGGTCACCTCGCCGAAGCCGTTGATGCGATGCACCCAGGCGGCCACCTTGTCTCGGAAGACGTCGCCTGCATGGGGGATGATGGCCGTGACGCCGGTACGCACTGGCCCGACCCCGGGAACGATCGGGCCATCGCCCATGATCAATGTGGTGTGTCCGACGCGCACGCCTTCGACATCGGTGATCGCGTTGTGCGTTCCGGTGGGCAGGGTGCCGATGACGACGCCGACGTCTCGGGCGCGGGGACGGGACATGCGAGGCCTCCAGGTGGGTGGGTGCCGCAAGGATAGCATGGGCGCGAAGACGCGCAGCACGCCAAGGAAAACCTTGGCGTGCTGCGCGTCTTCG
>DKKP01000230.1 GCA_002455335.1 Anaerolineales bacterium UBA6663 | reverse complement strand
CGGGCGCCTGCCCGTGCGCGGCGCGATTTATGCCTACGCCAGCGACATCGTCTGCATCGGGCATCGCGGCCTGCTGCGGCTTGTGCTCGAAGCCAACGGCCAGGCGATACATCCCGGCAGCCTCGAGTGGAACCAGAACCGAGTCGGCGTCAACGCCGTGATGGGCCTGGCGGCTGTGCTGCTGCGGCTCGAGGCGCTCGAGATCCCGGCCCCCGAACACCCGGCCTTCGCCGGCCTCGGATGCAAGATCACGCCCGGCACGATCTTCCGCGGCGGCGAGTTCGAGAGCATCGTCCCGGCGACGGCCAGCGCGGTCGTCGACGTGCGGCTGATGCCGGGCCAGGCGCCGGAGGGGGTGCTCGAGCGGGTGCAGGCCGCGATCACGGCCGAAAAGGCGGCGCGTCCCGGTCTGGAAGTCCGCTACACGATCAAGAACAGCCTGCCGGGGGCCGCGATACCGGCCGATCATCGCCTGGCCCGGATCGCCCAACATCACGCTGAAGCCGTCACGGGCAAACCGTGGCCGATCGCCGGAGCGGGCCCGGCCAACGAAGGCTATATGCTGATCGGCGCCGGCATCCCGACGCTGCCCGGGTTTGGCCCAACCGGGGGCGGCGCGCATGCCCCGGATGAGTGGGTCGATTGCGCCAGCCTGACCCAAACGGTCGCGATTTTTGGGGCGATTGCCCAAGATTACCTCTCGGAGGCGTGAGCGTTCGGGAGTAGAATGGCGACGTCCACAGCACGTTGTCTTGCTCAACTTCACCATCGACCCGGCCCGTGGGCGCCGATGGGTACGCCGACAGGCCGCACGAACGCGGCGAACGGCGGTCAGTAAGGAGGTCGCGTAGCCTTTCGATATCGCATATCTCGCACCCATACGCCGACCAGAGTATTTCCATCAGGAGGATCGAATGAAACGAAGTCTTTCGCTCGTCACTGGGGCCCTCGTCGCGGCCTCGCTCGTGCTCTCGGCCTGCGCGCCGGCTGCGTCGACTGCCGCGCCCGAGGTCGAGCCCACGGCCGAAACCCCGAAGACCACCTGCGCGTTGATCACGCCGAACCCGCGCGGTGACCGCTCGTTCATCGACTCGGCCGTGCGCGGCATCGAGCGCGCCAACGCCGAGTTGCCCGTCGACTGCGACATCATCGAGACCAACGGCGTGGCCGAGCACGAGAGCGCCATGCGCGGCGCGATCCAGAAGGGCTACGACCTGATCATGGGCCTGGCGCTGGACGCCAAGCTGATGACCGACCTGGCCGCCGAGTTCCCGGATCAGAAGTTCGGCTCGCCCTCTGAGGTGTTCGCTGAGACGCTGCCCGCCAACCTCGTGTCGTACCAGATCGACGTGCATCAGTCGAGCTTCCTGGTCGGCCTGATCGTCGGCAAGCTGACCACCACCAAGACCGTCGGCGCCGTGGTCGGCGGCGACGCCCCGAGCCTCAACCAGTTCTACTACGGCTACAAGCAGGGCGTGCTCGAAGTCTGCCCCGACTGCACCGTGCTTGTGAGCTACCTGGGCTTCGACTTCTCGAACCCGACCCTGGGCCTCGAGACCGCCAAGGGCCTGTACGACAAGGGCGCCGACATCGTCTACCAGGTCGCCGGCCGCTCGGGCGAGGGCGTGCTCGAGGCCGCCGCCCAGGCCGACAAGTTCGCGATCGGCGTCGACTCGAACCAGGACTTCATCCAGCCCGGACACGTAATCACGTCGATGATCAAGCGCGTCGACATGACCACGTACCTCACCATCCAGTCGGTGGTCGAGGGTAAGTTCGAGGGCGGCTTCAAGCGCCTCGGCATGGCCGACGGCGCGGCTGGCCTGTCGTGGGACGAGGGCTCGACCACCTTCGCGGACGAAGGCCCTGACGCGATGACCGCCATGCTCCCCGAGGTCCAGACCCTGGTCGAAGACTATCGGACCAAGATCCTGGCGGGCGAGTTCGAGGTCTGCGACGCGCTCAGCGAGACCGACGTCTGCGCGGCGCTCAAGTAATCCGAATCTGTCGCAAAACAGCGTACTCCGGGCGCGGGGCTGGGCTCCGCGCCCGGAGTACCTGATGTATCGGATGCACGGCGAGGAGAGGCGTTATGGCGCTCGCGCTTGAGATGAAGGGGATCAGCAAATACTTCGCCTCGACGGACGTCCGGGCGAACGACCAGGTCGACTTCGCGGTCGAGGCGGGCGAGGTGCACGCCCTGGTCGGCGAAAACGGCGCCGGCAAAACGACGCTGATGAGCATCCTCTACGGGCTGGTGCGGCCCGACGCTGGCGAGATCAAGGTCGATGGCCAACCCGTGCAGATCCATCGCCCGGATGACGCCATCCGCCACGGCATCGGCATGGTGCACCAGCACTTCAAACTCGTGCCGTCGTTCACCGTGGCGCAGAGCATCATGCTCGGCATGGAGCCCAACCGCGGCGGCTTCCTCACGCCAAACGAGGAAAACCGCATCGTGAGCGAGTTGGCCGAACGGCACGGCCTGCCGGTCGACCCGAAAGCGCGTATCCGCGACCTGCCGGTCGGGATGCAACAGCGGGTCGAGATCCTCAAGGTGCTCGAGCGCAAAGCCAAAATACTGGTGCTCGACGAGCCGACTGCCGTGCTCACGCCGCAGGAGGTCGCCGAGTTGATGCGCGTGGTGCGCAACCTGTCGCAGGCGGGCTTCACGGTCATCTTCATCACGCATAAGTTGCTCGAGGTCGTGCGCGTGGCCGATCGCGTGACCGTAATGCGCGGCGGTCGCAACGTCGGCAGTAAGGCCGTGGCCGAGACCACGGTGCCTGAGTTGGCGCGGATGATGGTCGGGCGCGAGGTGTTGCTCAAGGTCAACAAGGCCCCGCGTCAGCCGGGCCCTGTCGTGTTCGCCGCCGACGACGTCAGCGTCACCGACGTCCGAGGCTTCCCGGCCGTGACACGCGTGTCGTTTGAGGTGCGTGCGGGCGAGATCGTGGGCATCGCGGGCGTGAGCGGCAACGGTCAGACCGAACTTGTCGAAGCGGTCACGGGCATGCGCGCGCTCGACGGCGGCCGTCTGGCGCTCAACGCCAAAGACGCGACATCACTCTCGGTTCGGCAACGACGCAACGCCGGGCTGGCCCACATCCCAGAGGATCGAATCCACGTCGGGCTGAACCTCGAGACCAACCTCGATGAGAACCTGATCGTCTCGCGCTACAAACTTGGGCAGTTCAATCGCGCCGGTTTCCTCAACAGGCGCAGCATGCGCGATTTCGCGATCGACGTGATCAAGCGTTTCTCGATCGCGGCCGCCGTGCCAGGCGGCGGCATCTCGCGGCTCTCGGGCGGCAACATGCAGAAGGTCGTGATCGGTCGCGAGTTGGCCGGCGAACCGACCTTCATCGTGGCCAATCAGCCGACGCGTGGCCTCGACGTCGGCAGCATCGAGTTCGTTCATCGTTCGCTGGTCGACGCCCGCGACCGCGGCGCCGGCATCTTGCTGGTCTCGGTCGAGCTCGAGGAGATCCTGGCGCTCTCGGACCGCGTGCTTGTGATGTATCGCGGGCAGATCCAGGGGGAGGTCGACCCAGCCACGGCCACCGAAGAACAGATCGGCCTGCTCATGGCCGGCGCCCAACCCGAGACAACGGCCCCGACGGCCTGACGAAAGGCTCCGTGATGACCCACGACCGCCTGAAACGACTCGATGCGTTCCTGATCCCGATCCTGGCCGTACTCTCGGGCCTTGTCGTATCGGTGATCCTTGTGCTGCTTACCGACACGCCACCTGTAGAAGCCTATCGGATCCTGTTTGTCGCGGGCTTTGGCTGCAACGAACTGACGCGTTGCGCGTTGTTCACGACGCTCGAACGGGCGACGCCCCTGATCCTGACCGGGCTCTCGGCGGTTGTGGCCTTTCGCTCGGGCATGTTCAGCATCGGCCAGGAAGGCCAGTACCTGCTCGGCGCCGTGATGGCGGCCTGGCTGGGATACGCGATCCAGCTACCGCCGGTGATCCACCCGCTCTTCATCATGATCATGTCGATGCTGGCGGGCGCCGCCTATGGCTGGGTGCCGGGCGTCTTGCGCGTCAAGCTCGGCGTGAACGAGCTGCTTGTGACCATCGTGCTCAACGCGATCGCCGTGCTGTTCGCCGAGTACATGGTGCAGTTTCCACTGCGCGCCGATGCCGGCGCCGTGGCGCATTCTCCGGTCATCGATGCTTCAGCGCAGCTGCCGACCTTTTTGCCTGGATCGAAGTGGGGCATCGGCTTCGTCATCGCGGTGCTCACAGCCTATGCCGTGTACGTGTATTTGTGGCGCTCGACGCCGGGCTACGAGCAACGCATGGCCGGCCAGTCGAAGCGTTTTGCGCTCTTCGGCGGGATCCCAAGCGATAACGCCGCGATCCGGGCGATGCTGATCAGCGGCGCGCTGGCCGGGCTGGCCGGCTCGATCGAGATCCTGGGCGTGCACCGCCGGATCATGTCGGCGTTCTCGGTCGGCCTGGGCTTCGACGGGCTGTCGGTCGCCATCCTCGGGCAGAGCCACCCGCTCGGGGTCGCGATCGTCGCGATCCTGTTCGCGGGCGTGCGCCTTGGCGCGCAACTGGGCCTGCAGCTCGAGGCCCAGATCCCGCGCGAACTTGGCGGCACGATCATCGGCCTGATCATCCTCTTCGTGGCGCTGCGCAAATTCTACGAGGGCAACCTCGATCGCCTGCGTGACTGGCTCGTACGCCGCTTCAACCGCGGGCAGGCTCGACCGGAGCGATAGGAACCGACATGGAAGGCTTCTTCAGCGTCTTCACGATCGAGCTGTTCAACAGCGGCATCCGTCTGGCCACGCCGATCTTGCTCGCCGCGCTGGGCGGCGCCTTGTGCAACAAGGCCGGCGTGCTCAACCTCGCATTGGAGAGCAAGATGCTCCTGGGCGCGTTCCTGGGCATCGTGGCCGCTTACTATTTCGGCAACACCTATCTCGGGATCCTGGTGGCCGTGATCGCCGGCGGGCTGCTGGGCTGGCTGTTTGCCTTTTTGTATCACCGCTATCAAGTCGATCTCGTGATCCTGGCGATCGCGCTCAACCTGATCATCCTCGAGTTGACGGTGTATATCATGCGCGTGCTGTTCGGCCAGACCGGCTCATGGTCCGACCCGAGCATCGTCCGCGTGCCCGACATTCACATCCCGATCATCCAGGACATCCCGGTGATCGGCGGGCTGCTCAGCGGATACAACTTCTTCGTCTATCTGTCGTGGGCGATCGCGATCACGCTCTACGTCGTGCTGTATCACACCACCTTTGGCCGACACATCCGCGCAGTCGGCGAGAACAAGGAAGCGGCTGAGACCGTGGGCATCAACGCCCGCCGGATCCAGACCCTGGCGCTTGTGCTCTCGGGGATGTTGGCCGCGCTCGGCGGCGCGTTCCTATCGGTCGGGCATCTCAAGCTGTTCACACGCAACATGAGCAACGGCCGGGGTTGGACAGCGATCGCGGCGGCGCTCTTTGGGCTCAACCACCCGATCGGCACATTCTTCGCAAGCCTGTTCTTTGGCTTCGCCGATGCGTTTTCGGTGCGCATTCAGAACGTGACCGATCTGCCGCCAAACCTGGTCGAGATCCTGCCGAACTTCGCCACGGTCCTCGTGCTCGTGTTGATCGCGCTGCGCGAGACAGTGACTCGTAGCATGGCGCGCTCTCGCTCGCGCGCCCAGATCCGCGCCGCGGCCGACGAGAAACCGGGCCCGGCCTAGGATTCAGCCACGGACGACCATGAGCATTGCGCGCCGCCCGGTCTTCATCGATACCGACATCGGCCTTGGCACGCCGGGCGCCGAGATCGACGACGGCGCTGCGTTGTTGGTCATGTTGGCCTCAAGCTCAATCGACGTGGTGGGCTGCGGAAGCGTGCACGGCAACGTGAGCCTCATCGAGGCGACCCACAACCTGCGCCGAGCGCTGGCCGCCGAGGGCCGTGGCGATCTGGTCGTTGGTCGCGGCGCCGCCCTGCCCCTGATCGAAGATCCGGATTGGTTTGCCGAGTGGAAGGCCGGTTATGGACCGACCGAGCCCTTCACCGGGCCTGAGCCATTGCCTGCAGCGACCCAGGTGCTGATCGATTCCGCGCGCGCGCATCCAGGCGCGCTGACTGTGTTGGCCGTCGGGCCGCTGACCAATCTGGCCCTCGCCACGCGGCTGGCGCCCGACATCGTGCCGATGGTGCGCGAAGTGGTCGCGATGGGCGGTGCGTTCAGCGTCGCCCACACGTCTCAGGAGGCCGAAGCCGAGTTCAACGCTCGATGCGACCCGGAGGCGGCCGCCATCGTGCTGAGCGCGGGCTGGCCGGAAAGGTCGGACGTCGCCGTGGCGACGCGCAAGGGTGCGGGNNGCTCGACATTACGCGGCGCGTGCACTTCAGCCGCGCCGACTTCGCCGCGCTCGACGAGGCGCGGCCGACCGCGGCGCTGCTCAAACGGCAGGCGCCTGGCTGGATCGATCGGGTCGAGGCCCAGGGCTGGGAGCACGGCGGCTGCTCGCTGCACGATGCGGTCGCAGCAGCGGCACTGCTTGACGAAACGCTGGCGCTGTATCGAACCGTGGATGTGGCTGTCGAGCTTCGGGACCCCGCGCGTCGGGGAGCGATGCGCGGCACGCCCATCGATGCCGGGCCGGTGCGCATCGCCGTTGATCTGGATGTGATGCGCTGCAAAGACGCGATCTGGTCGGCCGTGACCGGCGTCTGAGTTTGATCCCCAGGCGGCCCTTCTCGATATCCAGCCATCCCGTAGACCGCCGCTACCGGCTCAACACGGCCTGCAGATCTGGCGGCCGAAACAACGCCGATTTGAGCACCTTGCCATCCGCCCGCAGCACCGGCTTGCTGTCGACATCAAGCTTGCTCATGTTGCTGGCGTGCACCTCGGCGAACAGCGCCTCGGCCTGGTCTTTGAGGCCGTGCGCCACATAGGTGCCGAACAGCACGTAGGCCAGATCGCTGAGCGCATCCGCCACGCCGACGAGGTCGCCGGCCTCGGCGGCGCGCCGATACTCGTCGAGCTCCTCGGCGATCAGGCGCACCCGCAGGGCCTGTACCTCGGGCGGGATCGCGCCGGCCGGCGCATCGTTGCGGTAGGCGCCGAAGGCGATGTGGAATTCGTCAACGGCCTGGATTTGAGCGCGCATGGATTCTAACCTTGGACCTGACAGGTCCGGCAGGATTCGCTGCAAAACAAGGCCTCCGAGAAATCACTGGAACAAATCCCGCTCGATTTTCTAACCTTGGGGCTCTGAACCGCGGCGGGCCCGGGTCGCCGTCTCAGCCCGGGCCCGTTGTTCAGCAATCAGAAATCCTCAATCAGCAAGGACCTTGATCCCCAGCTCCTTGAGCTGCTTCTCCTGCGCCGGCGAGGGCGCGTCGGCCATGACGTCGAGCGCGGCCTGGTTCTTTGGGAAGGCGATGACCTCGCGGATGTTCGGCTCATCCGCAAGGAGCATCACAAGGCGGTCGATGCCCGGCGCCATCCCGCCGTGCGGCGGCGCGCCGTACTCAAAGGCCTCGAGCATGTGCCCAAACTTGGCCTGGATGTCAGCCGGGTCGAGGCCCAGGCGCTCGAAGATCTTGAACTGGATGTCGCGCCGGTGGATGCGGATCGAGCCCGACGCCATCTCGTAGCCGTTGCAGACCATGTCGTAAGCATCCGCCAGCACCGCACCCGGGTCGCTCTCCATCAACTCGAGATGCTCGGCCTTGGGCATCGTGAACGGATGATGCTCGGCGTCCCAGCGCTTCTCTTCGTCGTTCCAGGCGAACATGGGGAAGTCCACGATCCAGGCGAAAGCCATGAGGCTCGGGTCGGCAAGCTTGAGCCGGTCACGGAAGAGCAGGCGCAGCGCGCCGAGCGTCTTGTTCGCCACGGTCAGGCTGTCCGCGACGAAGAGCACCAGATCGCCTTCCCTGGCGCCGGTCAGCGCCTGGATCGCCTCGACCTCGCCCGGGGTGATGAACTTCTGGGCCGTGCCGCGCACGCCCTCGGCCGTCAGCGCCAGCGTCGCCAGGCCCTTGGCGCCCTGCTCCTTCGCGAAGGTCGTCAGGTCGTCGACCTCCTTGCGTGAATAACCGGCACAGCCCGGCACGACGATGCACTTGACCACGCCACCGCTCCCCAACGCCAGTTGGAAGACCTTGAAGCCGCTGCCTGCCATGATCGTGCTCAGGTCGTACAACTCGAGCCCAAAGCGCAGGTCGGGTTTGTCGGAGCCGTAGCGCGAGAGCGCCTCACGATACGGGATCTTGCGCCAGGGCGTGTCGAGCAGCTTCTTCTCTGGGGTCACGACCGGGATCATGGCCGTATAGAGTTCCTCGACCAGTGTGAGCACGTCGTCGCGATGGACGAACGACATCTCGAGGTCGAGCTGCGTGAACTCGGGCTGCCTGTCGCCGCGCAGGTCTTCATCGCGGAAGCAGCGCGCGATCTGGAAATAACGATCGACACCGGCCACCATCAGCAACTGCTTGAGCTGCTGCGGGCTCTGCGGGAGCGCGTAAAAGCTGCCGGGATGCACGCGCGATGGGACGAGGTAGTCGCGCGCGCCCTCGGGCGTGGTCTTGAACAGGATCGGGGTCTCGACCTCGATGAATCCGCGGGCGTCCATGAAGTCGCGCATGAACTTGACGACCTTGTGGCGCAAGATCAGGTTGCGCTGCATGCGCGGGCGGCGCAGGTCGAGATACCGGTGTTTGAGCCGGATCTGCTCGTCGGTGTTCTCGTCGTCGAGCTGGAACGGCAGCACCTTCGACGGGCCCAGGACCTCGATGGCATGCGCCTCGACCTCGACGGCGCCCGTCGCCAGCTTGGGGTTCTCGCTCCCGGCCGGTCGTGCACGGACCACGCCCGTCACCTGCAGCACGAACTCGTTACGCGCGGTCTCGGCAACGGCATGGGCCGCCACGGCGTCAGCGGGATCCGCCACGACCTGGGTGCGGCCATAGCGGTCACGCAGGTCGATGAAGATCAGCTTGCCGTGATCGCGGCGGGTATCCACCCAGCCGCTCAGCGTCACGGTCTGGCCGATGTGTTCGGCGCGCAGGTCGCCACAGGTGTGTGTCTTGTGCATAGCTCCCTCAACTGCGGGGCCGGAGTCACTCCGGCGCCCAAAACAAAACCGCCCGGCTGTTCAGCCCGGGCGGTGATCATCTTGTCGGCAAGAGTCGTTCAGCCGGCAGCCTGACGCGCCCGAGCGAAGTGATTATCGTTCGAGTTCGCGCCATCAGCCAATGGACAGGGCTGCCAGGACATAGATCTTCATTATAACATGGCCGATCCGCGCCCCGATCCGTCGAGTCACCACGGGTGCGCGGGCGTGTTCATGGGATCGGCAAGACGCGATAGGGCGGACCCGCGAGGCGGTGGGCGCGTTCGTTCGCCCGGAGCTCGGCCTCCAACCAGAGCGGTTCGGCCGGGATCCCCGTGTCAGGAAACCAGATCCGCCCGGCCCGAACCACGATCAGCATGCCGTCATCGTCGCCGACCGCCGCGAAATCGGCGCCGGGCTCAGCGCCATAGCGCGACGGGCCAAAGGCCTCGCGATAGCCCCGGACCGCAGTCGACACATCCGACACAGCCAGACCGATCTCACTGAGACCCCGCACCGCAGTGGCGGCCGTGAACGGTTCGCCAACGGAAGCGGGCAAACGCGCCCGGCCGATCAATTCGCCGATATTGCCATCCGGATCTCGAAAGTAGATCTGGTGCGAGGCGAAGGTCTCATTGTGGAAGTCGCTCCGCCCGGCCCGATCGGCGAGCAGTGGCGTCCGCGCACCGAGCCAGGCCTTGGCAACGAGCACCTGGTCGTACGGGATGTTGAAGGCGAAGTGGGCCGGCGCATGGGCGGCATTGCCGGCGGCCCGTGCGTCGATCAGGTGCAGCTGCGAATCGCCTATCGCGATCGTCAGAGTTGTCGCGCTGTCCGCCACAACAGCGAAGCCCAGCGTTTCTGCGTAGAACCGACGCTGAGCTTCAAAGTCGTGCGCCAGCAGGTGGAGCCGCGTGATATGCATACGCGGGTTTATATCGCGCACGGCCGCAACGCACCCGCGGAATCGTGGGCTATGGCACCTGATAAATCGCGTACTCGGCGTTTTCGCAGTTCAGCGTCGACCAGGGCAACGTGTTTGGCAGTTCGCGGACCACATAGTCGACGCCGTAGCGCGCAGACACGGCCTCGAGTTCATCGGCGCCAAGCGCGTTGTAGGCCTCGCGGGTCACGCGTTGGGCCTCAAAGAAGTCGCCGTTGAACTGAGCCAGAGCCCCTGGCGCGACCTGCTCGAAGCGCTCGGCCCAGATGTCGTAGTGGATTGGCGCCAACGCGATCATCAGCAGCTCGTCGTGCGTGGCCAGCGTCGAACGCTCCGAGAATGTCCGCCAGGAGCTGTCGTATAGCCCCCACTTCTCGGGCGGCGTGATGAACAGGGCCTCGCGCGGCGTCAGCTCGCGCGCGCAGCGCTGGATCGACTCCCATTCGGTGGTCGGGCCATACGGGTAGAAGCCAGGGCGCCACAATCCATAGGGGAGGACGACGGCCAGAGCGCCGCCGATCAGGCCGACCGCGACCAACGCGATCAGACCGAGCCCAAGCGTGGCGTTACGTACCCGCCGGGTCAGGTACCACGCCAGGGCCGGCACAAGCGGCAGCGGAGAAGCCACATAGAGCGCCCGCAGCCAATAGAGTCGGCGATCGGGAGGCAACGTTTCGAACCGTTCAACCAGATAACGCGCGAACCAGAGGTGCGCGAAGATGTTCAGCCACATCCCGGCGCGGATCACCTGAAGCTGGTTGATCAGGTCGATCGGATACACCAGGGCCGTCGCCGCCTGCACGGCCACGATCAGGCCAGCCGCCAGATTCATGCGGCCGATCGTGTGCTGAAGCTCATGGGTCCGCGCAGGCGCGCGCCGCCAGGCGATCACGAACATCACGGCCGTGCTCAACCCGCAGGCGCTCACAAAGAGGATGTGCGGCACAGGCGAGACGATCTCGAACAGGTTGGCCAACGAGCCCCGGACCACGGCGTCGAACCAGGCCGGGTTGTTGGGCACCTTGGCCGCCGGGCTGGTCAGCCGCCAGATCAGAACCGGGCTGGCCGTAAGCAGAAACAGCGCCCAGCCCGCCAAGGCCTGAACCAAGGATCGGCGCTCAAAGCGCTCCCTGAGCAGCCCAAAGAGTTGGTCAGCCGCGAACATTGCGGCCACGAACAGCATCGTGATCACGTGCACGTTGAACAGCGCACCGATCAGGGCCCAGGCCAGCACACGGCGTCCACGCAGATAGAGCAACACGGCGCCAAGCGCGAACGGCAGCGCGAAGATCCGATTGAGCAGGCTCCACTCGAAGATCGGAAAGCCGCCGAAACCCAGGTGCGGCACAACGAACGCGATCGTGCTCAGCAAGGCCGCGCGCGGGCTGGCGAAGAGCTCCATGCTCAGCAGCCATAGCAGCCAGAAGCTCGCGTAGGTCACCGCCAGATATACGCCGAACATCACGGGCTCGAGCACGCCCGCCCGCAAGGCCGGCACAAAGGCGAGCCAGAAGAACGAATAGTTCTCGGTGCGCAGCTCAAGAAAAGGGTCGTTCGGATAGAGCGTCGGGTCGGCGTACTTTCTGAGGAACGGGATGTGCGCGTACTGGTCGAAAGTGCCGAAGTAGTAGCCCAGGATCGCCAACGTTGCGAGCGTACAGGCCAGGAAGAACAGATGGCGCATCAGCGGTCGGGATTCGACCTGCGCCGCGAGGGTGTTGAACATCGATCTGGATTGTACACGGGGCCCGGGTACAATTCGCGCCATGAAACGCACAATCGGGCGCACGCAACTATTCGTTAATCCGCTCTGTCTCGGCGGCAATGTTTTTGGTTGGACGATCGACGAGCCGACATCGTTCGCCGTGCTGGATGCCTTCGTCGCCGGCGGCGGAGATTTCATCGACACCGCCGACGTCTACTCGGCCTGGGCGCCGGGCAATCAGGGCGGCGAGAGCGAAACGATCCTCGGAAACTGGCTCAAGGCCCGCGGCCGCCGCGACCGCGTGGTGATCGCCACCAAAGTCGGCAACAAGCTGCCTTATGGTCAGGGTCTCCGCGCCGCGCACATCGCGCGCGCCGTCGAGGAGTCGCTGCGTCGGCTACAGACCGATGTCATCGACCTGTATCAGGCCCACATCGACGACGCCGAGGCGCCGCTCGAGGAGGCGCTGCGCGCCTTCGACGACCTGATTCGGGCCGGCAAGGTGCGCGCGATCGGGGCCTCGAACTACACGGCCGCCCGGCTGCGCGAGGCGCTGGCCGTCAGCGCCACCCATGGGCTTCCGCGCTACGAGTGCCTGCAGCCGCGCTACAACGCGATCGATCGCGATTTCGAGGCCGAACTCGGGCCGCTCTGCCTGACCGAAGAGGTCGGCGTGATCCCGTACTTCGCCCTTGCCGCGGGCTTCTTGACCGGTAAGTATCAGCCCGGGGCTGCCCTGCCCGACACAGCGCGCGCCGCCGGCGTACAGCGCAACTATTTCAATGACCGGGGCTTCGCGATGCTTGCCCGCGTCGAGGCTGCAGCCCGCGAGCGCGCCGTCACGCCGGGCCAGGTCGCCGTCGCCTGGTTGATCGCCCAACCCGGGATCACGGCCCCGATCGCCTCGGCGACCTCGGTTGCTCAGGTCGAACAGTTGCTCACCGCGATGCGGCTCACGTTGCCGGCGGATCTGCTAGCCGAACATGCTTAGGGGCGCCGAGCTCACGGAAGCGATCTTGCGTGTGGCCGCCGGCTGGGCCGCATCCCAGCCCGACATCCTCGGGCTGGCGCTCGTGGGCTCCTGGGCGCGGGGCACGGCGCGGCCTGATTCGGACATCGATCTCATGGTCCTTGCGCAGGACCCAGAGCGCTTCCGTCGCGAGCGCACCTGGTTGTTCGAGATCGACTGGGCGCTTATCGGGTTGCCCGTCATCGGTTGGCGCGATGCGGATTATGGCGCCGTCTGGTCGAGGCACGTCACCCTGGCCGACGCAGTCGAGATCGAGTTTGCCTTTGGGTCGCTTGCGTGGGCCAATCCGGCTCCGATCGATGAGGGCACCTTCGAGGTCGCAGCCCATGGCTTACGACCACTCCATGATCCCCACGGCCAATTCGCGGCGCTGCTCGTCGCGCTCTCGAAACGGATCAGTCGATGATCACGGTCGATGTCTTCGACAGGCTTCTCGGCTTCTATCCCGCGCTGCGAGGATTGTCTCCGGACCTCGCTCAGCAGTTCATGGCGCAGGCGCAGCCCTTCCAGGCCCCACCCGGGGCCGTGCTCTTCGATCAGGATGGGCCGTGCACGGCCTTTGTCCTCTTTCTGCAGGGCGAGGTCGAGGTCAGCCGGCCGAGCGCCAACGGTCGCGAGATCGTGCTCTACCGCCTCGAGCCCGGTGACACGTGCGTGCTTACACTGAACTGCTTGCTCGGAGAAGGCACTTACCCGGCGCGCGCGGTGGTCAGGCAGGTGGCGGGCGGGCTTCGGCTGCCACACCCGCTCTACCAGCGATTGCTCGACGAGGCCCCGGACTTTCGCGCCGCGATGTTCACGTTGTTCTCGCGGCGGCTGACGCGGTTGATGAACCTCGTCGAGGGCGTGGCCTTTGCGCCTGTGGAACAGCGGCTGGCGCAGGCGTTGATCGAGCGCGGCCCGGACGTCGCCGCCACGCACCAGCAACTTGCCGATTCTGTCGGCACGGCCCGCGAAGTCGTCAGTCGACAACTGCGGGTTTGGGCCGATGCGGGTCTGCTCACCACCCAGCGCGGCTCGATCCAGCTCCTCAAGCCCGCTATCCTCCGCGCCATCGCCGAGCNNGCCGAGCCACTCGGCGGCGAGTAGGCAAGAGCACAAGAGAACGCGAAGGGGCGACCGGGATAACTTCGGTCGCCCCTTCGCGTTCTCTCATCTGCCACTGTGACCCAGGTCACAGACCGCTGCGCCGCGCCGGTGTACGCTATGCGCATCAATCGCACAGGAGACCTGCATCATGTTCAAAGTCAATGAGGGTTCCATGGATCGCATCATCCGCGTCATCGCCGGCGTGGCCCTGATGGTCGTCGGTTTCACCGGGATCGTGCCCGGCACGCTGGGCATCGTCGTCGGCGTCGTCGGCCTGATCCCGCTGGCGACCGGTCTGCTCGGCTGGTGCCCGCTCTACACGCTCTTCGGCTTCAGCACCTGCCCGATGAAGCAGTAACGCTCGGGCAAGGATAGGCGTCAGTCCTATTAGCAGAAGCGCCTNNGAAGAGTCTTCGGCCCGAAAAGGCGCTTTTGCGTGTCAGAGTCTGACGCCTGAATCCTGACGCCACTTACTGTCCAGATGTATACTCCCCCGGCATGGGGTACTCGTTCGAGCCTGATCGTCCCGCCCTCACCGCCGATGTCGTCGCCTTCAGCCTGCGCGCCCATTCCCAGGAGCAGGCGCGACAGGCGCTCCACGTCCTCCTGATCCAACGCGGCGCGGCGCCCTATAAAGGCCGCTGGGCCTTGCCCGGCGGTTTCGTCCAGACCGGGGAGTCGCTCGAACAGGCCGCGCGCCGCGAGCTGGCCGAGGAGACCGGCATGCGCGGGCTGTACCTCGAACAGCTCTACACGTTCGGCGATCCGCGGCGCGACCCGCGCGGCTGGACCGTGACTGTTGCTTATGTGGCGCTTGTGCCCGAGACGATCGCCGTGCAGGCTGGCGATGATGCGGCCGCCGCGCACTGGTACCCCGTGCACGCCCTGCCTCCGCTGGCCTTTGACCACGCCCAGATCGTGCAATACGCGCTGCAACGCCTGCGCAACAAGCTCGAATACACGGCCGTGGGATTCGAGCTCCTGCCCGACGAGTTCACGCTCAGCGAGTTGCAGACCGCCTACGAGATCGTGCTCGGCGAGACGCTCGACAAACGAAATTTCCGTCGGCGGATCGCCGAGGCAAACGTGCTCGAGGAGCTCTCGCGCTACAAATCCGAAGGCCAGGGCCGGCCGGCCCGGCTGCATCGATATCGACGCGACGCGATCAAGGAAGTCAAAGCGCGTCGGCTGTTTCCGTGAGGATCTTGCCGCCCGTACCGCGACGGATGCGAAACAGCAGCTTGACAACTCGCCAGTTTAGGGTAGAATAAACACTAAAGGCGCCAAACGCCTTTCTTTCGCCGGAAAATTAGTGTATCTATAACACTATAGGAGCCTGACGATGACCTCTGAGACCCTGACCCAAGAAAGCGCGTCGTATCTCGCCTGGCTGGTCGACTGGGAGGCTAACCTGCCGAGCCGGTCGTTGCGCGAGGTGGTCGCCGAACCGGCCCGGGCCGCGGTGGTCTCGGTCGACGTGATCAACGGCTTCTGCCATGTCGGGCCGCTGGCCTCCGATCGCGTCAAGGGCATCATCGCCCCGATTACGCGACTGATGATGGACGCCTATGGAATGGGCGTGCGGCATTTCGTCTTGACCCAGGATACGCATGAACCCGACGCCGTCGAGTTCGGCAGCTACCCGCCCCATTGCGTGCGCGGTACGGCCGAGAGCGAGGCCGTGCCCGAGTTCAAGGCGTTGCCCTTCTACGGCCTGATGCAGCGCTTCGCCAAGAACTCGATCAGTTCGACGATTGGCACAGGGTTCGGCGGTTGGCTCGAGGCACATCCCAAGTTGGATACGTTCATCGTCGTCGGCGACTGCACCGATCTGTGCACCTATCAACTGGCGATGGGCCTCAAGCTGCGCGCCAACGCCGGCCAGCGCCGCGACCGGGTGATCGTGCCAGTCGATTGCGTCGACACCTACGACACACCGGTTGCCGTCGCGACTGAGCTCGGCATCCAGCCGCACCCGGCTGCGCTGCTCCATCGCGTCTTCCTGCATAACATGGCCAGCAATGGTGTCGAGGTGCTCCACATCCGGTAAAGATCAAGGGTAAAAAAGGGGTGGCGTGGCGGGCCGCCACGTCACCCCTTTCTCACCCAGGAAAAGGCACCCATGGGTACGCTGCTTGCACTGATCGTCGGGGTGTTGTTGCTGTACATCGCCTGGCTGCACATCCAGCTGTACATCAGCAGACGCGTGATCGCCACCTTGCGTCAGACGACTGTCACGATCGCGCAGAAGCGCCCGAGCCTCGATCCGCGTCCGATCCTGGCCGGGCTGGGCGGCCTGATCATGCTGGCCTGGCTCATCACGGCTTTGTGGAGCGCGTGAGTGCGGAGGGCAGCGCCGGTGGCGTGAGGCGCATCCGCCTTCGTCATTCGTCCGTTACAATCCCTCCCACCCTGGAGCCCACATGACCACCTTCAACCGTACCCGCCTGACCAATGACGTCTTCAAGCTCGACGTCGAGCGTATGCGCCAGGGCTGGTACTCGGACAAGTACTTCGAAAACATCAGCGCCATGTTGGCCCATCTGGCGGCGGGCGGGTACCGCTATGCCGGAGGCGCGCCCCGGCTCAACGCGCCGGATCTGGACGAGGTCGAGGTCGGAAACCTCGAGGTCGAGATGCAGTGGTTCACGCGCCGGCCGGGGAGCACGATCGTGGTCGGCGTCGACAAGTGTCTGGAGATGATCCGGCATTGCGCCGGGTACTTCGAGGACGGGCGCTTCATCAGCACCTGGGACCAACTGCAGGTCGAGGCCGTGCACGACGGCGACGTCGTCCGCTACAGCGGTGACCCCAAACGCGTCATGCCGGTCATCCGGGTTCGCGGGCGCTACCGAGACTTCGCATTGCTCGAAACGCCGACGCTCGGCATCCTCACCCGCGCCTCGCGCGTGGCCACCAACGTCTACCGCACCTTCGAGGCCTCGCGCGGTAAGCCCGTTCTGTTCTTTCCGGCGCGCTTCGACCTGCACGAGGTGCAGGCCGCGGACGGCTACGCCTACAACGTCGCGCTGCACCGCTTCAACCGCGACTACGGCAACCGGCTTGGCGCCTTCATCAGCACCGACGCACAGGGCGACTGGTGGGGCGGCGCCGGCGGCGGCACTGTCGCACATGCCGCGATCGCATGTTTTTTTGGCGACACAGCCGAGACCATGCTCGCCTTCTGCGCCGCCCGCCCGGCGCGCATCCCACGGATCGCGCTCGTCGATTTCAACAACGACTGTATCGGCGATTCGTTGGCGACTCTCGACGCCATGTTTGCGCGTTACAAATCGTTGTGCGATGCCGATCAGACCGAAGAAGCCAGGCGCTACCTGTTGTACGGCGTTCGGCTCGACACAGGCGCGACCCTGCGCGACGTCTCGGTGCCGCCGCTCGGCGACACAGCGCTCGACCTCGGCGTCAATCCCCGTCTAGTCTTCCTCGTGCGCCAGGCGCTCGACAACGCCTGGACACGCTGGGACCTGACCGAGGACTGGCGCTTGAAGGCACAGGCGTATTGTCGGGATGTCAAGATCGTGGTCTCCGGGGGCTTCAGCCCGGAGAAGATCCAACGCTTCGAGAAGCTCGGCGTGCCGGTCGATATTTACGCCGTCGGTTCTTCGCTGTTCGAGAACCATGGTGCGACGGTCACCGACTTCACGTCGGATGTGGTGCGGGTCAAGGTCGACGGCGTGTGGCACGACATGGCCAAGGTCGGACGCGCGCCGTGCGATAACCCCGACCTCGAACCCGTATCCTGAACCGACACTGCCACAGACGATGAAGGGCTGCACTTTGTGCAGCCCTTCATCGTCTGTGGCCTACAAATCAAAGCTACTCGAGCTCGAAATCGAACATCGACTGAAACTTGAGCGCCAACCCAAGGTCACCCTTGGCCTTCAAGCGCCCCTGCATAAAGGCCTTGACGGCATCGAGCTCGCCGTTGGAGATGGCCATGTAATCCGCGGCGCTGGCCGTCAGGGTCAGGTTGGCGTTATCGACAGGGCCCATCTTCACGTCGAGCGCGCCATCATTGACGTGGAATTGCGCGGTCTGCGCATCATCGCCGGTCAGTTCTAGCTGGATGATCGCCCGGATCCCGGCAGATTTCTCCGGCAACCAACGTCTGGGCATGTCGTCGAAAAGTTGTTGGATGTTGGTGGCTTTCTGCATGGTCACGCTCGTTTCGGTTCTTGCCATCCAGTTTACCGCAGGACGATGTGTTGGAAAGCGATGTAGATACAGAACCCGATCGCGATCCACGGCGCGGCTGGATTGCCCCGGCTGCGATACGCCGTTTCGACCTCGGCGCGCGACGGCGGGGCGCGCCGGGCCAGGATCCGCAGAGCCGCCTCGTACAACCGACGCCAGCCATCGCGGTGGGGGCCAAACGCCAGGTACAGCAGCCCACCCAGCAACAGCCCGATCAATACCCCCAGCGCAGCTTCGGTCGTAGGGAACAGCCCAAGCAGCCCCATCGCCAGCTTGGCGTCGCCGCCGCCGAACACGCGCAGCGCCCAGGCCATGAGACAGACGATCCAGATCACGGCCAGGCTGCCGAGTTCGCCGAGGCCCCAACCGCCGTTGATGAACTGCGCCAACGCCAGCACAAGCGCGGCGAGCATGAGCGGCAACGTCAACAGGTTGGGCACTCGCCGCCCACGCAGATCCGCGAACCCGGCCCAGACACCGGCGACCGAGCCCACGACTTGCGTGATCCAACCACCGTTATCGGCGGGTGGCCAGCCGCTCGCCAGAAACATCGCCGTGACGAGCGCCACGCCGACCAACACAACCCCGGTGACCCGATCGGCGTGCGAGAGCGCGGGCGTTGCGGTCGCCATCGGGCTCAGAGCGCCTCGCCGCGATCGGGCTCGGCGATGGCGAAGCCGACGTTTGGCACGGTGCGGATGAGCCGTTTGCCGCCCTTGACCTCGAGCTTGGCGCGCAGCCGGTAGATCGTGTTGAGCAGCGCGCGCATATCGCTCCAATCCTGCGTGGCATTGGCCGAGCGCCCCCAGCCGATCTGCAACAACTCGGCATGCTTGACGGCCTCGCCCGGGGTCTGCAGCAGGCGGCCAAGCACGCGCGCCTCGACATCGCCCAGCGACTGGGTCCGGCCCTCGCGCGATACCTTCGCCTCGGGTAGATCGATCGTCAGATCGCCGTAGCGAATGACGGTCGGCGTGGCCTCGGCCAGACGCGGCGTTCGCCGCCGCAGATGCGCCTGCACGCGGGCGATCAACTGCGCGTCGGTGACCGGCTTGACCAGGTAGTTATCGGCCCCGAGATTGAATCCGCGCAGCTGGTGCTCTTCACCCGTCTGCGCTGTGAGGATGACGACATGGACCGCGATGTCGTCGCGTCGCACATGGGCCAGCACATCGAAGCCCGTCATCTCGTCATCGGCCAACCCGAGATCGAGCAAGATCAGGTCCGGACGAAACTCGGCGAACTGTTTGAGCGCTTCCTTGCCGTTGCGCGCGCGAGCGGTCCGATATCCGGCGTGTTGCATCGCCAGCTCGTAGAACCGGGCCGGTCGGTCTTCGTCTTCGACGATCAGGATGCGTGGAGTGGCCATCGGCGAATACGCCCGACCCGTCAGGGACTGCGGGCGGCCTCCGTAAAGATCGGGCTCAGCTGGGCGGCGAGTTGATCGGGGCGCACCGGTTTCCGCAGCACGCCAAGCCCGTCACGGGCGCGCACCCCGGAGTCGATGTCGGACCCTGCGTCGCCGCTGAGCACGACAACACGCAGCGGCCGGCCGTCGGCTTCGCGGCGGAGTTGATCCCATACCCCCCAGCCGTCGGCATCGGGCAGGCCGAGATCGAGCAACACGACCGTCGGCCACTTGGCACGCGCGGCCTCGAGCGCCCGCGCTCCGTTGACGGCCACGCGAAACGGCAGCCCCAATCTGGCCAACGCGGCCTTGAGGAATTGACGCACGCCGGCATCGTCGTCGACGATCAGCACGTCAGGCATCGTTCGACTCCGTGCGCGGCAGGCTGAGGGCCCAGACATTGCCACGGCGGCCGCGGGGCGCGCCGGCCGGCCCGACCTTCAGCTCACCACCCATCGCCAACGCCAGTTCACGCGCCACGTACAGGTTCATGCCTAGCCCGGCTTCCGGCCAGCCCCACGAACGCGGCACGGGCTGATCGGCTTGAAACACCGCCACGCGCAGTCGATCCGGGATCCGGCTGCCGGAATCTGTCACGCTCACCTCCACGACCCGCCGACCGCCGCGCGCGCCGACCTTAAGCCGACCCGCCGGCGAAACGCGCGCCGCATGCCGCAACAGCGCCAGCAAGATGTCGTTGACGCGCTCGGCATCGGCCTGCACAGTCGGGAGGCGCGTCGCCCGCAGATCGACAAAGTGTCGGGACTGCTCGTGTTCGAAGGTCAGCGCCAGCCGGCTGAGAAGCGCGCCCAGATCGCAGGGCTCGAGACCGAGCGCCAGGTCGCCGCCGGCCAGTCGGCCGCGCCAACCAAGGTCGTCGAGCATGGCCATCAACCGCCCCGAGTCGTCGCGGATCAGGCCGAGCGCCTGATCGAAAGAGGCGCGCGGCATATCCTGCGTGAGGAGATGCGCAAACCCGTGGATGGTCTGTAGCGGCGTGCGCAGGGCATGCACCGCTGTGCGGATGAAACGCGGATCGAAGGCGTCCGCCCTTGAGCCCGTCATGCCGCCCCCGACTGGCCAGCTGCGGGCAGCGTGAAGTAAAAACGCGCGCCCTGCTCTTGTTCGCCCTCGGCCCAGATGCGGCCGCCATGTGCCGTGATGATCCGCTTGCTGCTCCACAGGCCCATGCCATGAGCCTTCGCCCGGCCCGTGCTGTCTGTCGTGACCCCGAACTCGAACAGCCTCTCACGCGCCGCGGGATCGAAACCACGGCCGTCGTCGCCGATCTCGAACAACACCTCGCCAGCCTCGCGCCGGACCCGCAGCCAGACGCGCAGCGTTGCGCGATCGCCGTTGTGCCGCACAGCGTTGGTCAAGATGTTGTCGAGCACGCGCAGCACATCAACCCGCTCGGCCCAGACGTCCGGCAGGCCCGGGGCGATGTCGAGGCGGAAATCGACGGCCTGATCTTCCTGATAAACGGCCATCAGGCCGGCCGAGAGCTCGACAAGTTCCTCGACGCGCACCGCCTCGGGCGAGATCGGGCGATCAGGGTCGCGCAGGTCTTCAAGCATCTCACCCGCCAACGCGATCTGGGCCCGGGCGCGCTCGATCTCGGGTGAGGCATCGCCGGCAAGTTCGAGCGCCCCGAGCGTGGCCGTCACCTTGTTGAGGACGTCATGGGCCGTGGTGCGGCTGAGCACTTCGAGGTGCTGGATGCCGGAACTCAGCGCCTGAATGTCGCGCGCGCGCTGCTCGGTCTCGTCGAAACCGGCGAGCACCTGTCGGGCATAGCGGCCGACATCGGGCAGTCGATCAGCGGCGTGTTGGGCGTCGCGTTTACTGCGCCAGCCGATCAACAGGAACTGCTCGATCGCACCGCCGCGCGGCGCGCCGATCTTGAGTGCGGCCAGCGCACGGGCCTTCCCGTGCGCCAACGCCGCCCAGCGCAGGCTCGGGTTGTCGACCTCGACCTGCAGCACATCTTGTTTGTGGGCGCTGAGGGCCTGGACCAGCGGGTCAGTGACCGGCACCCGCGCGATCTGATCGAAGTGCTCGACGCCGATGATGTAGGCGGCCTCGAGCTGGCTTGTGCGCGGATCAACGAGATACGCCACGGCGCTCTCAGCTCGCACCACGCGGACCACGGCCTCGAGCAGATGGCCGAGCGTCTCGCGCCGGCTGCGCCGCAACACGGTCGCGGCCATGATCGAGCCCAGCGGGTCGCCTGAGCGCGAACGGCTACCGGCCGAGACCCGCCCGACGAGCCAGCCCATCATGAGCAGCCCCCCGGCAGCAACGGCCCAGATCCACACATTTTCAGGTCGAAGGAGGGATTCCAAGACCAACGCCCCCGTAACACAAAGATATCGAGCACCCGCCGCAGCCTGCGCTCGCGACTGATTGTCGCTGAGTTTGAGTGGCCGTCAAGCCTGACCCTGGGCCCAGGTTCGACGCGCTTCACCCGAGCTACATTGTCAGCCTCATCGCGTCCGATCAACATCGTCATAATCCACCTTCGCCCGCCATTGAACTGGCGCGTTGCCGGGGCGCTTTCCGAGCCGAGCCCCGTGCCGCGCGCTTTCCTCAGCGCGTCAGCCACCAGGCCGTCGCCATGCTCGCAGCCAGGGCTGAGACCAGCCCGGTAGCCAGCGTCGTCGCCAGGCGCCGCCAGGCCACCGGGCGCGCTCGCCGGCGTGCAATTGCCAAAACCGCAGCCGACACGTTGTCATCAGCGCCCCGGCCACGCGCCAAGCCGATCAATGATTGAACGGCCTCCGAAGCGGTCTCGGCCCCAAGCTGCTGGCGGATCTCCTCGGGCCCGACATACGCACGTCCCGACCCGTCGGCCCGGGGTTTTACAAGGCCGTCGCTGCAGACGAGCACCCGATCCCCCGGCAGCAGCGTCAGGCCCTGGTTGGCGCGCGCCAGCGCTTCGTCCTCACCGGCCTCCGGGCCCCCCTTCAGGTACAGCCCGAGATCGGGCGCTGCCGACTCCTCGAGACCAAGGGCGCGCTCGAGCGTCTCGGCCCGTGGATGCCGCTGGGCGTGATCGCGAGCTGCCCGTCCGGCGGCGACCGCGACCCGCCACCAGATGTGATCGCTTGTCACCTGTGTCAACGTGCCGGCGCGCAGCAGGTAAACGCGACTGTCACCGATGTTGGCGACATAGAGCCGATCGTCGACGACCAGCGCAATGGCCAGCGTGCTCGCCAGGCCGCGCAGATCGGGTTGATCGCCGGCAGCCAGGACTGCCACGTGGGCGACCTGCATGGCGCCAGCCAGCAACGCCAGGATGTCTTCAGCGCCGGCTTGCGCCAGGTGCGTCATCACGCTCTCGATCGCCAGGTCGGCGGCGTGACCGCCGGCTGGCGCGCCGCCGACGCCGTCGGCGACCACAGCCAGCCAGGCCGACCGCCCATCGGTCAGGCTCAGTCGACCGGCGAAGGCGCGATCGTCGAACCGGCGCTCATGGGTCAGCGCGCCACCGAAGTCGGCGCGAGCGTACGCATCGATGCGGTCAGCCATGGCGGAGTCCTTTCCAGGGTCAATGTGCGTCATGCCGGCTGCCCCCAGACGCGTAGCGCATCGAGAGAAGCCCGCTGTTGGCCGCGCACCGATTCAAGGAAGCGCAGCAGCTCGAGCAATGTCGCACGCGCACCGGGCTGTTTGGCCAGACATCGCTCGCGCACAAAGGTATCGATCTCGATCGAGACGCGCGGGTTGAGGCTGGGGATGGGCGCCGGCGTGCTGTTCAGGATCTGCGAGGTCAACGAGTGCTCGGCCAGCGCCGGGAAGGGCAGGCGCCCGGTCATCATCTGATAGATCAACACGCCGAGCGACCAGACGTCGCTGCGCGCCGCATCAGCCGAGCGCTCGGGCGCGTGCTGGCCGCGCATCGCCAGGACGCGCTCGGGCGCCATCACGAACGTGCTCCCCGCCTGATCCTGCTGCCGGTTGAGCGGCGCCGCGATGCCGAAGTCGATCAGGACGGGGTCGGGCGCCTCACCCGGAGCGGCCGGGCGTCGAAACATGACGTTGTCGGCTTTGATGTCGTTGTGGGCCTGTCCACGATCGTGGGCATGGTAGACGCCGAGCGCCAGATTGCCGGCCACGCCGATGGCTTCATTGACGCTGAGCGCCCCCACTCGCTGGATGTGGTCGGTCAACGTGCCGCCGGCCAGATACTCCAACGCGAAGAACCACGGCGCGCCAGGCACCGCCACTGCACGGGCCAGATAGCGATCGACGCCCGGCCCTTCGAGCGGCAGGATGCGCACCACGCGTTTGTGGNNGGGCCTCGCGCCGCAGCGCCGTCTGCACGGCTTCATCGGTCGCGTCGCCGCGCAGCCGGGCGACCTTGAGCGCCAGCGGCAATCCATCGCGATCCCGCGCCAGCGCCACCACGGCCATCCCGCCCTGACGCAGCATGCGCTCGATACGATAAGGCCCAAGCGTGTCGGTCGACTTCAGCGAGAACATTAAGCGCTCCCTGCGCCATCAGAAGTCATGTCGACGCGGATCGAACTCGAGCTCAGGCTCGGCGGCCGGGCCGCGCGCCGCGACAAGCGGTCGGGTTTCACGGCCAGCGCTTGAGCGCGTTACGCGACCGGCGGAAGCCGACGAGGCGGCGCC
>DKKP01000322.1 GCA_002455335.1 Anaerolineales bacterium UBA6663 | reverse complement strand
ACGGGGCATGCCCCGTCTCTACCTGCGGGCATTGGGGGTGCCCGCGGCGCAACGGGCGTCGGGCCTGTGTGTGTCGGGCATGTGGGGCGTTGGGCGTGGGGGCGTCGGCGGCCGTGATCGCGTTCGGTGTACGGGCGTTTGGCGGACGCGTCGGCGGACGCCCGTGCACACTCGTCGAATGGATAGGCTGTTTGGATATCTTGGCATGCTACACTGACTTCTTATGACTCTCCTGAACTGGCAAGAACACTGGCGCGCCTGGTGGCGCGAGAACCCCGCCAAGATCCGGGCTGCGGGCATGAACGTCGGGCGCGCCTTCGAACTTGTCTGGGAAGGGCATCCGCCCTCCCTGGTCGCGATGGTGGCCTGTACTTTGATCGCGGCCGGCATCCCGGCCGGCCAGGCCTACGCCGCCAAGCTCATCGTCGACTCGGTCGTCGCGGGCGCGCAGGCGGGCGTAGACCCGATGGCCGGCCTGCAGGCGGTGGCGCCCTGGCTGTTGCTCGAACTCGGGCTGGTCGTGCTCGACACGGCCGTCTCGCAGGCGCGCAGCCTGGCCGAGCACGTGCTTCATGCGCGGATCAACGTGAACATCAATACGCGCATCATCCGCAAGGCGCTCGAGCTTGATCTGACTTACTTCGAGAACGCCGAGTACTACGACAAACTGCAGAACGCCCGCCGGGAGGCCGATTGGCGTAGCCTGCAGATTGTGGACAACGGCTTTTATCTGATTCAGAACCTCATCACGCTCGCCTCGTTCGTGGTGCTGCTGATCGGCTTTAGCCCCTGGCTGGCGGCCCTGATCTTCGCCGCAACCGTTCCGGCCTTTATCGCCCAGAACCGCTTCGCCGAACTCAGCTTCCGTGTGTTGAGCTGGCGCGCTCCTGAAGCCCGGCGCCTCAACTACCTCGAGCACCTCCTGACCGACTACGACGCGGTCAAGGAGGTCAAGCTGTTCAACCTCGGAGAGCCCTTACTCGGCCGTTACGCCGATCTCTTCTGGAAGTTCCTGCGGGAAGACCAGGCGATCGCGCAGAAGCGCAGTCTGGCCTCGCTGGGCTGGGGGTTGCTCGCGACGCTTTCGTATTACGGCGCCTACGCCTGGATCGTCTGGCGCGCGGTCGGCGCTGCGATCACGCTTGGCGACATGACGCTGTTCCTGTCGATCACGCGCAGCAGCCAGAGCCGCTTCCAATCGATCCTGTACGGGCTCTCGAGCCTGTACGAGAACGGCCTGTTCCTCAGCAACCTGTTCGCGTTCTTGGAGCTCACGCCAGCGATGCGCGGCGGCTCGGGCGGCGGTCTGCCGGTGCCCGAGCACTTCAGTCAGGGGATCGAGTTCCGCAACGTCTCGTTCCGCTATCAAGGCCATACCGAGGACGTGCTGCGCGGCGTCAGCTTTCTCTTGCGCCCCGGCGAGAAGGTGGCGCTTGTCGGGCCAAACGGCGCCGGGAAGACGACGCTGATCAAGCTGCTGACCCGGCTCTACGACCCGACCGGCGGCCAGATCCTGCTGGATGGGGTCGATCTGCGCGATTACGACCTGCTACAACTGCGCCAGCGTATCGGCGTGATCTTTCAGGACTTCGTCCGCTATCACCTGGCGGCCTCCGAGAATGTCGGCTTTGGCCAGGTCGAGGCGATCGATAACCTCGAGCGNNGAAGGCTACGCCACAGTGCTCGGGCGCTGGTTCTCTGGCGGCCGTGACCTCTCCGGCGGCCAGTGGCAAAAGATCGCGCTCGGGCGCGCCTTCATGCGCGACTGCGAGCTGATCGTGCTCGATGAGCCGACCGCAGCTCTCGACGCCGAGAACGAGATGCGGGTCTTTGAGCAGTTCCGGGCCCTGACCGAGGACCGGATGGCTGTGTTGATCAGCCACAGGTTCTCGACTGTCCGCATGGCCGACCGGATCTTTGTCATCGAAGGCGGCACGATCACCGAGAGCGGCTCGCATGCCGATCTTGTGGCCCGAGGCGGCACCTATGCACGGTTGTTTGCCTTGCAGGCTGAGTCGTATCGGTGACCGTCGTCTGTCGTCCACCGTATCCAGTCAGGTCATTACCCATCTCGCACGCGTCAGCGCTACGAGATCGACGACGGCCAATCTGAGGTTGGCGCGGCGGTCGCCGGCGCTGATGTGGATCGAGGACAAGGCGCGGGCATCTTCGGAGAGGCAGATCTCGAACCCCTTATTCAGCAACGCCAGCGCCGAGATCCCACCGGTCTGGAGGCCGGTCAGGCGCTCGGCCTCGACCTGAGTCGCGGGCTTGAGTTTCTTCTCGCCTAACGAAGCGGCCAGCGCCTTGAGCTCGACCTCTCGCCCGGCAGGGGCCATCACAAGGAGCGGCTTCTTGCCCGGCGCCTCGCGTAGGATCACGAGCGTCTTGAACACCTCGACCTCCGGCACGCCAAGCCGTGCGGCAGTCTCCTCGGCGCTGTGCTTGTCGCCATCGAGCTCGAAAAGCGCGTAGGCGACTTTGCGTGAATCGAGAAGTCGGGTTACGTTGTTCTTAAACGCCATTTCGCTGTGATGATACACTACGGCGCATGGCGGGCAAACGCCTCGGCGACTATGAGTTGCAAGATGAGATCGGCCGGGGCGGCATGGCGACCGTCTACCGGGCTCAACAGCTCAACCTCGAGCGCGTTGTAGCGGTTAAGGTCATCGAGCGGTCGTTGATCCATAACCCGCAAGAACTGCAGCGCTTCCAGCAAGAAGCGCAGATGATCGCGCGGCTCGAGCACCCACACATCCTCCCGATCTACGATTTCGACGGCGCGCATGATCCGCCGTTCATCGTCATGCGCTATCTCGCCGGTGGCACGCTCAAGGATAGGCTGCGGCGCGGCCCGATCGAGCGCGCGGCGCTGCTCGATATCCTGCGCAAGGCCGCAACCGGCCTTGACTACGCCCATCGCCAGGGCGTGATCCATCGCGATATCAAACCCTCGAACATCCTTCTTGACAGCGACAGCAACCCCTTCATCTCGGACTTTGGCATCGCGCGTTGGGTGACCGGAGCCGACACGACAGGCGGCGCGCTTCTCGGCACCGCCGACTATGTCTCGCCGGAGCAGGCGATGGGTCGCGAGCTCGACCACCGCGCCGATCTCTACTCGTTTGGCGTTGTGATCTACCAGATCCTGACCGGGCAGGTGCCGTTCACGGCCGATCAGACGCTCGGCATCCTGATCCGCCACGTGTACGACGCGCCGCCTGCCGCGACATCGGTCAACCCGGCGCTGCCGCCCGCGATCGACTCCGTGCTCGAGAGGGCTTTGTCAAAGACACCCGAGACACGCTATGGGACGGCCGTCGAGCTCGTCGAAGCGGTTGAAGCCGCGCTCGCGGGCAGCGCTCTGGCCACGCCCGAACGCCCCGACGATGTCGCGAGTCGCAGCCAGACCGCGACGCAGACGAGCGTGCTCGAGTATCAACGCCCGTTGACAGTTCTGGCGCTCGGCGCAAATGACCTCGAACTCGCCCTGGTCGAGAACCTGGGCAGCGCCGAGGCGGCGCGCTTGTTGCGCCAGTGGCTACGCCAATCGGAGGAGATGTGCATCAACCGCGGCGGATTGATCTACGAGCGCTCGGCGCGCGGCCTCCTGGCCGTTTGGGGCGCGCTCAGCCTGCTCGAGGATGATGCCGAGCAGGCCGTTCAGACCGCCCTTGACGTCACGCAGGCGTTCGCGCTTTGGGTTCACCAAGATGTCACCGATCCCGTCGAGCCGGCGCGACTGCCGTCGCTCTCGGTCGCCAGCAGCCGAGGCGCGGCCCATGTGGACGTCGACGGGCGGATGTTGCTCTCGGGTCAGGCGCTTGGCGTCGCGGCCCGTTTGCAGACGATCGCGCCCGCCGGCGGCGTGGTCATCGACGCCGAGACGCATCGCCGCGCCCGCGGCCGTTTCGATTTCAAAGCCGTCCCGGGGCTCGATGGCAGCGGTCTGCGTGAGTCGGTGGCCGCGTTTGAGGTGCTCGGCCGACGCGAGCAGGCGTTTTGGCTCGAGGACCGTGGCGTGCCCGGTGCCTCCGCACGCCTTATCGGCCGCGAGAACGAGCTCAAGCAACTGCAAAGCGAGTTCCTTGAGACGCTGGCTGGCCGCGGCGCACGCTGGGTCACGTTGGTGGCCGAACTCGGGCTTGGCAAAAGCCGATTGCTCCACGAGTTCGACACCTGGGCCGACGTGCTCGATGTGCCCGATTTCTACTTCTTCCAGGGCCGGGCGACGCCGCAGATGAGCCAGCACCCGTATGGTCTGGTCGGCCGCATCCTGACCGAGCGTTGCGGCCTCATGCAAAGCGACACCTCGGCTTCGGCGCGCTTGAAGCTTCACAAGGGGTTGGCCGGCATCCTGCCGCCCGATCAACTCGAGGCCGGCTGTGACGTGATCGCCCAGATGTTGGGCCTCGCCGGCGCCGGCGATGTGAACCTGAACCTCGGCGCGAGCCCAAATGTGGTGCGTGACCGCGTCGACGCCACGCTCGAGTCCGTCTTCCGCGGTGCGCTGCGCGGCGGGGCCGTGCTGATCATCCTCGAAGATATCCAGTGGGCTGATGAGACGTCGCTCAACCTCTTGAGCCGTTGGGCGCGCATCGCGCCGCATTCGGCCCTGATGATCCTGGCCAGCGCACGGCCGGATTTCCTCGAGGAACGGCCCGATTGGGGGCGCGATCTGCCGTTGCACCGGCGAATCGTGCTTGGCCCCTTGTCGCGCGCCGACTGCCGCCGGCTAACCGGCGAGCTCCTGTCGCGGGCCGAGCAGTTGCCCGAGTCGCTACGCGATATGCTCGTCGAGCGTTGCGAAGGCAATCCGTTCTTCCTCGAGGAGTTGATCACTGTGCTGCTCGAAGACGGCGTGATCGTGCCGCGCGACCCCGTCTGGCAAGTCCGCGAGTCGCGTCTGGCGCGGCTGAGGGTTCCGGCCACCCTGGCCGAGGCTCTCCAGGTGCGTCTCGAAGGGCTGCCCGCCGGCGCGCGAGTCATCCTGGCGCGCGCGAGCGTGATCGGTCGCGTATTTTGGGATGGGGCGCTCCAATCGCTCGAGGGCGCTGACGGCATCCCGCTGCCCAACCTCGACCGGTTGCTCGATGACCTGCGTCGGCGGGAGCTGATCTTCTTGAGGTTGGGCTCGACGTTCGCGGCCTGGCGCGAGTTCAGTTTCAAGAACAACCTGCTACGCGATGTCGTCTATCACGGCCTGCTCGGCCGCCAACGCCGCGCGTACCACCGCGAGGTCGGCGACTGGCTGATGCGCAGCTCGGGCGCCCGGGCCGGCGAATACGCCGACATCATCGGCGGTCACTTCGAACAGGCCGGGGACCTCGGGCGGGCCGCCCGCCAGGCGTTTCGTGCGGCGCAGGCGGCGTTCGCGGTCAACGCTTACGCCGAGGCCGAGATCCAGCTACAGCGCGCGGCTGAGATGTTCGAACGTGACGATACGGCGCCTGGCGGGCTGCAGATCCAGATCCCGCTGTTATTGGGCCGTGTCGCTGCAGACACAGGTCGGCCGGATCGCGCCCGCGAGCAACTGTCGCAAGCTGCAGACCGGGCAGCCGCGGCCGGCGATGAGGTCGCGGCCCTCCAGGCGGATGCCCTGTTGGCACGTGTCGATGCCTGGCAAGGGCGTTTTCGTGAAGCTGAGGCGCGCTTGCGCGACGACCTGCCGCGAGCCCGAGCGTTGGGGGATCGCCCGGCACTGACCCTGATCTTGCGGCTGCTTGGGAATGTGCTTGTCGATCGCGGCGGTTTCGACGAGGCGCGGTCGTTGCTCGAGGAGAGCCTCGCGCTCGCGCGGTCAGCCGATGATCTCGAGGCCGTGGCCGCCGGTCTGAACAGCCTGGCCAATGTCGAATCATCGGGCGGTGATGATGCAGCGGCGCTTCGTCGATTTGATGAGGCGCTGCCGATTGTCCGGCGCACCGGCAATCGTTTTGCGCAATGCATCTTCCTTGTGAACAGCAGCCGGGCGCGTGTGCTTGTGGGCGACTATGGCCCGGCACTGCCTCAGGCACAGGAGGCGCTGCTCCTGGCCGGCCAGATGGAGAATCGTTATCTTCGAGCCCAGGCGCTGACAGCGCTGGGATGGGCTCAGGCCTTTCAGGGCGAACGAGAGCAGGCGAACCGCAGTCTGACCGAGGCCCTGCGCCTTCACGCCGAGATGGGCAATGAGCCCTACCTGTTGGACGTGATCGTCGGTCTGGCGCGGCTGGCGGCATTGGCCTCCAACAGCGAAAGGGCTGCGCGTCTGGTCGCGCTCGCAGTGCGCCACCATGCGGCCGACCCCTCGCTGCAGCGTCTGGCTGAAGCCGTGTGGCGCGGGGCGAAACGCCCGGACGAATCGCCGCCCGAACCAGATGAGCCGATCGATATCCTGGCGACGGCGCGCGCCCTGCTCGAGGGCAGACTGTAGATCCCCCTCAGCCCAGGTCCAGTCGGCTGCGGATCGTTGTCGCGACGCTGCGCGCGCGTTCAGCCGCTGTGCCTGTGTAGGCCTCGGCCTGCATCAAATCCTTGAGCCGCGCCGGCTGGATGTAGCGCAGGATTTGAGTGTCGCCACCCAGCGCACCCGCCAGTGGATTCGGCTGGCCAGTGTGGATCACGGCCCAGGCCTTCAGGCTGTGTTCGCGAAGGCGTTCGTGCATGACCTGGCGGTCGGCCCCCGCGCGGACGGCCGCCATCAGCACGCGTTCGGTCGCGGCGAACGGGCCAAAGCGCGCGAGGTTGGCCGCGCAAGCCTCCTCGTTGACTCGCAACCCGGCCAGGATGCGATGGGCGGTGCGTAGCATTTCGTCCGTCGCCAGAAACGCCTCCGGGAAGGCCGCCCGACGGTTGGCCGAGTCGTCAAGCGTGCGTTCGAGCAACGAGTCGGCCGCGTTTTCCCAGGCGATGTGCGGCAGAGCGGCGACGAGCCGCGCGAGCGAACAGATCTTTTCGGCGTTGATCGGGTTGCGTTTGAACGGCATCGCGCTCGAGCCGACCTGCTTGGCCCCGAAGGGCTCGGCCATCTCGCCGAAACCCGCCGACTGCAACACGCGCAGATCGAACGCGAATTTATGGAGCGAGGCCGCCAGGCCCGCCAACGTCGCCAGCACCGTGTAATCCTGCACGCGCGGGTAGGTCTGGGTTGCGATCGTGTAAGCCCCGAGCCCAAGCGCCTGCAGAACCTGCGCCTCGAGTTCGCGCGGGGTGACGCCCGTGCCGGCCAGCATCTCGCCGTACGAGGCCTGCGTGCCGACTGCGCCTTTGAGCCCCTTGCCGCGCAGCGCGCCCACCAGATCGGCTAACGCACGTTCATGTTCGAGCAGATCCTGCGCGTAGACAGCCAAGCGATACCCGACAGTCGTTGGCTCGGCCGGTTGCAAGTGCGTGTAGGCCATGCAGGCCAACTCGGCGTGCGTCTCGATGAGGGCCGAAAGATCGGCCAGCACCGTCTTCAAACGGGCAGACACGAGCGAGAGCGCGTCGCGAAGCCGCAGCACATCGGCGTTGTCGGTGATGTCGGCGCTTGTGGCGCCCCAGTGGATGATCCCGCCGCCTACGGGGCATTGCTCGGCGAAGGCGCGCACCTCGGCCATCACGTCGTGGCCGATCTCGGCCTCGATCTCGAGCGCCCGCGCTGTGTTGAGCACGTCGGCGTGGTCGGCCAGATCCTGCGCCTGCTCGGGCGTGACCAGCCCGGCTTTCGTCTGCGCCCGCGCCAGTGCCACCCAGATCCGGCGCCACAATCGGCGCTTATGGTCGTCGGACCAAACGGCTCGCATTTCATCCGAGCCGTAGCGCTTGCTAAAGGGGAAGTCGAGTTCGGTCATTACTCCTCCGGCCTGTACCCCAGCCGACGCACCTGCCGCGCGTTGTCGCGCCAGCCGGGCTCGACCTTGACATGTAGATCGAGGTAGACGTGCGCGCCGAGCAGGTCCTCGATCTCGCGTCGCGCCTGGGTGCCGATGCGCTGAAGCATCGTCCCGCCTTTGCCGATGACGATGGCCTTGTGCGTGTCGCGCTCGACGATCACCTCGGCGCTGATGCGCACCTCGTCGGGCTGGCTCTCGTCGTAGTCGATCACGTCGACGGCAATGCCGTGCGGCACCTCTTGCTCGAGCGCGTGGAGCGCCGCCTCGCGGATCAACTCGCCCGCGAGGTCGCGCAGATGCGTCTGTGTGACCTCGTCTTCGGGGTAGAGCAGGGCCGGGCTCTCGGGCAGCGCCGCGACGAGCATGGCCCGGATCTCCGCCAGGTTGTCGCCGCGCGTGGCCGAGACAAGCATCCAGGCGGCATCCGGCAACATCGCCCGGTAGGCCGCGGTGTGCGTAAGCACTTGCGCGGGCTTGAGTTTGTCGCTTTTGTTGAGCGCCAGCACCTTGGGCGCCCTGGGCGCCGCCTCGAGGACGCGCGTTACGGCATGCCGATCGCCGCCTGTCGGCGCGACGCTGACGTCGACGATCCACAAGACCGCGTCGGCGTCGGCGAGCGCACGGCCGGCGGAATCCATCATGTACGCGCCGAGCGGGTTGCGCGGCTCGTGCAGCCCGGGCGTATCGACAAACACGATCTGCACGCCGGGGTCGGTGAGGATGCCCAGTTGATTACGGCGCGTGGTTTGAGGTTTGGCCGAGACGATCGCGATCTTCTGCCCGAGCAGCGCGTTGATCAGCGAGCTCTTGCCGACGTTTGGCCGGCCGACGACGGCCACAAAGCCGGCTTTCAGTGGTTCAGCGTTCATTCAGTACTCCGTTCGGAACCGGTCGGCTGCCGGTCACTGCAGCACCAGCGGGTTGAAATCGGTGTCGCGATCGAAGGCGTCAACGCCCTCGGCGCGCTTGAGCGCCGTGACGACCGCATAGGTCAGGGGCGTCAGCGCGGTTTCGACGGCGACCTTGAACACATAGTTCGAGATCAAAATGGCGGTCACGTCGCCGTCGGGCAATACGCCATAGAAGGCGACGACCACAAAGACCGTTGTGTCCACGGCCTGGCCGACCAGCGTAGAGCCGATCGTGCGCGTCCAGAGCCAGCGCCCGCCCGTGGCGACCTTCATCCGCGCGAGCACGATCGAGTTGGTGAATTCGCCGGCCCAATAGGCGATCAGGCTGGCAAGCGCGATCCGCGGGGCCTGGCCAAGCACGGCCGTGAACGCCGTGCTTTCAGGCGGTAATCGGTCGACAAGCGCCAGCGTCACCACGAGCAGCGCGAGCGCCGCAAAACCCGTCCAGATCACGCGCCGCCCGGCCCGGAAGCCGTAGACTTCGGTGAGCACGTCGCCAAAGATGTAAGCAAGTGGGAAGAGCAGCGTGCCGCCGTCGAACGTGAAAGGCCCGACCGTCACGATCTTGACCGAGGCGATGTTCGAGATGATCAGCACGGCCACAAACAGACCGGTGATGCGATCGAGAAAGCGAAAAGAAGACATCGGCTGGTGCCCGTATTGTAAGCGTCGCGGCCCTCAGAGAAGGCGAATGCTCTCCGGAGCCGCGGGCACAGTGGTCTTGACCAGCCTGACGCGATCCCACATCCGACACCAGGCGCAAGTATCCGGCGCCGATGTCGGCTGGCCGCAGCGATCGCACGGATGTAGCGAGGCCTTGTCCTCGACGCTGGCGAACAGCCCGGCCTTCTTGGCTTCCAGGAAGCTGACGTAGTATTGGAGTTTGGTGCCCGGCCGGTCGGTCTCCATCTGGTTGAGGATCTCTTTGTAGTAGATCGTGGTCGAACCCACCGCGTGCGGGCACTCGGCGTAGATGTACTCGATGCCGGTCAACAGACAGTAGGCCGTCATTTCGCGCTCGTAGATCCGGCAGAGCGGCTTGGCCTTGCGCGACAGCCCTTCGCCGCCAGGCAACACAGGCGCCTGTCGTGCGAGATAGCCGCCGGCCCAGTTGAACGTGTTCTGCATCAGCACGGCGACCTCGTCGTCGAGGTTGTGGCCCGTGACGATCACGTCGAACCCGCCCTCGAGCGCGACGCGGTTGAATAGATAGCGTTTGTTGAGCCCGCAGACCGAACAGGGCTTGCCCTGGCCGCGGTTGCTGATCACGGCCAGTTCGGGGATCGTGGCGCCGTAGGTGCGGTCGATGTCCACAACATGTAGCGTCAGGCCGTGCTCGCGCGCAAACGATTCGCTCAGCGTCTGCGATTCATCAGAATAGCCGGCGCCGCCGTCGATGCCCAGGCCGATGTAGAGCCCCTCGGTGTTGTAGCCAAGCGTCTTGAGGATGTGCCACAGCCCAAGCGAGTCTTTGCCGCCCGACACCGCGACAAGCACCTTCTCGTCGCGCGTGAACATCCGGTACTTCTCGATGAAACGTTCGACCTGTTCAGGCAGCCAGGCGAGGTAGTGCTCGCGGCAGAGCGCCAGCTTGTGTTGGCGCATGTTGATCACGGCTTTCTCACCGCATTTTCGGCATTTCATGGCATCGTCTCCTCGCCGGTCAGGCCGCGCCGCCCGATACCACGGCTACCAGCTTGACTTGCTGGCCGGGTTTGAGGATGACATCGTCGGTCTGTAGCTCGCCATCGATGACGATCAGGACCGACTCGGGATGCAGACCGGTCTTCTTGATCGCGTCGCGCGCGGTCATGCCGGCCTGCAGCTCCCACTGCTGGTTGCGGTACTTCAGAGTCACTTTTTCCATAGGACCTTCCTGCAAGCCGAAGCGCGGGCAGCGCTCCGGCGGCCCGAAAAAGGCCGGTGCAAGGTGTGACTGATCAGTATAACACGTTCGGCTGGAGTAAAATCGCCCCGCGTGTAGCGATGTTGCGGATTCAACTCCTGGGGGACATCCGGATCGAATGGGCCGGCCGGGCCGTGGACCTGCCGCGGCGGGCGGGCGCCCTGCGCCTGCTGGTGCGACTGCTCCTCTCGCCAAATCGGCTCCATCCCCGCGAGTCTTTGGCTTTTGCGCTTTGGCCGGATGTTGCTGAAGCCGACGCGCTCAGCAATCTCCGACGACACCTGCACCTCCTCCGAGCATCTTTGCCCGGTGAAGCTCGCGACCGTCTGCACGTCTCTGCGCGCGATCTGGGCTGGATACCAAACGCAGGCGACTGGTGCGATATGTGGGCCTTCGAGGCCGCCGCGGCTGAAACCGGCGCGGCCGAACGCGCCGCCGTTCTCTACGAAGGCGAGCTGGCGCCGAGCCTGGGCGACGACGAGGCCGTCGTCGGTCGTCGCGAGAGCCTGCGCCAGCGGTACGCGTCGCTGCTCAAGGAGCTGGCATGGCAGGCGGCGCAGTCGGGCGCTGCCGACGCCGGACAGGCCTGGGCCAGGAAACTGCTCGATCTCGATCCGTGGGATGAGGAATCCGTCCGCTTGAAGATGACGCTGCAGGCCCTCGCCGGCAACCGACAATCGGCCATCGAGACGTACCAGGCTCTGGCGTCCAGTTTGCAGACCGAACTCGATACGCTGCCGCTGCCCGAGACCATGGCGCTCTACGCTGACCTTGTGCATAACCGCAGCCTGAGCGCGAACCGGCGCCAGGCACAGGTCGAGAGCGCGTTTGTCGGTCGCCGGGCCGAACTGCGCCAACTCGAGGAGGCCTTCGCGCGATTGAGCCGAGGCCATGGGCAAGTCATCTTCGTATCCGGTGAGGCCGGGGCGGGCAAGACGGCCCTGCTGCGCGAGGTATTGCACCGATCGGCCGCGCTGCCGGATCCGGTTCATGTGTATTGGGGGCATTGCCGACACCGACGTGGATCCGACACGCCCCCGCCTTATGAGCCGTGGCGCCAGATCTTGATGGCCGCGGCGCCCGTCCTGGTCCACAGCTCCGGGATTCAGCCCGCATTGCTCAATGCCCTTGTGCCCTTGGTGCCGGATCTCAGTACCCTTCGTCCGGATTTGCTTGCGCCCACTCAACCCAACGCCGGCGATCTCCAGTCCGCCATTCGTCAGGCTGTGTTGCGGCTGGCGGGCGCTCGGCCGCTGATCCTCGTGATCGAGGACGCTCATTGGGGCGACCCCGCCTCGCTTGAATTGATCGCCGAACTGGCCGAGACGTGTTCGGCGCAGCCTGTTCTGTTGTTGGTAACACAGCGAGTGCCAGACGACGGCGCCAAGGGTGTGTCGGCACTGAAGCGCTCGCTACGGCAAAAACGATGCGCGAGCGATTGCGCTCTCGCGCCCTTCACCCCGACCGAGGTCGAGGCGTTCGTGTCTGCAGACGCAGGCGCTCGAGCTGCGACCGGAGCGCCGCTCACGGGTGCGTTGGTCTCCGAACTGGCACAGTATTCGGGCGGGCTTCCGCTATTGTTGCGGGAAGCACTCGACAGCCTGAGCGACGCCTTGCCCGAGGGCGCGGCCGGCCGCGCGCCGCTGAGTTTGCGAGCCGCGCTCAAGGTACGTGTGGAGCGGCTAGGCCCCGAGCCTCGTGCCGCGCTCGACGCCGCTGCCGTGCTTGGGTTCTCGGTGCTCGAGCGCGAGTTACAGGCCGTCTTGGGGTGGCCGGATCATCGGTTCGAAGCCGCGCTTGACCCGCTGCTGGCACGGCGCTGGCTCGTGTCGGCCGGGCACTCTGAGCAGGGCGACTACGCGTTCAGCCATCACCTGGTCCACGACGTCTTGCTCGAAGCGGTGACGCCGGTAAGCGCCGGCCTTATCCACGCGGCCGCCGCACGAACCCTCGAACGCCTATACGGACAGGATCGGGAAGCGGCAGGAAGGATCGCCCGACACTACGATGCCGCAGGCGACCCGGAACGGGCCGCTCCGTACTGGCTGCGGCAAGCCGAAGCATTTACGGATCTGGCGGCTTTCGCGGAGGCGCGCTCCCTGATCGACCGGGCGCTGTTGGCCGGGCGTGATCCGGCGCATCCGGCGCGGGAGATACTGGCCAGGGCGTCTGTGCTTCGCGCCACCCTGGCTCACTACGAGGGTCGGGCCGAAGACGCATTGGCGTTGTTGGCCGAAGCCCTGCCGTATTGCCGGGCTTATCCGACACTGACCTGCCAGGCGTTGACGCTCAAGGCGCTCGTGCTCTCGGCGTGCGATCGCTGGCAGGAAGGCCTCGATTGTGCCGATGAGGCCAGTCGGCTTGCTCGTGCGGGCGGTGATGTGGCCGCGGAGGCGGCAGCGCTCAACCTGCGTGGCATCTGCCGCATGATGCTGGGCCAGACACGCGAAGCCGTTACCGATCTCGACCTGACGCTCGAGCAACTCGAACGATCTGATCGTGCGCGGTCCACGCTGTACGCGCAGACATTGAACCATCTGGGCACCGCGCTGGTCTTTGTTCAGGAGTACCCACGGGCCGAGGTCGTATTGCAGCGGACCGTCGCTCTGACCCGGAGTTCGGGTTTGCGAAGGCTCGAGGCTGCGGCGTTGACCATGCTCGGCCAGGTCGGCCTGAACCGCGGGCGCTATGGTGAGGCCATCGATCTGTACACCCGTGCAATCGACGTCGTCGGCGAAGCGTATGTCCCGGGCCTGTGGGGCAAACACGCCGGACGGGGTGCGGCACTGTTGCGGCGAGGCGACGCCGAGGCTGCGAAACGCGATTTTCAGCAGGGGCTGGCGCACACGACTCAGCTCGGCACACGCTACGGTCAGACTCTCATGGCCTATTACCTGACGACGGTGGAATTAGCGCGTCGCGGCCCGAACGATTGTGAGAGCCTGGCGCAGATCGAGGCCGCGGCGGCCCGGGCCGGTATCCACCCGGTGCTAATGGGCGCAGCGGGTCAAGCCGGGCACCTATGGCGTTTGCTCGGCGACCTGTCCCTGTCGTATGTCGCGCACGAGCGCGCCTGGCAGGCGGCCGAACGCACCGCGGTGCCGACCTTCCTATTGACCGTGCAAGCAGGCTGGCTGCAGACCCGGGCCCTTGGCGAGATCGATGTCTCGCTCCAGGATGACCTGCGGTCGGTGCTCGATCGCGCCCGCGCCACAGGCGAGGCGCCGTCGCTGGTGCGCGGCCTGTTGGCCCAAGCGGAGCTGCGCGGAAGATCCCGCGACCTCAAGGCCGCTGTGGCGGCCTGTGAGGAGGCCTCCGTCCTTGCGACAGCCTGCCCTGACCAGCCCCTGATCGCCGAGGCTCATTGCACGCTGGCGGGTCTGCTCTCCTTAGGCGGCGATCGCGCAGGCGCTCAGCGCGCCCTCGCGCGAGCTCGCGAGGCGGCCGAAGCCGACTTCTGGCCTCTGCTGATCCCGATCCTTCGCCTCGAAGCGGCGTGGACCCACGTGTCGCCGCCGGAGCTTCCACAACTCGAACGTGATCTCCGCGCCATCCTCGGCGCCCAGGGGTCCGGGAGCTAAGCCAAATCCTCGCCTTGGATTGACGCCCGAAAACGAGAGATGGCCTCGCGCCGGGCCGGCTCCTAGCCGCGGCCTGCCGCCGGGACGATTTTGGGACGGTCAGGGCCCACAATGTCGCGATGGCCGACCCCCGGCGCGCCGCCGTGTACGTGATCCGCATCTGGCAGGAACCCAGCCACCTGGTTCCGCCAGGCGAGTGGCGTGGCAGCCTGCGCCCGATCGACGGATCGCAATCCCTGCTTTTCAAGTCGGCCGAAGAGCTCTGGCGACATCTGACCGGAGAGGCGACGTCGCCGGCTGGCTCGACGGAGGCAGACCCGGACCTCATCAACTGGTGCAAAGGAGAAAGTGCATGACCCCAACCGAACGACGGTCAGCCAGACCCCGCGGACTGTGGCTCAAACGCCTTGGCGCGATCGGATGCGCGAGCGCGCTCGTCGCCTCGGCGTTCGTGACCACGCCTCAGCCCGTGTTGGCGGCGACGATCACTGTGACGACCACGGTCGACGAGCTCAACACCGACGGCGACTGTTCGCTGCGCGAGGCGATCCAGGCGGCCAACACCAACGCCGCCGTCGATGCCTGCCCGGCCGGCAGCGCCAGCACGGTCGACATCATCTACCTGGCCGACGCCTCCTACGCCCTGGGCATCCCGGGCACTGGCGAGGATCTGAACGTCACCGGCGACCTCGATGTCAAAGACGGCTCGTCGATCCAGATCCAGGGGGCGCCGTTTGGCGCCACCGAAATCAGCGGCGGCTTTGGTGATCGCGTGTTCGATGTGTTGGGCCCGACCGGGTCGCTCGACCTGGCCTTTGTCGCGATCCGCAACGGGCTGACCTTCGAAGAGCCGGGGGCCGGCATCCGGTCGAACGCCGAGCTGACGCTGTACCGGGTCGTGATCGAACAGAACAATGTCCTCGGGAATACGAGCGGTTCGATCGGCGGCGGTCTTTGCCTGGGGTGCGGTTCCGGTGCGGGCTCGGCCAGCATCGAGGCCTCGTCGATCCGTTCCAACTCGGCCCGTGCAGGCGGCGGCATCTTCAGCTCGCGGCCGATTTCGGTCGTCTGGAGCTCGGTGATCTCGAACACCGCGAGCCTGAACGCGGGCGGTGTCTACAGCTACGACACCCTGACGCTCGCGGGCAGCCTGATCGGAAACAACACAAGCCCGAGCGGGACGGGTGGGCTCGTGAACGAGGGTGTGGTGACCGCTACCAACGTGACGTTCAGCCATAACAGCGGCGCCGCCGGGCAATCGGGCGGCATCCGCAACTTTGGCACGGTGACGATCGGCAACGCGATCGTAGCCAACAACACCCCGACGAACTGCGGGGCCGAACCCGGTGTGTCTTCAACCGGCCACAACATCAGCAGCGATGCGTCGTGCGCCACCTTCTTCGCCGGGGCCGGCGACCTGAACAGCACGGGCCCGTTGCTCGGGGACCTGCAGGCCAACGGATTTGGCGCGATCGTCCGGCCGTTGCTGCCGACCTCGCCGGCCGTGGATGCCGCCGACCCGGCCCAGTGCGCGGTCCGCGATCAGCGGCTCTTTCCCAGTCCGATCGACGGCGACGGCAACGGCCTGGCCGTATGCGATATCGGCGCATTCGAATACGCGCCGCGGCTCTATGTGCAGCCGAACACCAGTGGCTTCCAGGATGGGCTGACGTGGAGCACAGCGATGAGTTCGCTGCAAGATGCGCTGGCTTTCGCCACGCGCGGCACCGAGATCTGGGTTGCGCAAGGCCTGTACTTTCCCGACAATGGCGTGATGCAGACTCCGAACGCGCGGAGCGCGACCTTCAGCATGAAGGACCTGGTCAACCTCTACGGCGGCTTCGCGGGCCATGAGACGACCCTGGCGCAGCGCGACCCGGCGGCCTTCAGCGCCGTGCTCAGCGGCGACCTGCTGCAAAACGACGTCAACACCGATGGCAACTGGGTGGCCGAGCGCTACACCGATCAGGTCGGGGCCGACAATGCCTATCACGTTGTCACAGCCGGGAGCGGCTTGTTCGGCACTCTGGACGGGTTCATCATTACTGGCGGAAATGCCGATGGCGGGAGCCCCAACAACGTCGGCGGCGGCCTCTACAACGCCGGATCGCAGATTGCGCTGCGCAACCTCGTCTTTAGCGGAAACAGCGCCGTGGGCGGTGGCGGGCTCCTCAACACGGGCTCGGGCTCGACGTTGACGAACGCCGTTTTTGTCGGAAACTTTGGGACCTTTGGCGGCGGGATGCAGAATGACGGTGGCAGCAACGGGACGCTGACCAACGTGACCTTCAGCGGCAACGTCGGCGGCCTGGGCGGGGGGCTGTTTAACGCCAACAGCAATCCGCTGCTGGTCAACGTGACCTTCAGCGGCAACGCCGGCTCAAGCGGCTCGGGAGGCGGGCTGCACAACGCGAACAGCGCGCCCCGGCTGATCAACACCCTGATTGCTGACAGCGTCAGCGGCGGCGACTGCGTTAACTCAAGCGGTGGCTTCATCGCGGCCGGCTCGGTGAACAACCTGATCGAGGAGGGTGGCAGCGCGTGCGGCCTGGTCGACGGAGTCAATGGCGATCGTATTGGGCAGGACGCGCTGCTTGGCCCATTGGCGACGGGCGGCGGTCCGACACGCACGCACCCGCTGTTGCCGGGGTCTCCGGCGATCAACGCCGGAAGCAACACCGACTGCCCGACGACCGACCAGCTTGGCACAATCCGACCATTGGGCGGCACGTGCGACATCGGCGCCTACGAGTACGGCAACTTCAAGCTGGTTCTGCCGTCGCTACGCAAATGAACGCGTGGGACGGGCGGCGGACAGGCGTCAGGCGTCACCGAGCATGTCGTCGAGCTCGTCGAAGGTGAGTTGGAAGTCGCGCCGGCGGGAGTTGAGCAACTGATTGAGGATCGCGGCGCCGATCGCGCCAAAGGTGCCGGGTGCGAGTCGGTAGGTGGGCAGGGCGCGGGCGAGCAAGGGCACAGGGCAGGCGACCGGCGTCACGGCGAAGTCGTCGGGCACGGCCTCGGCCTCAATCGCCAACGACAGCGACAGGTAAGGGCCCTGCCCACCGGGCGCACCCGCAAAGGCTCGGAGCTGAGTGAGGTCGAGCGCTTTGATGACGTATCCGGCCGGCTTACCGTCCGGAAGACAGCCATAGGCCTCTGAGCGTGGATACAAATCGCCGCGCTCCTCGATCCAGTCATATACATCGGGCGCCACGAATTCCTGCCCGATGTCGTCGATCACGGTCTGCGGGAGCAGATAGGTCGGTGCCTCCCACAGCCGGTAGCCGGGCCGCAGCTCGACAGGCGCGCCGATCACCGGGGCGCCAAGCGCTTGGAGCTCGCTGCCATAGACCAGGATGAAGTGGCCGTTGTGCGCGATCACGATCCCGTTGACTGTGTACGGCGACATAGTGGGATTGCCGAAGGTCGAAAGACGAAGGACGAAGGTTAATCAGCCTTCGTCCTTCGTCTTTCGTCGTTGAGTGGGTCGGTGCTAGAACTTGAGCGCGCCCATCGTCTCGCGGATGAGCTTGACCGACTTGTCGGCCATGGCCTTCTCTTCGTCGGTGAGCGGGAACTGGAGGATCTCCTCAACGCCGCCTGCGCCGAGCTTGACCGGCACGCCAAAGTAGATGTCGTTGTAGCCGAACTCGCCTTCGAGGTAGGCAGAGGCCGGCACGATCAGCTTGCTGTCGAGCAGGATCGCCTCGGCCATGCGGGCCGCAGCGGCGCCCGGCGCATAGTAGGCCGAGGTGCCGAGCAGGTTGACGATCTCGCCGCCGCCCTTGCGGGTGCGATCGACGATGGCGTTGACCTTCTCGGGCGAGAGCCACTCGGTGATCGGGCGGCCGAAGACCGTCGAGTACCGGGTGAGCGGCACCATCTCGTCGCCGTGTCCACCGAGCACCACGGTCTGGACGTTCTCGATCGAGACGTTCATCTCGAGCGCGATGAAGGCCGCCATGCGGGCGCTGTCGAGGATGCCGGCCTGGCCCATCACGCGGTGCTTGGGCAGCCCCGAGAGCTTGTAAGCCAGGTAGGTCATCGAGTCGAGCGGGTTGGTCACCACGACGATGTACGCGTTGGGCGATTTCGCCAAGGCCTTGCCGAGCACGTCGGTGATGATGCCCTGATTGGCGCTCACCAGATCCTCGCGGCTCATCCCTGGCTTGCGCGGGAAGCCGGCCGTGATCACGATCACGTCGGAGTTCTCTGTGCCTTCGTACGAGCCGTTGGCCGTGCCCATGATGCGGGCGTTGTAGCCGACGATCGGCGCGGCCTGCAGCAGGTCGAGCGACTTGCCGACCGGCGCGGTCTTGGCGATCTCGGCATCTACAAGCACGACATCGCAGATGCCGCGCTGCGCCAGCCAGAGCGCGCACGACGCGCCGACATTGCCGGCGCCGACGACGGTGACTTTCTTTCTCATGTTCGGGTGCTCCTCAATGGTTGATCTCGCGGACGATCAGGTCATCCGCAGCCCATGATGTAACAGCTTCGATGCGAGGTCATTGTATCATTGGAGCTGTTGTGGGCTCTGCTCGCTGGACCAACAGACATGCTTGTCTTCTTCGTGCCGCCCGATGATCTTGAAGCCTGGTCGACCGCTCAACCCGGGGCTGGCGAGGTCGCCCTGGTCACCGCCGACCCCGAGGCGGCGGCACGTTTTGGCTTTCCCGGGCAACGGATCCTCGTCCTTGGCCCGGCATCCGCGGACCCGTGGGTGGCCTGGTTCGCCGAGCGGTATCCTGGGCTCAGGGTTGATCGGCTCACGGTGTCTGATCCGGCTGCCTTTCAGGAGGTTTGGGCGGGCCATCGCGGGCCGGGTTTCCGCTGGCCGCGTTGGTGGACGCCGGGGCCGTTGCGCGTCGGCGCGACTCTCTCGAGCGGAGCGCCTGTCGCTCAACTCGCGAGCCTGACCGCCGGCCGCGCTACTGCCGTGCGTGTCCCTGTGCAACTGAGCGGACTGCTGCCGCGTGTGCTCGCCGAGCAGGCGCCGGAGACCCTGGTGGTGCTCAGCGCCTCGCCGACGTCGGGCCGATCCGAAACCCCGCAGGCGTTTGTGACCGAGCTGGCCACGGCCCTGGGCAGCTGGTATCAACAAGGGGCGCGTCTGCTCGAGCTCTGCCCTGAGCCCAATCTGCGGCAAGGTGGGTGGGGCGCGACCTGGCGTTCGCCTGAGGCGTTTCGAGAGTGGTGGGGGCAGGCGGCGGCGCTGTTGCGACGTCTCTTCCCCGAGTTGCGCCTGGGCTGGCCGGGGCTGGCCCCCGACTGGTTAGCGGCGATCGCCGATGGTGTAGGGCCGGAGGGATTCGAGCCCATGGGGGCCGGGTGTGATTGGCTTGCCGTGCGCGCGCCGTGGCGCGATGGGCGCGAGTTGTTCAGCGTCTCCGGCGGGCTCGCGCCCTGGCTGGCGCGCCAGGCCTGGCCCGATCACCTGATGCTGATCACCGGCTTCGGACCGATCGATGCGACCGAGACAGAGCCCATCCGGGCCGAGCAGTGTGTGCGCTTCCTCGAAACTGTGCAGGCGCTGCCCGGCGTGGGGGCCGCGTTCACGGCCGGTCGGGGTGCCGCCTGGAACGCCACGCCCGAACGGTTGACGGCGATCGCACTGGGTCTCGGCGACCGCGCGGTTTATTCGGTCGCCAGCAGTTGAATCTGGCTTACCTCGCTATCGAAGGTGTGTCCCGAGGCCGTGACCTCGACATACAGCAGCACCGACATGGGTCGTTCGACAAGTCGCAGAAAAGACAGCAGTTCTGGCGATTGCCAGTTGGTCCATTCGCTCGGCCGGAGCTGTTCATGCACCGGTCGTGGCAGCGCGCAGTCGGCGCAGTAGGTCTTGCCGACGCTCGGGCTGTACAGCGCGTAGAACCCCTGAATCCACTGCTGCTGATTGCCAACCTCATCGAGATACACCAATCGCAGCATGATCGGGCACTCGGTGCCCTTGTCGCCGCAGTTGTACAGATCCTGACTGTGAATCAAGACGTCGACCTGGAGGCGCAGTGACGTGAAGTCGCTGACATTCAGGTTGAGGTCCTGTCGGATGCGGGCCTCGTTGTAATCGAAGGATCGGCTCTGGAAGCGGATCGCCGGAAGGCCCGAGGTGCTCGACGCCAACGAGACACGCGCCGGTGGGTCGCCCGAACCCGGCGTCGGTGCGCTGACCTGCCAGGTCGTGTCGAGCGGTTGAGCGAAATCGCCGTTGGCGATCAGGTTCAGTTCGTTCTTGGTCGGGCCCTCGAGCAGGCCATCGGCGCGGATCTCGCCGCTTTCGTCCGGGCCAAGCAAGAGCTGGCCGTTTGCGCCATCCAGGAGTGCAGCCCCTTCACGGACCGTGGCACGGGTGTTGGCCGCCCCGACCTCGACCGAGATGCTCGATCCCGGTTGCGAGATCTCGGTGATGCCGGAGGTCGAGACGATGCGGATGATCGTGGCGCGGCTCTGATTCAGGCTGGTTGTGATGCGGATCCGACCGGTCGTCACCCGCAATTCGATCACGTTCGGGTTGGCGTTGAGTGTCGGAAACTGCGGAACGATCGCCTTGGTGATCTCGACGCTCGTATTCTCGAACAACGTGATCACCGCCAGCGGCGCCTGCTCGGCCCCTGTTGCGCCGTTTGTGGGCTGCGCCAGGAAGGCCAGCTGGCCCTGGCTGGTCAGGGTGCTCTCTGTGACGATCCGCGACGACACCGGGACCGTCGTGACATTGACCTCGTATTGGGTGCGGTTGGGTCGCTGTACCTGGACGTTGCGGCCCGTCAGCCCGATCTGCGGGCTGATCGTCGATGCCGTCAGCCACCAGTACGAACCATAGACGATGCCACCGCTCAACGAGAGGAAGATCGCAAAGGCGCCGATGATCGTCGACCAGGCGACGACGTTGGGATTCGTTCGTAAGACAGACACACTGCACCTTGGGCGTCCTTAGCCCTTGACGCCGAAAGACACGTACTCGCCCGATGCGGCCGACCAGACTGTCTCAACGGCTGTGACACGCGCAGCGGTTGGGCCCTGTCGCAGGAATCGCTCGAACTCCTCAACCACGGCGCGACGGCCTTCGGCCACGATCTCGACCTGGCCGCCCCGGAGGTTGCGGACCCAACCCGTCAGCCCCAAACGTCGGGCGACATCCTGAGCCGAGTACCTGAACCCCACGCCCTGGACCCGGCCGCTTACCGTCGCGTGTAATCGCACGTGCTCGGCTGACATCAACTCGATTCTATCATCGCGACGTGAGCGACCGGCCGACCGGGAGGGTGCCGAGCGTCACCAGGAGTGTGAGCGGTGAGATGAACCCGACAATCAACGCCAATACCACCCAGCCGGCCGCTGAGTCGGTGAGCGCGACGGCCGGCGTCACTGCCGGGCTACCCTGCCAGGCCTGGTCGAGGCCGGAGAGGGTCAGGCCGAGGGCGTCGCTGACACCGGCCTCGCACGAACGCCCGCCGGCGTAAGCGGCCAGCAGCTCGGCCAGCCGCGTGGCGCCGTACTGGTTTCGGATATGCCTGACGACGGCTGCGCTGTGGGCATAGGCCAGGCGGGCCTCGGCGACATCCGCGGGGAAGGGCCCGCAGTAATCTTCGAGCGCATGGAGCCGCCCCTCGGCGCGTGCAGCAGCAAGAACTGCCGAGTCATCGGGATCGGGCGTCGGCTCGTTGAGTTGGGCCAGACCCTCGCTGTACCAGGTCGGCACGTTTTGCGGTTGGCCAGCGACAGCAGCAGCGGCCAGGAGATGCATCAATTCGTGGGGGATATCACGCGCCAGGCTGCTTGCCGCATCTGGTGTAGAAGGATCGGCAATGACGACCGCGGCATTGGCGATCGGGTTGGCGTAGCCGCCCACCCATAGCGGGCTTGCCGAGTCGAGCGCCAATCGCGCGTCGGCAAGCGTACTGTACACATACACCTCGGCCCGGTTGAGTTCGGCCCCGGGCAGCAGCCCGCGTCCACTCGCGTAGCCGCTGAGTGCCGCGTCGAGTGCTGTTTGGCCAAGGGAGCTGTCGTCGGCATACCAGTGCACGGCAAGCCGCCCGTCGGCGCTTTCCAACGTCTTCCATTCAAACCGCGTGTCGGCGTACGTGAACGTCGCCGGATCCGAGCGGGCCGTGGCGCCTGCGGCGTCCGTCACCTCCCACCAATACGTCACGGGTGTGAAGGCGCTCAGAGATCTCTGAGTCGGATCGAGCTGATAGGTTCCACGGATCTCGGTCGCACTGACGAATTGCGCAAGCCCGATGAACGTGCGCGCGTTGTCGGCCGTTTTGACGTAGAGTTCAGCCTTGACAATCGCCTGGTTGCCCTGAGCCTCGATCGAGAACGTCAGCGGCTCGCCAAACACATACTCTGGCGGAGGCGTGGACCTGATTTCGGGTCCAGACTGTCCACGCACGGGCAGGGAGCCGCTCGCGGCCAGCGCCAGAAGGCAACAGACCAGCCCAACCCCCAAACCGCCCAATCGGCGTCGCGCCGTATCCGTATTCATCAGGTTGAATTTTACTTGATGCCCGGCTATGCTCTAGCGTCCATGCACTCGTCAACGTCAATCTCCCGCGCGAGGCTCAGCGCCTTTCGGGCCAAAACCTATCGCACGACGGCGGCACTGCGCGTCAAGACGCAGACCGAGGCGGTCCGCTTTGTGAACGACCGCGGATTCGCCTATTTCTGGCCTATTCAAGGCGTCGAAATGCCAAGCCTCTGGATGGCGGTTGCGGGAGACCGCCCCGTCGCCAGCGCCCATGACGACCCGGGCCATGTCACCTGGGGTTGGAAGGATGCGCTCCTGGGCACAGGCGTCTGGCACTACGCCAGGGTCTTGCGTGGAAAGGCGACGCTTGTCGCACCGGAAGTCGTCCCCATCTTTTATGCGCTCAGCGAGAATTTCGGCGAGCCGCGCGAGGATGCCGAGAACCTCTACAGGGCTGGGGCGCTTTCGCGAGAGGCGTTTCGGGTGCTCGAGATCCTGCTCGATCAAGGTCGCCAACACACCATTACGCTGCGTCGGGAAGCCGGGCTGACGGCCCGCAATGCGAACACGCGCTTCGAGCGTGCCCTGACCGAGCTTCAGATGAACTGGCTGATCGCGCCGGTTGCTGTGGCTCAGGCCGGGGCCTGGCGCTACGCGTTCGTCTACGACACAGTCACCCGGGCGTGGCCCGGGCTGGTGGCCGCAGCCGGGGCCATCACGCGCAGCGAAGCCCGGGTTCGCCTGCTGGATCTGTATCTGCAATCGGTGGGGGTGGGCGGGCTAGCGGGCCTGCAGAAACTCTTTCGCTGGACGAAACCACACCTACAGACTGCGCTCGAGACGTTGGTTGCTCGGGGCCGCATCGTCCCTGTGGAGGCCTTTGGCGATCAAAAAGGGCCTGCGTGGGCGACCTTGGCTCTTGTGGCCTGACGCTTGCGGCGCCTGACCGACTATGGCGATGCTCAAACGCCCATCCCTCAGTGCCGACATTCGGCGGCATCGCTCGAGCATCGGCGCGCTGATGGCGCTGCTGGTTCTCACGGCCATCGTCGTGTCGTGGGGGCAGCCTGACGCGCCAGCGCCGTGGCTCGACGAAGGCCTGAACTGGTCGGCGGCGCGTGCGCTCGTGACCCAGGGGCGCTACGGGCTGGACAGCGCGGATGGGTTTCGCCCCTTTTCGACCGCAATCCAGACCGGCCCGACCGTGATCATCCCGGCGGCGTTGAGCTTCGCGTTCTTCGGCCTGGAGGTAGAGTACGCCCGGCGGGTTGTCGGTCTGTATTCACTGTTGGCCGTCATCGGTGTCTTTGCCTCGGCGTGGATCGTGTTCCAATCGCCGTGGCGCGCCGTGTTGGCTGTGGTTGTGATGCTGCTTGGCTCGCCTGAGCCCGATTCCAGTTTTGTGCCCATGGCCCGCCAGTTCCTGGGCGAGACAGCGGCCCTCGCGTGGTATCTGGTCGGGTTGTCGGCCTGGTTGATCGTCTTGCGCGGGGATCGCGGCTGGACGACGCGGAGAGGGTTGTTGCTGATCCTGGCTGGTCTGGGTTTTGGGTTGGCCGGGTTGACGAAGAGCCAGATGGCCCTTGTGCTCGGGCCCAGCCTGGTCCTTGTCGGGTTGGCAGATCAACTCTGGTATCGCAGGCAATCCATCGACGCTTACGTCGTGCCGCTGGCGCTCTACGGCGCGGTCACGGGCGGTTGGGGCCTGGTCCAGTGGTCTCTCTTGGGGCCTGAGCAATTCGCGCTCCATGTCGAACTGCTGCGCGAGACGGCCTTGATGCACGTCTTGACGTTCGATGGTCAGCATTGGCTGATGGCCCTGGGCGTGTTGTGGCGCTCGGGCTTCCTGATCTGGGGGCTTCCGACGTTGATCTGGCTGGGGTGGCGCGCCAGGTCTCGTGACGCTGTGGGTCTGATGCATGGCGCTGCCGCGGCCTTGCCAGTTGTCGGCCTGATCTGGTTTACGCTCTTCTCGTTTGGCTGGCCGCGATACGCCTATTACGTGATGACAGTGAGCGCCTTCTGGTCGGTCGGCCTGGCGGCTGACGTTTGGGTCGGCTCAGCCCAACGCACAATCTGGATCCGGCGAGCTGCCGTGCTCGGGGTGGGGGGCTGGCTCGCGTTCACGGGTCTGGCGTCGCAACTCATGCAGATCGTTCAACCTGAAGACGACGGGTTTCGAGCGATGCGCCGCTACCTCGCCACAGCGATCCCGGCCGATGCGGTCATTGAAACCTGGGAGTGGCCGTTGGCGATCGACCCCACGCCACGGTTCCGCTTCCCGCAGCAAGAGACGCTCAACAGCGTCACCCACTACCTGCAGAACTTGCGTGAGTGGCCGCCAATGGGTGCGTTTGTCGCTGATCGACCGGCCGGCCGATACGTCCTCGTCGGCCCCTTCGGCGCCTGGACCGGGATCTATGAGATCTGGGTCGCGGATCGCACCCCACGTGTGCAGTTCGGCGCCTATGTGTTGTATGACCTGGGCGAACCCTGAGCGCCTCAATGATGATCGCGCCGGGGGCGGATCGGGATCGTGCGAAACTCGCGCACAAGATCGACGAACCGCTCGACCGTGACGTCGAACATACGTCGCCCGAATTCAGGCGTCGCCGCCGCTGCGTCGCCGGCAATACCTTCGGCCGAGAATCGGCTCCACCAATCCTGCCAGGCGTAGGCCGACGGCTCGGGATGATCCCAGTTGAAGTACTTGAGCTTGAGTTGACCTACATCGCGTTTGGCCTGACGCAGGTCGACGCGCTCGGGGTGCAGGTGGAGCATCATGGCTGTCTCGTACTCGCAAGCATGACCGACCGAGCCCGGTCCGCCGCGGCGTTCGGCGTCGAGCACATCGCGCACCAGGCTTGGATCGACCGCGGCGTTGACCGTGGTCGCGGCGCAGATCATGCCGGTTTTGATCACGCAATCGCGGGCAGCTAGATCGCAGATGCTTTGGTTACTGCCGTGCCCGTTGACGATCAGGATGTGCGTGAACCCGTGGCGCGCCACTGAGACTGCGACCTGGGTGAGATAAGCGAGAGTCGTCTGGATGTCGACCGTGATCGTTCCCGGAAAATCCATATGATGCTCATCCAGGCCGAAGGGGATCGTCGGCAGGATGAGCAGGTCACCGTCGGCCAGGCGTCCGCAGGCGGCGAGCACGCCTTCGAGGATGTCGTTATCGGTCGAGAGCGCCATGTGAGGCCCATGATCTTCCACGGCGCCGATGGGGATGGCCACAACGGGCTGTGGCGCACGGGCGACTGCCTCGCGGATCTCTTTCCAGGTCAGGTGATCGTAGCGGTAGGTGTGTTTCATCATCGGGCTCCGTGTGGCAACGCCGGATCTTGAGCCAATGCTCAGCTTGCCGGCGGAGTCTCGATGGCGATTGTACAGCGTTCGTTACGGGGCAGCGGAGAGGGTCGCCGTGAACTCGGGGTGATCAGGGAAGACGCGGCTCGTCATCCAGGTCGACACGATCGCCGCATCGAGGCCATAGGCAGGCGCGGAATCCGTGAACAGCGCCGCAAGCCCATCACTCGGCGTCGTCTCGAGTCTCTGACCCAGTGACTGGAGCAACGCGAGTTGGTAACTCATCTGGGCCGCTGATCCGGCGGCCGTGAAGTTGGCGTACATCTCAATGACCTGCTCGCCCGAAAGCGTCTGGTCGATCAACGTGATCCCGCCGGCCCGATCGACGATCGCGGCAATCAACTCATGATCGACGATGATCCGCCGGGTTGGCGCGACGGCGCCGGCGGTCAGCCTGCGCAGGCCGGCGTCGACGAGCATCGCGGCGTCCTGAGTGCTACGACCGATGCCGTAGCCGGTCGCGAAATACGAGCTCAAGGCGTCTTCATCGACCACCAGGTCAGGCGCAAACCCGACCCAGGAGCTGGTTGCCGAACCAGGCGTGACCGTTGCCACCCACACACCCTCGAGGGTGGGGCGCGGCGCGTCGACATCATCGACGACCAGGATCAGCACCTGAGTGGAGCCGGTCGGCAAACCCTCGGGAGTCGCGGTGAGTGGGAGCGGCGTGGGGGGCAGATCCTCGGGCACCAGTGCGCGCGCTGCCGCCCAGCCGAGCCAGACGCAAATCAGCGTCAGGCCGACCGGAAGAAACAGCCGGCTGAACATCACACGCGAAGACACGAGAACCGGAGACACGCCCTGCATCGTACAAGGCGATAACCAAGAAATGAAGCAGGTTTGGCGTGAAATCACGCCGTGTTGGCGCGGGTTTCAGCCGGGATTAACGCCTCTCAACCCGCGGCCGTAAATTCGATCTGAATCCACCCCCGCAACCCTTGACATTGTGCCGGACCTTGCCTCGGAACGCAACTCCAGGAAAACGAAACAGGACGTCGGCAATCGGCCGGCGTCCTGTTTCGTTGTCTTGCGTTCCGAATGGGCTAGAACTTGAACCCGATCAGCATCAAGATGCCGACGATGATCGCCGGGATGGTCGCGACGGTCAACGTGGCGACACCGGCGGCCAGCCACCACTTGAAGACCAGGACGTACATCGACACAAACGAGATCTCGAGATCCGTGACGCGGACAGCATTCGTCGTGCGGCTCTTCAAGCCGTCGCGCAGCGCCACGGCGTGTTTCTCCAGGCCGCGCGCCAGATCGAGATTCGAGAGCTTGAGATACTCGAGCGTCTCCTCGATCCGGGCCTGTTGAGTCTGGTGGGCCATCACGGATTGTTCGAGCACCTTGACCTGGCGCTCCATCAATTCGGTCGGCGTGCGATTGATGACGTAAGCGTTGTCGAGCATGGCATCCTCTTGGTATGTTGAGTCGGTCAGCCGGCCAGCCGACTGGCGAGCCCGGCAACGAGGCCGATGCCCAGGCCAGCCACCGGCATCCACCAGTAAGCGGCCATCGGGCGCGCCCACCGAAAGACATCGGCCAGGGTCCGGTTGAACTTGACGATCCAGCGCAGCGTGGCCAGCTGAGCCTGATCGAGGGTTTCAATGACTTCGACCGGCATCGCGCGCCGGAGTTGATCGAATAAGTGCATGACCATAAACCACCCGTCGACTTCTGATTGATGATTGCTCGCAATCATCAATCATCAATCAGCAATCATTTCGAGGTGCTCATTTTCAGAACAGCGCCCTTCGGGTCGGTGACGACGCGGACGATCCGTGGGATCGACCGGCCGCCCGGCCCGGCGCCTTTGCCCTTGAACGTGAGCACAAAGCGCTCGGGCGCACCCGGGGTCTTGGCCGACATCGATGCCACGGCCGGCGCCGTGCCCTTGACCTCGGGGAATTGCCGGTAGACCTGCTTTGCGATGCTGTCGATCTGAATGCTCGAGAGCGCCATGGTGTGCCTCACTTCGCCATCAGCCCTTGATCTCGCCGAGCGAGCGCCGGCGGCGCAGGAAGGCCGGGATGTCGAGGTTGTTTGGATTCACCGTGACTTCCTGGGCGACGAAACTCTCGACCTTGGGCTCGCCAGACATGGCCTGGCTGAACAGCGCCTGCGCGAGGTTGACGCGCGGCGCGGGTTTGGCCTCGGCCGTCACCGGCTCGGTGGAGGCTACGACCTCGGGCTCGGCCACGGGCTGCGCGGCGATCACGGGCAGCGGGCGCGGCTCAGGCGCGCGCTGGGTGAAACCCGTCGCGATCAAAATGACCTGGGCGCGGCCCTGCATGGCCGGATCCATCGAAGCGCCGAAGACGATATCGGCGTCGGGTGCGGCTTTGCGGATCTGCTCGCCGGCCTGGCTGACCTCGAACAGGCTGAGGTCGTCGCCGCCGGTGAAGTGCAGGAGCACGCCGCGCGCATCTTGCAGCGTCGGTAGGTCGAGCAGCGGCATGTGGAGCGCCTGATGGATGGCGTCGGCGGCCTTGTTCTCGCCCTTGCCCTGGCCGATGGCCATCATCGCGTTGCCGGCGCCTTCCATGATGGCGCGGACGTTGTTGAAGTCGACGTTGATCAGGCCCGGGCGCGTGATCATCTCGGTCAGGCCCTGGACGCCCTGGCGCAGCACTTCGTCGGCCACGCGCAGCGCGGTCTCGAACGGCACGTTGCGTCCGACAAGCCCAAGCAACTTGTCGTTGCTGACCTGGATCAGGGTGTCGACGTTGGGTCGCAGCGCTTCGAGCCCGGCTTCCGAGTTCGCGCGGCGGCGACTGGCCTCGAACGAGAACGGCGTGGTGACGATCGCTACGGTGAGGATGCCCATGCCGCGCGCGATCTCGGCCGCGACGGAGATCGCGCCGGTGCCGGTGCCACCGCCCATGCCGCAAGTCAGAAAGACCACGTCGGCGCCCTCGAGCGACTTGCGGATCTCGTTGCGGCTCTCGAGCGCGGCCTCGCGCCCGACCTCCCAGCGCCCGCCGGCTCCGAGGCCCTTGGTGAGCTTCGGCCCGATCTGGATCTTGGTGGCTGCCTGGCTCAGTTTGAGCGCCTGCGAATCGGTATTGGCGGNNTCGATCATGCGGTTGACGGCGTTCGAGCCGCCGCCGCCGAGCCCAAAGATCTTGATCACGGTGCTGGGTGTGTTCATGGTCTCTTCCTCGATGTCGCTACATTCGTTTACCGGCCAACCGATACCCGCTCAACCTCGCAGCCGCGCTGTCGCAGCTGATCTTCGACTTCCGTGCTGACTCCCTGTTCATTGCCCAGGATCGTCACCTTCGCGGCCAACCCGGCCTCCTCGGGCGAGAACCCGATCGTGGGCTGGTGAGCGCGGACCACATCGAGCGCCGCCGTCCAATGCCACTCGCTGACCCCCCATTCGAAGGTCGGGAGCAGCAGGTAGTGCCGAAGCGGTCGTGCCCCTGCCGAGGCGGCTGCCACGACCTTGCTCACCCCGGGCACGCCGGCTTTTGCGCCGGCCGGCGCCGTTCGCAGTCTGAGCAGCAGCTCGTGGGCGGCGCTGCCGGGGGCCAGGCCCTCGGCGGGCAGCGGCTCGACGGCTGTCGC
>DKKP01000116.1 GCA_002455335.1 Anaerolineales bacterium UBA6663 | reverse complement strand
CGCAAACGCCCGGTCAGGAAGGCGAGCACGTCGGCGACCACAGCCGCGCTCGCCGGGGCGGTCGCGGGCAGCAGGTCGGCCGCCGCCTGCACAGCGCCACGTAGATCGAATGTCAGCGCGTGCTGGGTCAGGATCTGGTTGACGCCCAGCGCCGCTCGCCGCAACCCGAAGGGGTCAGCCGAGCCGGTCGGGGCCAGGCCGGCCGCGAACAGGCCGGTGAGCGAGTCGAGCCGATCGGCGAGCGCGACCACGATGCCGGGCTTGCTCTCGGGCAGCCCGTACTGCTCGCGGATCGCCAGCGCGACTTCAGGGGTCTCGCCCGAGGCCAGCGCGTACTCGTAGCCCATGATGCCCTGCAGCGAGGTCATCTCGACCACCATCTGCGAGCCCAGGTCGGCCTTGGCCAGGCGGGCGGCGCGCAGCGCAGTGACCCGGTCGGCGTCGCTCAGCGCGAGCCGGTCGGCCACCACGGCCGCGAGCAATTCGATCCGCCCGGCTTTGTCGAGCATCGAGCCCAGCTTCGCCTGGAAGGTGAGCTTGCTCAGCCGCGGTAGGAAGTCTTCGAGCTTGAGCTTGCGATCCTCGCGCAGGAAGAACGCGGCGTCGGCGAAGCGCGCCCGGATCACCTGTTCGTTGCCGTCGCGCACCAGATCGAGATGACGGGTGTCGCCGTTGCGCACCGCGATGAAGTGCGGCAGCAACTTGCCGTCCTTGGTCTGCACCGGGAAGTAGCGCTGGTGCTTCTTCATCACAGCGACAAGGGCCTCGCGCGGCAGCTCAAGCGACTCTGGCGCGAACGCGCCGAGCAGCGCAGTCGGGCGCTCGACGAGGTTGACGACTTCGTCGAGCACGTCGAGGTCAGCGATCACGCCGCCGGCCGCCTTGGCCAATTTGCGCGCCTGGCGCAGGATCGCGCCGCGGCGCTTGGCCGGGTCGATCTCGATTTTCGCCGCCGCCATCGCCGCGAGGTAAGCATCGGCGCTCGCGAGCGCGATCGGTTTGCTTCCCAGCGGGCGCAGGCCGCGGCTCTCTCGCCCACTGCGCAAACCGCCGTAAGCGAACGGCACGACCTGATCGCCGAGCNNTGACGCATGGCCTTCTCGAACTTGAGGCCGGCGATCATCTTCGGCAGCAGCTCGGCCAGCACCTCGGAAGCAGCGCGCCCGCGTTCGCTCACCACGGCGACCACGTACTCGCCGCCGTCGACCGAGCGCCGCTCGAGTCGCTCGATCGCCACGCCGTTCTTTTTCGCAAAGCCCTCGGCCGCCGGGGTAGGCAGGCCCTGCGCGTCGAAGGCGCGGCTGACGGGCGGCCCCTTGACCACGAGCTCGCGATCGGGCTGACGCTCGGCCACATCGGCGACCAGCAGCGCCAGCCGGCGCGGCGTCGAAAAGACTCGCACTTCGCCGTGCGCCAGCCGGGCATCGTCGAGCAGCTTCGCGCCGAGCTCGGCTAACTGCGCCTGCGCGCCGTCGACGTCGGCGGCCGGAAGCTCCTCGGTGCCGATCTCGAGCAAGAGCGACGAAGGACGATCGGCGAACGACGATGGTTGACTGATAGCAGGCGTGCCGCCTTCGTCCTTCGCCCCTCGTCCTTCGTCCTCCGCCAACAACGGGTATTCCAACTCCTGCCGCTGCTTCAGATACGCCTCGGAGACCTTGCGGGCCAGCCCACGCATGCGTCCAAAGGCGGCCTGGCGCTCGGTCACGCCGATCGCGCCGCGCGCATCGAGGACGTTGAAGGTGTGCGACATCTTCAACACGTAGTCGTGCGCGGGCAGCACAAGGCCGCGCGCCAGACAGGCCTCGGCCTCGGCGTTGTAGCTGTCATACAGGCCGCGTAGCCGCTCGACATCGGCGACCTCGAAGTAGTACGTGCTCTGCTCGCGCTCGTTCATCAAGTTGACGTCGCCGTACTTGATGCCGGGCGCCCACTGGATGTCGCGGAAGTTGTTGATCTTCTGCAGCGCGATGGCGATGCGCTCGAGGCCATAGGTCAGCTCGACAGCCACCGGGTCGAGCGGGAAGCCGCCGGATTGCTGGAAGTACGTGAACTGCGTGATCTCCTGGCCGTCGAGCCAGACCTCCCAGCCCAGGCCCCAGGCGCCGAGCGCCGGGCTCTCCCAGTTGTCTTCGACGAAACGGATGTCGTGCTCGCGCGGATTGATCCCGAGCGCCTCGAGCGACTGGAGATACAGCTCCTGCGGGTTGCCCGGGTCGGGCTTGAGGATGACCTGGTATTGATAGTGCTGCTGCAGGCGATTCGGGTTATCGCCATAGCGGCCGTCGTCGGGCCGGATCGAGGGCTCGACGTAGGCGATGTTCCACGGCTCTGGCCCGAGCACGCGCAGCACGGTGCCCGGGTTCATCGTACCGGCGCCGACCTCGGTGTGATGCGGCTGCCAGATCAGGCATCCGCGCTCACCCCAGAACTTCTCGAGCGTCAGGATGATGTGTTGAAAGGTCAGCGGTGTTTTCATACAGACTGTCTTGCCCCTTACAGGTTGAACCATCCATTTTACACTGGCTGATTGTCACAGTTGGCGCGAACGTGTGGGCCGCGGGTCGAGGCTGCGCCCCAACCCGCGGCCCACACGGTCGCGCACATCGAAAAAACGCCCTGGACGCGTTAATGGGGCACCTGCGTCTCGAATCGGAGCGCCGGGATCGTCTTATTGGCTATAATCATCAGCTATGGCCCCAACGCAAATCGGACGCTACGAGATTCGGGGAGAGTTGGGTCGCGGCGGCATGGCCACCGTGTACCACGGGTACGACCCGCGATTCAAACGCGATGTGGCCATCAAGACCCTGCCCCGCGAATACCTGCACGACCCGGGCTTCCGCGCCCGCTTCGAACGCGAAGCCCAGACGATCGCCAGCCTCGAGCACCCCGCGATCGTGCCCGTCTACGACTTCGGCGAGGAGAACGAGCAACCGTACATCGTCATGCGCTTGATGCCCGGCGGCTCGCTGGTCGATCGGCTGCGCCAGGGCCCGTTGGCGCTGAACGAAGTGTCACGGATCATGTCGACGCTGGCGCCCGCGCTCGATGAGGCGCACGCGCACGGCATCATCCATCGCGACCTCAAACCCGGCAACATCCTTTTCGACGGGCGCGACCAACCTTACCTCTCCGACTTCGGCATCGCCAAGCTGACCGAGACGAGCATGGCGTTCACGGCCACCGGCATCATCGGCACCCCCGCCTACATGAGCCCCGAGCAGGCCCGCGGCGACCGCGACATCGACGGGCGGAGCGACCTGTATGCGCTCGGCGCGATCGTGTTCGAGGCCCTGACCGGCCAGATGCCGTATCAGGCCGACACGCCGATGGGCCTCGCCGTCAAACATATCACCGAGCCCGTGCCACGCATCCGTTCGGCGAACCCGCTCCTGCCGCCCTCCACCGAGAACGTGATCGCCCAGGCGATGGCCAAGGACCGGGCCGAGCGTTACCCAAGCGCGACGGCAATGGCCAAACAGCTTTCCACGGTCGCCGCCGGCGGGTCGCTGCCGGATGCGCCCGCCCGGTACGCGGCCGAGCCCGCGCCGACC
>DKKP01000112.1 GCA_002455335.1 Anaerolineales bacterium UBA6663 | reverse complement strand
GCCCTGGTCGTGGCGGGCCAACCGGTGGCCGGCGCGCTGCTGGCGGTCGTGGCGGTCGCCAATCGAGGGCTGGCGCTGTTTTGGCGCCAGTGGTGAGCCGGGCTCGGAACGGCCCACTGAGTGAGCCGTCACGTGAACGCGGCAACCCGTAGAGAGAGGCAACTTCATGCGAAAAATCATCGGCAGTGTGTTTCAGTCTTTGGACGGCGTGATCCAGGGCCCGGGGCGGCCCGAGGAGGATCGCGCCGGCGGCTTTGCGCTCGGCGGCTGGGTTGGCGCGTACACCGACGACGCGACAAGCGCGGCCGTGATCGAGACCTTGCTCGGCGCGNNGATCTTCGCGGCCTACTGGCCGTATCAGGCCGTCGGGAACCCGATCGCCGACCGGTTCAACGCCGTCGACAAATATGTGCTCACGCGCGGGCAGGATCCGCTCGACTGGGCCCGCAGCCATAGGCTTGAGTCGCTTGAGGCGGTTCGGGCGCTTAAGGCCACCTCTGGGCCCGACCTGTTGATCCAGGGCAGCTCGACTCTGTACCCCAAACTGCTTGGCGCGGGCCTGATCGACCGGGTGCGGGTCCAAACCTTCCCGCTCGTGCTGGGCGGAGGTAAGCGACTGTTCGGCGAGGCCCTGCCGCCGGCCGCCTTGAAGCTGGTGAGCGGCACGGTCTCGACCACGGGCGTTGTGATCGCCACCTACGAGCCCACGGGCGAGGCGCTGCGCCTCTCGCCTGAGCCGCCTGACCCCAGCGCCGCCGAGCGCGCGCGGTGGGAGCGCGTCAGTCGCGAGGGCTGAGCGACGGCCCACGGCCGGGTCGACGCACCGGCTTGAAGCCAGTGACGCTGACGCCCATTTTGTGGGCGCACCACCTGGCTCAACCACGCGACCCGAGGGAGCGCCGCGAACGGCGCGAGCCAGGTGGAGGCGATCTGGCGGCGCCGCGCCGTCAGTGAATGATCCCGCGTCGCCTTTCGNNTAGAGCTTGAAGCCGCCGCCCTCGAAAGCGGTCGGCTCGAGATCGCTGGCGCCCTGCCACTCCTTGGTGCCCATCAACTCGGCCTCGAAGACGGTCCAGGCTGTGGCGAGGTAGGCCTCGACCTGGTCGCTTGAGCCGATGCCCTCGAGCAGCGCCTCGAGCGATCCTGCGGGCGGCTGGCCCTCACTGCCGGCCACTTCTTTGTAATGCGTCACGAGGAAGAGGCTGCTCCAGTACGGCGTGGGGGGCGACTGGTACTGCATATCCGGCGTCTCGTCCTTGGGGTCGACGCAATCGATCAAAAACGACTCGGTGGTCTGGCCCGGATCGTACTGCAGCGAGAAGTCCTTGACGAAGTAGCGGTCCTGGCCATCGACGTCGCGGCGCAGTTCGTGGACCCAACCGAAGGCCGCGGCCGTGAACGTCCCGCCACCGGTGAAGCTCTGGTTGTTGCACACCTGCCCGGCCAGTTCGCCAAGGGTGAAGGTGAAGTCCAGGCTGTCGAGCGGGGCCGATCCCTGGAGCTGCAGCTGCATGACGTCGCCCTGGACCCGGATCGGGACCACCGCCGCGACCCGCGAGTCGTAGCTGAGATCGTCGGCGTTGAACGTGCCGGCCGACTCGAACTCGAGATCCCACTGGTAGCAGCGACGGACCAGGTCCTCGCCGTAGGTGCGGATCTCGACCCAGCCGGCGTCTTCCTCGGCGGGATTGGAGGCGCTAAAGGCGCCGAGCNNTGGGCCTCTCGAAGCCGAGCAGGGTGGGCAGCATGCCCGCGATCTGGTGCTTCGTCGTGCAGCGCTCGAACTCCTCGTCGAGGCACTTCTTGATCAGGGTCGGGAAGTACGTGGCGACCACGCCCTCGATCTTCGCGCCATCGGCGCCCGGGCCGAGCAATTGCTGCAGACGTGCCCAGGACACGAAGGTGTCGATGGCCTGGCGGGCGTCGGCGCAGGTCGAGGCGTTCGCCGTGGCGGCCTTGAGGCGCGGGATCACGACCGAGTTGTAGAACTCAGCCAGCGCGGCCTCGACGGCCGCCGGGTCGGTGCTCCGCCCGGCGCGCAGGTCCTGCAGGTGGGCGCCGATCTCGCCCGAGATGCGCGCGTCGGCGCGGTTTGCCATGCGCTGAAGGACTCCGGCCTTCTCGTCGCTCACGCCACTGGCGACGCCGGCCCCGCTGAAGTGCAGCAGCCGGATCTGGATCTGGCCGTCGTCTGCGCCGGGCAGCGCGAGGTGCAGGTCCTGGCCGTCGCCCTCGAACCCGAACAGGATCTGGTCCTCGAGCGGGATGGGGTTGGCCGGCGTGAGCGTCAGGGTGACGTAGTCACTGAACTGCAGGCCGTCTGGCTCGAGCCGGACGGCCGCGCCGAGCCCGCCGCTGAAGGGCAGGCCGGTCATCTCAGCGACCGGGGTCAGCCTGATCTCTGTGGCGACGGTCAGGGCGTCGGCCGGCACCTCGAGCGTATAGGTCGCGCCGTCGCTGGCCGTCACGGATAGCGATCCGCCATCGGGCGTGATCACGCCCGTGGTCGTCGCGTCGTCGAGCGTGAGCGACACGTCGATCGGGTTCCCGGGCTCTGTGTAGACGCTGTCGACGGCGCCGATCGGGGACGCCGAGTCGACCAGCGCCTGACAACCGAGTTGGGTGAGTAACAGCAACGGGAACACGAGCCTGGCGACGATCCCTCGACGTGACATGATCAGCCCCCCTCGATGGTTGACGACATCGCTCAAACCCACGCGGTCAGACGACGCCTGGCCAGGTGGCCAGGCCGGGTCGAGCGCGGCGGTGTGTGATTGTCAGCGCGACAAATGGTGTGCAGTCGGATCAAAGAAGGCCGTATTGTAACAGGCCGATGAGCGAGTCGGCGAGTGTGTGGTCTGCCATTGAGGGCGTTGATGGCGGCGATTTCGTGGAAGCGGTTAGCTGACGCGTCTGACGGCTGGGCGGTTATACTCATCGTCTTGATGGTCGAACTTCCTTTGTCGTTCGAAACGCCTCGATTGCTCGTTCGCGCATATCGAACCGGGGACAGCGCCTGGTATTGGCGTGTCGGACAGCGCAACCGTGAGCATTTGGCTCGCCACGAAGCCGATAATCCGATCCGCACGCTGGCCTCCGAGGACGAAGCCAAAGCGCTGCTCGAGAGCTTCAGCACCGCCTGGCAGGAAGGTCGGGCGTTCTTCTTGGGCGCCTTTCTGAAGTCGACTGACTCGTTCGTGGCTCAACTCTATGTGGGCCTGCACAATCCCGGCGTGCCCGAGTACTCGATCGGGTACTTCGGCGATGAGGCGCAGGGTGGGCGCGGGTACGTGACCGAGATGGTGACGGTCGGGCTCACACTGTGCTTTGAACACCTCGGAGCCCATCGCGTTCGATTGGAATGCGACGATCTCAACACCCGGAGTCTGGGCGTGGCCGAACGGTGCGGGTTCGTGTTGGAAGGCCGTATCCGCGAGAACCATCGACACGCCGATGGAACGTTGAGCGGCACGCTGCACTACGGCCTGTTGCGCAGCGAGTGGGCGGCAAGGCGAGCCTGATCTCGCGAGCGACCCGCGCGGAACGGAGGCGATCGTGACTACGTCGACAACGCTGCGTCTGGCGGTCGTCTGGTTGATCCTCGGCCTCTTGACGGGCTGCGCGGCCCCGGCCGCGCCGCCGACGGCCACCCTGCCGGCGCTCTCAGCCGACCATCCCCGAGTCGTCGTGGTCGACACCGATATGGCGGCCGATGATTGGATGGCGATCCTGTATCTGCTCCAACGGCCGGATGTGACCCTTGCGGCCCTGACCGTGACCGGGGCCGGCGAGGCCCACTGCGCGCCCGGGATCGCGCATGCCCTCGGGTTGCTGGCCCTGGCCGGACAGTCGACGACGCCCGTGGCGTGCGGGCGCGAAACGCCGCTGCAGGGTGCCCACGCGTTTCCGACGGCGTGGCGCGAACGGGTCGACGATCTTCTGGGCCTGACCTTGCCCGCGAGCGACCAGAGCCCGTCCGACCAAACGGCTGTCGAAGTGCTGACGGCAGCGATCCAATCGTCGCCGGAACAGGTCACGCTCCTGACGCTTGGACCCTTGACCAACGTCGCCGAGGCGCTCCAGAAGGATCCTTCGTTGGTGGACGGGATCGGCGGGATTGTCATCATGGGCGGCGCCGTGCAGGTGCCGGGCAATGTGGGCGCCTCCGGGGTCGAGATCGACAATGCGGTGGCCGAGTGGAATATCTATGTCGATCCCGCTGCCGCCAACATCGTCCTGCGCGCGGGCGTGCCGGTCACGCTGGTGCCGCTTGACGCGACCAATCAGGTGCCCCTGACCCGTGGGTTCTACGACAACCTCGAGCGCAACCACACGACGCCCGAGGCCACCTTTGTCTATGACGTGCTGACCGCGCAACGGGGCTTCATCGACTCGGGCGGCTACTCGTTCTGGGATCCGCTGGCTGCAGCCATCCTGATGGACGCGACCCTGGCGACTTATCAAGACGCGAACCTCTGTGTGGTCGAAGCGGACGGGCCCGAGAGCGGCTGGACGCAGGCCGGCGCAGGCTGCCCGGATGTGCGGGTGGCGCTCTCCGCCGATCGTGAGCGGTTCGAGCGGATCTTCGTCGAGGTGCTGAACCTGCCAGCGCCGTAGCCACGTGGGCAGGCAGCCTGAGAGGCGTCGGCAGCGGCTGCGCCGCCACGCTGGCCGTGCCCGACGGCTCGGCGCCACGCCGGCTCGGCGCGCGCTCAGCCGGGCACGTAGGTCAGGCGGAGCACGTCAGCGCCGATCCGCTCCGAGTCCACGAGACGGAGCCGCGGCCGGGGGCCGGCGAACATCGGCGTGCCGTGCCCCAGCACGACGGGGTGCAGGTAGATGCGATATTCGTCGATCAGGCCGAGCTCGCCGAGGCTATAGGCCAGGCGTGGGCCGGCGACCTCGATCTCGCCGGTGTGTTCGGCCTTGAGCGCGCGGATCGCGCCCGCGAGGTCGCCTTCGAGCAGCCGGGCGTTGGGCCCGACCGTCTTCAACGACCGCGAGACGACCCATTTGGGCTGCCGCTGCCAGGCGGCAGCGAAGGCCGCTTCGTCGGCATTCCACTCGCCTTGATCGTCGTCCCAGTAGCGCATAATGTCATACATCCGGCTGCCGTACACGCTGCCGGTCTGCATCTGGGCCTGTTCGACAAAGTGGCGGAAGAGCGTCGAGTCCGGCGCAAAGGCCGTATGGTCGACATAGCCGTCCAGCGACTGGTTTATCCCAAACACAAGCTTTGCCATGTCCATTCCTTCCCGTGCGCGGTCGATCGACTCGTTCTGTGGATGTCGACTCGCGGGTAGAACACGAGTTCGGATGGAGTTGTACCGCAAACGCGGCCGCCCAGCCAGTGCGATCGAGCCGCTGGGCTGGCGGGAGGCGCAACGGATGGTTTCAACGGATGCTTTCGACGGATGGGGTATCGGATCAGCGGATGAAACGGATGGGTGTCACGGGGGCGTTGTTGGTCATCGACGCGCGTCGCCCCGGGTGGCGATGGGGCGCGCGTGTCTCGATCGACGACACGGCCCGGCGTGCCGATGCGTCGAGGGAGTCCGGCGCTGCGTGGCGACTCCGCCCACCGTCGGGCAGTGCGCCCGGCCAGCTGGCTCGGGCTGCCCGCGCTTCGTGAGCTCCGCCGAACCCCGCATCTTGACTGTCGCCTGAATACAAGACCCCGAATCGCGTTCCCCCCAGATTGCATTCGTCAACCGATTGACCTCAAGCGGGGGAGCGCAGCATGAACATCCGCCCCTTCACCATCGATATCCCGCAGGACAGCCTCGATGACCTCGAGCGCCGGCTACGTGCCGCCGGTTGACCCGCTGAAGCCGAAGACGCGGGCTGGTCGATGGGCGCCGGCCTGGGCTACATGTCTGAACTGGTCGACTACTGGCTGAACGGCTTCGACTGGCCGGCGACGCAGGCGCGGCTGAACGCCTTCCCGCAGCACACGGCCTCCATCGATGGACTCGACCGGCACTTGATCCACATGCGCGGAAAGGGCCCGAACCCGGCGCCGCTGCTCCTGCTGCACGGCCGGCCCGATTCGCTCTATCGCTTCATCCAGGTCCTGCGGCTGCTGACCGATCCGATCCGCTACGGCGGCGACGCCGCGCAGAGCTTCGACGTCGTCGAGCCCTCGCTGCCGGGCTTCGGTCTCTCGGCACGCCCGTCCGGGCTGGGCGGCATGCGGTCGCTGGCCTCGGCCGAGCGCCGGCGCGTCTGATAACCCAGGGGCCTGGGGTACGACCGCTACCTGATCTCGGGCGGCGACATCGGCGCCCGGGTGGCGCGACTTATGGCGATCGCGCATCCGGAACAGCTGCTCGGGTTGCATCTCACCGACATCGGCTCCTGCGCGACGTGTGCGTCCCACCCGAGATCGCCAACCCGACCCCGGACGAGCAGCGCTTTCTGGGGTCGACCCAGGGCTGGTTCGTGCAGGAAGACGGCTATGTCATGGTGCATGTCGTCGCGCCCGCAGACGCTGGCCTATGGCCACAACGACAGCCCCATCGGGCTGGCCGCCTGGATCGTGGACAAGTTCCGCGTGTGGAGCGACTGCGAGGGCGAGGTCGAGCGCCGCTTCAGAAAAGACGACCTGTTGACCAATGTCATGGTGTACTGGCTGACCGAAACAATCGCATCGTCGGCCCGACTGTGTTACGAAGACGTCCGCAGCGCGCCGCAGCTCAAGCCCGGTCAGCGCATCGACGTGCCGACGGCCGTCACCCTCTTCCCGCGTGACTTCACCCGGCCGCCGCGTGCGATCGCCGAGCGCTTCTTGACCATCGTGCGCTGGACGGTGCTTCCCGCCGGCGGACACTTCACCGCGCTCGAGGAGCCCGGATACTTCGCGGCCGAACTCGGCGCGTTCGCCGCGGCAGTTCGACATTCATCCTGAACAACCCATTCGATTCAACTGATCAACACAAGGAGAAACCCTCATGATCCTCGTCACTGGCGCCACCGGCAATGTCGGAGAACACCTCGTCGCTCAACTCCTCGAACAGGGCCAGTCGGTGCGGGCGCTGACCCGCCACCCCGAAAAAGCTCAGCTCCCGGCGGCTCACGAGGCCGGGCTGCGCCGCGTCGTGTTCCTGTCGTCGGGCGCCGTGGTCGATGGTGTCGAGCGCCAGGCGGACCTGATCGCCGAGATGCACGCCGAGATCGAGCGCGCCATCGAAGCCAGTGGGCTCGCGTGGACGCGCAACCAGCCGCACGGCTTCACGAAGCGTCCAATGACGCAGGTTCGTCGGGCCAGTCCGCTTGCGCCGAGGCCCAGCCGGCAAAGCCGCCCGTGTCGACCCGTTGGGCGCCGGTGCCCCTTTCACCTGGCGGCGGCTGTTGCCTGCGAGGCAAGATGGCCAGAAGCGACGTCGTAATCCACCCGGCTTAATCTCTGAACGCCCTTGAAAACAAGAGAATGCATAAAGACCCGTCAGGTCGAAAGCGCCGCCTGCCGCTCGGCCGAAACGTCGGGCGGCCGATATACAATAGCGGTATAGCGACAGACGAGGACATGATAGTGTTGATACGTCGAGGATGGCTTGTCGCGGTGGCAGTGCTTATTGGGATGGTGATGGCGCTCTGGGTCATGCCGACCCGCGGCGCCGGACCCTGGTACGTGTCCCCACTTGGCCTTGACTCCGATTCGTGCTCGTCGCCGGCGGCGCCCTGTCGAACCGTGAATGCCGCGATCGCGAAGGCGTCGCCCGGTGACACCATCAAGGTCGCGGTGGGCGTGTACACCACAACGGACTCCTACGTCGTGTCGTTCGACAAAGCGCTTGCACTGTCGGGCGGTTGGGATCTGGGGTTCACCGAACAGGTAGGCCTTTCGACGCTTGACGGTGAGGATCACGCAGGGCCCATGTCCGTCGGGTGCACTCAGCCTCAGCCGGGAGGTCAGGTCGAAGTTTCCCGTGTCGAGATGACGTCGGACCAAGCTCCCCGCCACGGCGTGTACATCTGGTGTGCAACGCACGTGTGGCTCGATCAGGTCAAGGTGCATGGCAACGGCTGGGCCGGCATCGATAACACCGCTTTCTTGACGGTCACGCTTAGCGAGATCAGCCAAAACGGCCTGGCCCTTAGCGCGAGCCAGGATGGGATTCACAACACTGGCGCCCTGACCATCGAGAACAGCACCATCCATGGCAACTCGGGCAGCGGGCTGTATGCCTATTTTGGGAGCACTGCCCTGCTCGCCAACGTGACGGTGACCGGCAATCGCAATGGTGTTTACGGGTCGGGTAACCGTATCCTCATTCGGGACTCGATCCTGGCTGAAAACGCTCAAGCGGATTGTCTTGATACCGTGTATAGCGCGCCGGGTGCGGTGGTCAGCCACAGCCTTGTGCAGAACAACGAGGGCTGCGACGCCCGGACGGCGGCGTTGATCGGTGTCAATCCGATTTTGGGACCGCTGCAAGACAATGGCGGTCCCACGGATACGCGCGCGCCCATCGGCAGAAGCCCTGTGATCAAGTCGGGTTCGCCGAGCGGTTGCTTGACCGTGACCGATGAGGTAATGAGAGTCGACCAACGCGGTGCCCTCCGTTTTGGGCGTTGCGACCTCGGCGCTTACGCGGCGGTGATGACCGACCATAAATCCGCGCCCGCAACCGTATCCCCGGGCGGTTTGGTGACGTACACGTTGACCTTGAGCAACGCGACGGATTCGGACCTGGCGTTAAGCCACCTTTCTGACCTCGTTCCTGCACCGCTGGTCATTGTGCCCGGTTCTGCAACGGCGAGCTCCGGAGTGGTCACCCTCCTCGACAACACCCTGCAATGGACGGGGACAGTGGCCAGCGGTCTGCCGACCGTGATCATGGTGTCGGCACAGGTGCCAGCGGACGCACCCCGTCAGGCGATCACCAACACGGCCAGCGCGAGCTGGAACGGTTTCCTCTCGACCAGCAACGCGGCTGTGGTCGATACGTTCCACCGACTGCTGCTGCCGTCCCTGGCTGATCAGCATTGTGCGGACTTCGCAGACGACTTCGCGTCACCGGCCAGCGGCTGGCCTCGTGCGGACACGTTGGTTCTGCGGCAGGAGTATCTCAACGGCGAGTACCGACTGCTGACCAAGCAGGGTGGCTATCTCTTCACGGTTCAGGCGCCGACCTGCCAGCGTGACCAATATGCAGCCGACGTGGACCTGCATTGGGCGAGTCCGACCAACGGTGGCTTGCTCGGTTTGACCTTTGGATCGGCTCCCGGAAACATGCCAGCCTATTTGCTGACGCTCGACACCACTCGGCAGACGTTCGGCATCGACCGATATCTCCCCTCCGGCACCTGGCAGGCTATCTATTCCCATCAATTCAGGTCAGAGATCCAGCCAGGGACGGCCGTCAACCATCTGACGGTCAGGCGGCTTGTGCAGCCTGATTCGATCCAGATCTCCATCAATGGCACGCTCGTGTTGACGACCGGCGATTCGACTCACACGGGGCTGGGTGTTGTAGGGCTGGTCGTTGTCAATACGATTCAGACGCCGGTCGTGGACGCGCGTTTTGATAACTTCAGTGTGGTTCAGGCGCCGTAAGAAGGCGATCGTCGAGATAAATGTAGGAGGCAGGCCATGATAATGCAGCGAGGGATCTGGTTGCTGGCGGCGATTGCGATTGGGCTGGCAACGGCTGCCCTGGTGGTGCCAGCGAGGGCCCAGGGTCCCTGGTACGTCGCCCCGTCAGGGTCAGATGGCAACAGTTGTCTCTCGCCCGCGGCGCCTTGTGCGACGCTGAATGGCGCGATCGGCAAGTCGTCAGCCGGCGACACGATCCGAGTAGCCGAGGGCACCTATACCGGCGTGGGACTGGCGGTGGTGACCGTCGACCGGGCCGTCATCATCAGCGGCGGTTGGAACGCGGACTTCACGGCTCAAACCGGGCTGGCGACCATTGACGGCCAGGGCAGCCGACGCGGCATCGATGTCCAGGCGTGCAGTGTCAGCGCGGCGCCGGTCGTGCTCGAGCGGCTGCACATCACACACGGCTTCAATGCGGAGCAGGGTGCAGGCGTGCTCATCAACTGCGCCGGAGCATCCGTCATCATTCGCGCATCGCACCTGGAACATAACGAAGTGGGCGACGCCTGTTGCGCCGGTCCGTGGGGCGGGGGCGGCCTGTTCAGTACGGGCACCGTGACCGTCTCGCAAAGCACCTTCAGCGCCAATGCACTTAGGGGTGGTGTGCGCGGGGCGGCCATCTTCAACGCGGGCCAAATGTGGATTGACAACAGCACGTTCACCGGCAACACCGGTTCCGGCACTGTCCATGTTTGGCTCACCGCGGCGCTGACCATGACGCACAACACGTTGAGCGACAACGTCGGTGTCGGGTTGGACGTGATGGGTGGACGTGCTGTGCTCCAGAACAACATCCTGGCCAACAACACAAACCGCGACTGCGCGATCGAGGGCGGGTACAACGGCACACTGGTTAGCCTCGGGGGCAACATTGTGGAGACTGTGGCCAACTTCCCAAGCCAGTGCAACCTTGCGGCCGGAGATCGGATAGGCGTGGACCCAATGCTCCAGTCGTTGGCCGATCACGGCGGGCCGGTGCCGCTGCGTGCGTTTGACGTGGGCAGTCCGGCTCGCAATGCGGGAACGGGTGTTCCTCTGAGCATCGATCAGCGCGGCGCCCCGCGTTATGGCCCGAGTGACAGTGGGGCTTACGAAGCTTTTCTGGGCATCAACAAAACGGTGGCCGGGCTCTTCCGACCGGGCGAAACGGTTACCTATACCCTGCAGTTGAGCAGCCTTGGCAACTCGCAGGACCTGAACGACGTGAATGTTGTGGATGCACTGCCTGCGGAACTTACCCTGCTGCCCGGCACAGTGACGGGGTCCGGTGGCGTCGTGACCGTCAGCGGCAATGGGCTTGAATGGAACGGCGCCGTCGCCAGCGGCGTGACGACCACCGTGACGTTCGCCGCGCAGATCGCTCCGACGGCTCTCGGGACCACCATCACCAACACGGCCATCGCCACGTGGTCCGGCCTGCCGGCGCTGGGCGGCACGGCAGCGTTCGACACCTGGACACGTGTGCGGCTGCCGATGTTGAACCGGCAGGCGTGCAGCGATTTCACAGATTCCTTCAGTTCCGCGAACACCGGCTGGCCCGCCAATGAGGACGCCTTCGCGCGCCTGGAAGTGCTCAACGGCGAGTATCGCGTCCTGGGCAAACAGACCGGTTACATCTATGTGGCACCGGCGCCGACCTGTGGGCGTGAAGCCTACAGCGTTCAGGTCGATGGGCATTGGGCCGCCACAACCCCGTCTGAATGGGGTCTAGTCTTCGGTGCCGACACCGGGTTCGACCGGTTCTACTTCTTCGGCATCAACACGCTGCAGCGGACGTACGCGCTCTACCGCTTCAATGCCGATGGCAGCATGACAACGCTCGTCGCGCCGACAGTCAGTTCCGCGGTCGGGGCCACCACATCGGTCAACACGCTGACCGTCGTTCGAAATGGCACGGCCGTCGCCTTGCTGTCGAACGGCATCGCCTTTCCGGGGGTGGCAGTCTCGGATTCGGCGTTTGCGGGTCTGACCTGGGTCGGTCTGGCGGTTTCGCCCGGCGCGCCCGGTGCCGATGCGCGTTTCGACAATTTCCGGGTGCAGATGCAGGCGCTGTCGGCGAGCCAGCTTCCTCAAGCGGAAGGGCCTGCGCAGAAAACGCTTCTGACGGCGCCGCTACGGGTGGTTGTACGCTGAAGGCCGCCGGCCGGGTACCGCGAAGCCGCGAAGGTCGTCGGGGCCGTTTCGAGAAGGATGGCCACGGCTCCTTTGCGGCTTCGATCACCCCCGCGCAGTCGACGGGAAGGCGATCCAGGAGTCGGGCAATACGCGCCGGGTATCAACCGTCGCGAGCTCATCCGTGGTCCTGACGTGCCTGACGCAAGACTGTGCCGCGTCGACGGTGGCTTTGGAGTTGCCGACAGCCATACCGCCAACCACGGTGACGCCGAGAGGCGCGCCCGTCACCAATTGCGACCCTCGCACCCGCATGGTGCATCCCACCAGCGCACCGGACCTGGATTGCCCCCAGATCCCGTATCGCTTCTTCAGGGTCCTCGCACAAGATCCACATCGGTTTGATGGCGACCATGATGGTGTTGGATGCGAGAGCGACTAGCGACAGCCAGCGCCACCCGAACGCCCAAAGGTTAGAATCTCCGACCGAATTCGCCAAAGGCGTTTTGGCGAGGGCCTTGAAAACCAGCGAATCGTGCTGGACCTGTCAGGTCGAAGGTTAGAATCCCCTCCGACAGGCGTCGGCCGGCTTCTTGCATCAGAAGCGGTGGGCGCCGTCTGATTCGCGGCGCAATAGAGGCACCATGGCCAAATTCCTCGACACCACGGGCGTTTCGTACCACCTCCAGCAGCTGATCAACCAGGCCCAGGACACGCTGATCCTCATCAGCCCGTACCTGAAGCTCAACGACCGACTGCGCCAGTCGCTCGAGGACAAGGATCGGCTGAAGATCGATATCCGCCTGATCTACGGCAAAAATGAGCTGCAGCCCGAGCAGATCAACTGGCTACGGACGCTGCACTCGGTTCGGACGAGCTTCTGCGAAAACCTGCACGCCAAGTGCTATCTCAACGAGGGCGAAGCCATCTTGACCTCGATGAACCTGTACGAGTTCTCGCAGGTCAACAACCACGAGATGGGCGTCTACGTCACCAAGGCCGAGGAGCCGGAGCTGTACGGCGATATCCTCAACGAAGCTCGACGCCTGATCCGGATCAGCGACGAGATCCGGGTGACGGTCGAAAAAGTACAGGTCACTGAGGCCCCGGCCAAGCCTGAAGCCTCGAATGCCGGCCACTGCATTCGCTGTGGCAAGTCGATCGCCCTCAACCCGGCAGCCCCGTATTGCCCGGATTGCTACCGCGTGTGGAAGCGCTACGAGAACCCGGACCACAAGGAGGCGCGCTGCCACATCTGCGGCACGGCTCAGGCCACGACCCTCAACAAGCCGGTGTGCTACGCCTGCTTCAAGAGTAACCGTCGTTTGTTCAACTCAGATGGAGCGACATCGCGAGTTAAGGCTAGTCGTCAGGTCGACAAAGCGTAGCGAGCACAGCAGAGAATTGTTTCATTCGCCGATGATGAGGCCCGATACGTTTCTCAAGCGAGGTGCTCACTCGCTCTCCGCTGGCCAGAGGCGCTGCTCAATGGTATGCCACGGAACCAACCGGCGGACGGCCCCAGACTTCTGCATCATGGTGGGCACGCCCTCGGTAGCCTGCTGAGCTGCTTTTGCGAGTTTTCGGTCTACACCGCAGGCGCTGATCAACCACAAGAGCATGTGGTGATTGACAACGTGGTTGTAGGCGAATCTCGCATCACGTTTCGTGGCGGACTTGCGATTGTATGCACCTGGTGTGTGATATTCGGCGAGCCAACCCAGCCAGTGTTCTTTTTGCGTCTTGTACCATATACCAGGTCGGACTTGCGGTCGGTCCGCAGGCAAAGTAGCGATCGAATTTCGAAACTTGCAGACGGTAATGGATCGAGTCATATTTCTCTCCTTGACGACTTCGCTATGGCGCGAGCTTCCCAGCCAAACTCGCGACGCTTTGCGACGGAGCGCGCGAGGATTTGCTTGTCCGTTGCAGTGCTTCGATCGAAAACGTCTAGCACAGGCAATTGCCAGTGGTCGCCGGCATAGGTCGCGGGGCCAGAAAGGACCGCAAGGCGCTCAGGCCCGAAATGGATGTCCACGATTGATGCGTGCGGTAGTCCGAGCCATTTGGTTTCAGGAAGTTGACGACCGATCGGGATGTTCTTGAGGCCGTCTTCGTTGCCGATCCGGGCGACGAGACGCCGCCAGATCTCGAGTGCCACCTTCCGGTCGTGCTGCTCGGGGTCACCACCGGGCCATTCCACCACCGTCAACGGCGTGCCCTGCTTCCGAGCCGCCTTGAGCAACAATCCGCCGACGGTCGTTCTGTGGCAGGACGTCGGGCTATCTTCTTGAAACGGGTGCAAACACGAACAGAAAAAGATGATCCGCTGCTTCGCCTTTGCCGCGGTCTGCGTTCGAGCGAGAAGGTCTTTGGCGGCAGCGGGATTTCGGATCGTGATCCGCTCGCCGGTGTCGCGCAAGATGGCTTCATTGCCCAGGTCCGGCAGCTAGACACATCGGTCTTGGCCTACCATCCGAGCAAAGGCGTCGTTGTTGAAGCCCGGAGCACGTACACTCCGCCGAATTCGAGCATCGATGAACAAAGGCGGGGCGAAACCGCGCGATGCCTCGACGGCATCGACGGCTTTGACCAACTGTGACGTCGCAGTTCCCCAGCCCCAGTAGCCGAAGGAAAACATCGTGAGTTCGATTGCCACTTATTCACTCTCCGTTTGGTGTGTTTGGCACAGCCTGAGCTGTCACAGTGGAGGCTTACGATTGTACGCTTGCGCACCCCAGCCGCAACGTGACCGGCGACCAGCCCGCGATCCTTTACGCGGTTTTTACGCGCAATTCAGTAAAGTTTGAATAAAATCGATCCTATTCTAAATTTTGCTAAGACATCTCAAGAAAAGGTCACCAGGTTCGATTTACAGGGCATTGCGTCTGCGACCTCAATTTATAGTTGGATGATGCCAGTATATTGGTCAACACATCGCGAATATGCTGCGCGAGCGCCACATCTATGCAATGCAATCGTCCCGGTTCTTGAGCCGCGTTGCCGAGCCCGACGCAATGCGTATAATCGGTCTGCTGTCGCCCTGCTTGATCATCGCCCGCGCGTTCAAACTAATATGCGACGCTCGCTGGGCAGGGTCGCGGAAAAACTTGACAACACAGCTATACATAACCGGACAACTGGCGGGTCTCGGCATCCGCTGACCACGTTGCGGGTTGCGTCGCCGGTCCAACGAGGACCACGACCGGCGGGTCTCGCGAACTCGTGGGTTTTTCGTCAGGCACGGCCAACACCTGGGTCGTCGCTTTGGCCTCCGGTTGTGATCGAGGCCATACCAATGACATCGGGCCCCAACTTCGCCGATCTTCCAAAGGCACACAGACTCGCGCTTGGGTTCGCGGCCGATCCTGCAACCGCCGGCGGTCATGTCGCTCGGTCGATGATGTATGACGAGATCGCCATGGTCGTGCGTGCCATGCCGGCTTCGGCTGCTATGGAGGACATCAGCCAGGCCATTCTTGAGGAGAACGTCCTCGGCAAACGCACGTCCAGCGGACGCGCGAAGAGCCTGAAAAACTTGAAACTCCTCTATGGGCTCGATCGAACCAAGCCACTGTTCAGGGTCTTTTGGGGCTTTGCCCATGACGAGGCAGGCGCATTGCCGCAACTGTGCTTGTTGAGCGCCTTCGCCCGCGACCCCCAACTCAGGCAGAGCTTCGACCTCATTCGCTCGATGCCGGCCGGCCAGATGCTCTCACGGATCGCGATGGAGGAGCACCTGAATAATGGTTTCCCCGGGCGGTTCACAGCGAAGTCGCTCAAGTCGCTGGCCCAGAACTTGAACACGACGTGGACGGTGAGCGGGCATCTCTCGGGACGAGTTAAGAAAGTCCGCACGCTTCCAGAACCCACGGCAACCTCCGCAGCCTACGCGATGTTCGTCGGTTACCTGGCCGGGCTCCGGGGCGTCACGTTGCTCAACTCGGTCTTTGGCGAGCTCGTCTCGGCGTCGCGCGCTCAGTTGCAGTCTGCGCTGAACCTCGCAGCCGCCAAGGGGCTCTTGAGCCTCCGCCAGGCCGCCGAAGTCGTTGAGTTCGATTTCTCTGGGCTTCTGACTCGAACGGAACAGGGACTTCTCCATGAATCGAGTTGATCAACTGCTCGAGAACTACCGAAATCACTTGAAGCTCCCACAGCGCGCAAGCCTGCCGGCGATCCAACGGACCTGGTTTGCCGTCTATCCAGCGTCCGAAGAGCGCCGTTTGCTGCTGCGGCTGTACGACTTCGAGCACGCGACCCGCGACGCGGGGCTCGAATGGCACCCGATCGACTTGCAGGGTTGCCTCTCCCAGTGGATCGACGGCGTTGACCCGGAGGAGCGCGAGGCCTGGATGCGGGATCCTGACGCGATCGAGCTCTACGCCGAGAATGAATGGCGTGACCTGATCGTTGATCGTATCCGAAAGGGCTTCGCAGCGGCCGCTCGGCCCCACGAGACTGTTTTTGCCGTGACGGGTCTCATGGAGCTTTTCGATCTGTTGCATGTCTCCGATGTCCTTGAACAACTCGAGGACGATATGCGCGGTTTCTTGCTTGTGTTCTTCCCGGGAGAGCGGGAAGGCAATACGTATCGTTTCTTGAATGCGCGTGTGGGTTGGGATTATTTGGCAGTCCCGATCCTGTCGGCGAAGTAAGCTAACGGAGGTCCGCTACAAATGAAGACCAGGGAAGTATTCCACAAAGACCCGCTGAGCTGGAACCTGATCAACGACGGCGTCTCGAGCAACAACTCAGAGGATTTGAGAACGCTCCGATATGAACTCGAATCGTTCGTGTGTGAAGGCGAATACGCGGCTGGCATGAGCCGCATCCTTCAGGGTTACATCGACAACTTCGGCAAGCCCGAGCAGCGCGCGGCGTGGATCAGCGGTTTCTACGGGAGCGGCAAGTCGCACCTGGCCAAGGTGCTGCGCTACCTTTGGGTCGACAAGCCCCTTCAAGATGGCTCGACGCCACGCGCCCTCACGACGCTGCCGCATGATGTCAAAGAACTCCTAACGGAGGTCACGACGCTGGGCCGTCGCCACGGTGGCCTGCACATGGCGGGCGGCACGCTCAAGGCCGGCGCCGGCCACGTGCGCCTGCGCGTCATGAGCCTGTTCTTCAAATCGGTTGGGCTGCCTGAGCAATACCCCTATGCCAAGTTCCTGATGGACCTGGGGCGCGACGGCAAGATTCAGGCGTTCCGCGCCGCTTTGGAAAAGCAGGGCAAGGACTTCGACAAGGAAGTCGGGCGGCTTTACACGTCGTCGGCTGTCGCAAAGGCTTACGCCGAGGTCTCAGATCACCTCAAGGACCCGGCTCAGGTCGGCGCGCTTCTTAAGGCTCAGTATCCGAACGTACCAGAAGTGTCGATCGACCAGATGTGCTCGGCGATTCGCGACGCCATCTGCGTGGGCGACGAGTTGCCGTGCACGCTCCTGGTGCTCGACGAAGTTCAGCAGTTCGTCGGCCAGAGCACCGAAGACGCCCTGGACGTTCAGGAGGTGACGGAGGCGCTCAGTAAGAACATGGATGGTCGGGTCATGATCGTGGCCACCGGCCAGAGCGCCCTCAACGCGACCCCGAATCTGCAACGCCTGATGGGACGTTTCTCGATCAAGGTCCATCTACGTGACAACGACGTGGACAAGGTGGTGCGCACGGTCGTCCTCCAGAAGAGCCAGGCGAACAGGCCGCAGTTGGCTCAGTTGCTCTCCAAGTACGAGGGCGAGATCAAGCGCCAGCTCAAGCGGCTGGAGTTCCGTGACGATCTGTTCGCCGAGTCCGGCGAGTTGGATCAATACCGCGACGGTTTCACGATCTCCCAGATCGACGCGCGCAACGACACGGTCGAGTTCACCAACGGCGTGGTGCTGCGGGCCGGGGAGGCGACCGGCGACGTGTCCGAGCGCGACATCCGGCGCATCCAGATCCGCGAGACGATCAAGGCGCATCTCGACAAGGAAAAGCAGCTCTTCGCGCAAGGGGTCAAGGTCCTGTCGCTGTTCTTCATCGACGAGGTCGTGAAGTACCGCGACTACACGCAGGCCGACGAGAAGGGCGAATATGCCCGCGTTTTCGAGGAGGAGTACGAGCTTCTCAAAGCGGAATATCTGGCTGAGCTGGCGATCGATAACGACGACTACCGCAAGCACCTGGCCAGCATCGACGCGGCCAAGACGCACAACGGCTATTTCTCGATCGACAAGAAGACCAACCGGCTGAAGGACCCTGCCGTCGGCGCGCGGTCGGTCGATTCAGACGACGTGGACGCCTATGACCTGATTCTGAAGGACAAGGAACGGCTGCTGTCCTTCGCAGAACCCACGCGGTTCATCTTCTCGCATTCCGCACTCCGCGAAGGGTGGGACAATCCCAACGTCTTTGTCATGTGCATGCTCAAGCACAGCGACAACACCGTTTCGCGGCGCCAGGAAGTGGGCCGTGGGCTCCGCCTGTCGGTCGACCAGAACGGCGACCGGATGGACAACCCCGCGGTCGTCCATGACATCAACGTCCTCACCGTCGTCGCCAGCGAGAGCTACAAGAACTTCGTGGCCGGCCTCCAGAAGGAGATCGCCGACACGCTGACGTCGCGCCCACGCAAGGCGACGGAGGCTTATTTCACCGGGAAGACCATCACGACGGATGCGGGGCCGGTGGAGATCACGCCGGCCATAGCGAAGCAAATCTACCGCTACCTCGTGAAGAACGACTATTCTGACGACGCGGACCAGATCACCAGCGCCTATCATCAGGCGAAGGAGGCCGGAACTCTGGCGGCCTTGCCCGAGGAGCTGAAGGCGCATGCCGATCAGATCTTCCAGCTCATCGACAGCGTTTTCAGCGACGCGCAGCTCCCGAAGGTCGAGGACGGCCGCAAGCCGAAGCTCAATCCGCTCAATGAGAATTTTGAGAAGAAGGAGTTCCAGGAGCTCTGGCGGCGCATCAACCAGAAGGCCGTTTATCGGGTCGAGTTCGACTCCGAGGAATTGGTCCGCAAATGCGTCAGCGCCCTCAATAGTCAGCTTCGCGTGACGCCACTCCAGTACACGGTCCAGACCGGAATCCAAGGCGATGGGCTGACCGATGAGCAGCTCAAGGCAGGTGATGGTTTTGCCCTGACAGGCTCAACAACCGAGCGCGGCGGATCAGTCCATTCTCTCGTGAAGTACGACCTCCTCGGGAAGATCGCCGAGAACACGGAACTCACACGTAAGACCGCGGCCGAGATCCTGACCGGCATCCAGGCAAGCGTGTTCGGGCAATTCAAGGAGAACCCCGAGCACTTCATCGCCGAAGCATCGCGGATCATCGCTGAGCAGAAGGCCACAATGGTGATCGAGCGGTTGGCTTATGACGGGCTGGCCGAGCGCTACGACGTCGATATCTTCACCGCGAACCAGACTGGTCAGGACTTTTCCAAGGCCTCCGCCAAGCTCAAGCGGCACGTGTACGATTACGTGGTCACTGACTCCGAGATCGAACGCAAGTTTGCCGACGAGCTGGATACTGCGAGCGAGGTGGTGGTCTACGCCAAGCTGCCACGCGGCTTCCTGATCCCGACGCCGGTGGGCGACTACAACCCCGATTGGGCGATCTCTTTCAAGGAAGGAAGCGTCAAGCACATCTACTTCGTCGCCGAGACCAAGGGCACCATGTCCTCGATGAAGCTCCGCGAGATCGAGAACACCAAGATTGCGTGCGCCCGGAAGTTCTTCGACGAAATCGGGCGACGCGTGTCCGAGGATCGGGTCAAATATGACGTGGTGACGAGTTACGAGAAGCTCATGGACATTGTGGGCCGGACTGCCGCATAGGATGAGGGGGGCAGTGTTCATTTTGGAAATCTACGCCAGCGGCTTCCGATGCTTCTTCCCTGCCGCTCACAAAGCCATTGGCAACAAGCCGCCGATAACGCTGCAGAAGCGGTCAGTGGNNAGGGCCAGTCCCTGCTCGCGGGGGCTGGCTAGCAGCCAGCAAGGCAGTCTAGAGACGAGGAGCGGCTCAATGCAATCGTCTCCGGTTCGGACTGGCTTTCGAGAAATTCGATGATGGCCCTGCTGAACACGTCGTTGTCGTCGCCGACAACCATGTGTCCAGCGCCCGAGACGTCGGTGAAGCGCGCGCCAGACTACATCGCACAGAACCGCTTCGCAGCCTCCATGGAAATCAGGTCGCTGGACCCGCCCCGCACGAGGTGGACCGGTAGCTTGAGCGTGCTTGCAGCAGCCTTGGCCTGTGCATAGTCCTTCTCCCTGCGTCCTGTCATCCCGCTCAGAAAGCCGGGATCCCAATGCCAACGATAACGCTGCAACGGGTCGAGACGGAGATAGCTCTTTAGCCCCTCGCTTGCGCCTCGCTTCTTGCGGTTCGGCATATAGTCTGCGATCGCCTCTGCGGCTTCATCGTATGACGCGAAGCCGCGCTCCACATGGGCGTTCATGAAGCCGACAATCCGCGAAACTCCATCGGGATCCATCTCAGGAGTGACATCGACCAGCGTCAAGGAAGCGAAGCTGCCCGGACGCAGCGCGCCTTCAGCCACCAATGCAGCCAATCCGCCAAGGGATGCGCCGATGACATGCGGCCGCTGTCCCAGCCTGTCGCAGACCGCGAGGATATCCTTGCCGAAATCGGCAAAGCGGTATTGGTCGGGGGCAGCCCAGTCGCTCTCGCCATGGNNGTCGATCGCAACCGAGCGAAAGCCGTGCTGCGCCAACTGCTGCATTGTCTTGCGCCAGGTGCGCCGAGTTTGCCCTCCACCGTGCGCCAGTAATACGGGCGACCGACCATGACCATCGCCGACAAGGCTTGCCGCAATGGCGATGCCACCGCTTCCGTCAAACGTCATATGCATGGGGTCTTGCTCAGTGCTGAAGCTTTGGCAGGTGCAGCACCAGACCATCCAACGCCGGAATCATGGGAATCTGGCAAGCAAGCCGACTGGTCTCGGTGGCCCCCTCGGCGAACTGGATCAGATCGTCTTCCATGCCACCTTCTTCAGGCAGTCCAACCTGATTGATCCAGGCGTGGTCGACATGAACATGACAGGTGGCGCAGGCACAGACGCCACCGCAATCTCCGTCGATCCCGGGCACGTTGTTGAACAACGCCGCCTCCCGCGCGGTCAGACCCTCGTCGATTTCCACCGACCGGCGACTGCCGTCGGCTGAAACAAAGATTACCTTGATCATTCGGAAAATCCGTATCGCAGGAGAACAGTGAGTTTCAGAGCGCGTGGAGTTTCACGGGCAGTCGGGTGATCCCGCGCACGAGGTTTGAAAGCAATCGCTCCGGTTCGCCAACCACTTCGACCAGCCGGTAGCGCTTGAGAATCTCTTCCCAGATGATTCGCAGCTGCAGTTCGGCAAGACGGTTGCCCATGCAGCGGTGAATGCCGAACCCGAACGAGAGATGGTGGCGGGGGTTTTTCCGATCGATGATGAACTCGTCGGCCCGCTCGATCACGCTTTCATCGCGGTTGCCCGACAGATACCACATCACCACTTTGTCACCCTTCTTGATGG
>DKKP01000380.1:5219-5937 GCA_002455335.1 Anaerolineales bacterium UBA6663 | reverse complement strand
GGTCAGCCCTCCATGCCGAGCGCCTCGGCGAGGTCCGGGTCGACGTGGACCGCGGGCTGCTCGCCGGACAGGTCGGTCAGCTGGCGCCACTCGCCGCGGCGTACCCAGTAGACGTGCGGGGCGAGCGGGCCGGGCGCGTCGCTGAAGCCGTTCATGGCGAAGCCGAAGAGGTGGTTGAGGGCGAGCGCGGCGTCGGGGCCGTCGNNCGACCAGCAGCCCCCGCTCGACGTCGACGCCGGGGGTGAACCGCTGGACCAGCTCGTCGCCGAGGAGGGCGAGGCTGGCGGTGAAGAACGAGTCGCCCATGACGACCTCGAAGTCGCCGCCGCCCTCGGGCCGGACCACCTGGTGCTCGACGTCGTCGGAGTGGAGCAGGCTGCGCAGGTTGGCTGTGCCGACCTGCTCCCAGCGCTCGACCCCGCCGTGCACGTCCCAGGCACTGCGCTGCGGCGTGGTGACGGTCTCGGGCAGGTCGACGGACGGCAGCACCAGCAACCCCTCGCCGAGNNGAGCCCCCACTTGGGCGCCATCAGGCCCGCGACGTGGCGCTGCACCAGCTCCGGCCACTGCTTCTCCGGCTCGGCCGCGCAGAGGGCCGCGAGGTTCCAGAGACCGAAGCGCGACCCCTGGTCGTCGACCACGTGGTCCGGCGCCACGGCCACCTCGACGCCGGCGCGGGCGAACTCCGTGCGCACCATCACGCGCAGCCGCGCGGCCG
>DKKP01000380.1:0-5210 GCA_002455335.1 Anaerolineales bacterium UBA6663 | reverse complement strand
TCGGCAGGTCGCCGTCGTTCGGCGCCGGCTGCTGCGGCTTCTTGCGGAACAGTCCCATCACGTCTCCCCTGGTCCGGTGGGGGAACTGTAGGCGGGAAGGTTGGGCGGGCGTCGGGTGTTGGAGAGGATGGAGGCATTCCCACCCCCTCCTNNGGGGCGCCGAGGAGATCTACTGGCAGCTGCCCGGTGTCTGGTCGACGTCGGTCGGGTACGCCGGCGGGCACAGCCCCCACCCGACGTACGAGGAGGTCTGCACCGGCGGCACCGGCCACACCGAGGCGATCCGCATCGTCTTCGACCCGACGGTCGTGTCGTACGCCGACCTCGTGAAGCAGTTCTTCGAGGTGCACGACCCCACGCAGGGCATGCGCCAGGGCAACGACATCGGCACCCAGTACCGCTCGGCGATCTTCCACCACACCGACGCCCAGCGCGATCTCGCCGAGGCCGTGATTGCAGAACTGAGCGCGGCGCAGATCTGGCCGAACCCAATCGTCACCGAAATCAAGGCCTTCGAGGCTTTCTATGCCGCCGAAGATTATCATCAGCGCTACTTCCAAAACAACGCGGGGCAACCGTACTGTCAGGTCGTCATCGCGCCCAAGCTGGCGAAACTGAGGCAGCGGCACGCGGCGAAGCTGGCCGGCTCACCTCAGTAGCCGCGCGAGGTGCGGTCGCGCGGCTGCGACCGCACGGCCGCGATGGCTGAGCGTGTTCTTGAGGGACTCGGGCAGCTCGGCCATCGTGGCGCCGCGCTCGGGCAGATAAAAGATCGGATCGTAGCCAAAGCCGCCGGCCCCGCGCTCGGCGAACGCGATCTCGCCTTCACACACCCCTTCAAACGTCTCAAGCGGACAACCCGGCGCATAGACCGCGACGACGGCCCGAAAGCGCGCCGTCCGCGGCGCCGGGACCTGGGCCAAAGCGGCCAAGAGCTTGGCCCGACGCATGGCATCGGTCGCGCCTGGGCCGGCGTAGCGCGCGGCGTACACGCCCGGCGCGCCATCCAGCGCATCGACCTCGAGGCCCGAGTCGTCGGCCAGAGTCACAAGCCCACTGTGTGCGCCAAAGGCCTCGGCCTTGAGAACCGCGTTCTCGACGTAGGTCGTCCCGGTCTCGGCAACCTCGAGGTCAAGCCCCAGCGCGGCCGGAGTCAGGATTTCCAAACCGAGGTCGCCCAGCAGGGCCAGCAGCTCGCGCTGTTTGCCGGCGTTGTTCGATGCGAGCAGGATCGATTTCATGTCGGCTATCCGCAATCCGATCAGACGCCATATATTGGCATCGCGATGCCGTCGTGCCAATATGTGCGTCGTAAATGTGCTTGTTTTACAGGGAATTTACGTCCCTTAACGATCTGAGTGCTTGACTTGCGAGTCTTGCGTATGTTACGATCCCTCACGCCAATTTTACCAATTATAGTTTCGTGCGCACAGGGCCTGGTCCCAGCTCTCCCCCCACTGGTTGGGGTGTCAGCTATGCGCAAGATTGCTTTGGGGATACGACCCTGAACACAAGCGCTCAGCTTCTGCAGCTCAACGTCGGCTTTCTGATCAAAGAGAGCGTGGGCTACAGCCGGACGATCCCGTTCGCCGAGGCGTCGGCCGACATCGCGCCGGATCTGACGGTGAGCGATCTGCGCGGTGAAGTGACCCTGACCCGCACGCCTCAGGGCCTCTACGCACAGGGCAAGCTAACCGGCGTGACACTGGGCGAGTGCAGTCGCTGTCTCGAGCCCATGCCGGTGACGCTGACCGGCCGGCTCGGCGAGATGTATTACTACCCCGCCGGCACCGCCCCAGCCGACGCGTTGACGATCCCGGAAGATCTCAACCTCGACCTGGCGCCCGAGATCCGCGACGACATGTTGTTGTCTCAGCCCATGCACGTGCTCTGCCGCCCGGATTGCAAAGGGCTGTGCCCGACCTGCGGTGTCAATCGCAACACAGAGCCCTGCGATTGCGTCGATGACGACATCGACCCGCGGCTGGCCAAACTGAAGGATCTGTTGAATTGACGCCGTTTTGCGGCGAGATCGCGTAATGCTCAGGCTTCGTGGAGATCTCTGTTTATGAAGTACACGAACACCACCGGGAAAGACGCCGAGTTGATCGGGATGCTGATGGACCGGGCCACGCGCCAGGGCTATCTGCTGACCGATGACATCATCGAGGCGTTCCCGCAGGCCGAAAGCGCCTCAGAGCAACTCGAGGAGCTCTTCGCGTTCCTGCATGGCTGCGACGTCGCCGTGTACGACGACCGCCGCCAGGTGCCCTCGAAGATCCGGGCGCTGGCCGCGCATCGCCAGTACGACGAGGGCAGCTTCGACCTGAGCGGCATCTCGATCGACGACACGGTCGGCCTGTACCTCAAAGAGATGGCGCGCGTCCCCCTGCTCTCGACCGAGCAGGAGGTCGACCTGGCCAAGCGCATCGAACGCGGCTGGAAGGCCGAGGCCCAGGTCGAGAAAATGGGCCCGAACGTCGACTTCAAGAAGCGCGCGCAGCTCCAGGGTCAGATCGAAGACGGCCGCGCCGCGCGCGAGCATATCATCAAGGCCAACACCCGGCTTGTGGTCTCGATCGCCAAGAAGTACATGGGCCGCGGCGTGCCGTTCCTGGATCTGATCCAGGAGGGCAACCTTGGCCTGATGAAGGCGGTCGAAAAATACGAGTGGCGCCGCGGCTTCCGCTTCAGCACCTACGCGACCTGGTGGATCCGCCAGACGATCACGCGCGCCATCGCCGACCAGGGCCGCACGATCCGCGTGCCCGTGCACATGAGCGACCGCATCCGCCGGCTGTATAAGGCCTCGCGCGAGCTCGAGCAACAGCTCGGCCGCAAGCCCAGCCCCGACGAACTGGCCCACGAGCTGCGCACCGACTCGCGCAAGGTGCAGTGGATGCTCAAGGTCAGCTGGCGCCCGCTCTCGCTCGAGCGCCCGGTCGGCGAAGACGAGGACGCCGAGTTCGGGTCGTTCGTCGAGGACGAAAGCTCGCCCTCCCCGGCCCAAACCACGCACGAGGCCATGCTCGGCCAGAAGATGGAAGAGGTGCTCGGCACGCTCACGCCGCGCGAGGCCCGCATCCTGCGCCTGCGCTTCGGCCTGCAAAACGGGCGCGCGTACACGCTCGAGGAGGTCGGCCAGAAGTTCGGGCTGACCCGCGAGCGGATCCGCCAGATCGAGGGCAAGGCGCTCCGCCGTCTGCGCCACCCGCGTCGCGCCCGCCAGTTGCGGGATTACCTAAGCTAGATCGATACGAAACGAAAGGGCCGGGCGATAGTGCCCGGCCCTTTCGTTTCGTATCGTATCGTTGAAAGGATCGACCGTGAATCTCGACTTCGTGATCGCTCAGCTGCAGACGCAGGGCAATGCCATCCTCCAGCTGGTGGGCGGGTTGACGCCGGCCCAGGCACGCTGGCGGCCGCGGGCCTCAGACTGGTCGGTGCTCGAGGTGCTCAACCACCTGATCGATGAGGAGCGCGAGGATTTTCCGGCGCGCCTGCGGGTCGTGCTCTCCGGCACGGACGCGCGTTGGACCCCGATCGCGCCCCAGGCCTGGGTCAAGCAACGTCGCTACAACCAGCGCGACCTGGCTGAGTCGATCGCGGCCTTTCGCAGCCAGCGCGCCAGCTCGCTCAAGTGGTTGCGCGCCCTGCCCGAGCGCACGCCATGGCGCCGCAAGTACGCCCATGGCGACCTGACCGCCGGCGATCTGCTCGTCGCCTGGACAGCCCACGACGTCCTGCATCTACGCCAACTGACCGAACTGCGCTACGCCCTCATCGCACGCGTCGGCAAGCCCTTCAGCCAGGGTTACGCCGGCGACTGGTGAGACGGGTGAGAGACGGGAAAANNTTTTCCCGTCTCTCACCCGTCTCGACCCGCTTTGTCTGCTACAATCCGCGCATGGCCCTCCCGGACGTGTGCCCGTTGTGCGGCCACCCCATCGATCCCGCCGTCCGACAGTTGCAGGGCCAGCCCGACGCCTTCGTCGCCCGACGCCTGTCGACCGAGCACCCCGGCTGGTCGCCCGATCAGGGCGCCTGCCCGGATTGCATCTATCGCGCCGCCAGCCGGGCGCGGGCCAACCCGAACGGGCTCGACGTCCAGGCCGCACTCGGGCTGCCCTTCCCGGCCGATGACCCAGACCTGGCCGGCCTGATCCCGACACCGCAGCGCATCCCGCTCAATACGCAATTCACAGGCCGTGGCGTGACCCTGGCCTTCCTGGATTCCGGGTTCTTCCCGCACTCCGACCTCACCCGGCCGAGCAACCGCATCGTCGTCTACGCCGATGCCACCCTGCCAACACCCAGTGTGAGACCCTCGTTCGGCAAGATCCAGGCCACCAGCTGGCACGGCCTGATGGTCAGCGCGATCGCGATCGGGAACGGCTGGATGTCCGAGGGCCGCTATCGCGGGGTCGCGCCACGCGCCAGGGCCGTGCTGGTCAAGACCGGTAACCAACGCAACAAGTCGATCACCGAACGCGACATCGGCCGCGCGCTCAAGTGGGTGATCGCCCACCGCGCTGAGCATGACATCAAGATCGTCAACATCTCGCTCGGCGGCGACCACGTCAGCACGGGGCGTCTGACCGAGCTCGACGAGCGCGTCGAGGAAGCCACGGCAACCGGGTTGCTTGTGGTCGCGGCCGGCGGCAACAGCGGTCAACGCGGCGTGATGCCGCCGGCCAGCGCGCCGTCGGCGCTCACCGTCGGCGGGATCGACGATCACAACTCGTTCAACCCGGCCAACTGGCGCCCATACTGGTCGAGCTACGGGCACGGCGCGCACGGCGTCTCAAAGCCGGATGTGATCGCGCCCGCGATCTGGCTGGCGGCCCCGATGCTGCCCAAGACCACCACGCATCACGACGCGCTGTTTCTGTTCAAGTTGCTCGACCTGCCCGACGACCAGCTGCGCACCGCGCTCGAGACCGCCCATGCGCTCAAACGCCTTGGCAAGCGCGTCGCCGAGCTGTCGATCGATCAGGCGCGTCTGGCGATCCGGACGCGGATGGTCGAGCACAAGTACATCCACCCGCACTATCAACATGTCGACGGGACCTCGATGGCGGCCCCGATCGTCTCGGCGATCGCGGCGCAGATGCTCGAGGCCAACCCGGCGTTGACGCCCGCGCAGCTCAAGGCCCTGATCACGGCCACCGCCTCGCCTGTGCCCGACGTGCCGGCCGAGCGGCAGGGCG
>DKKP01000377.1 GCA_002455335.1 Anaerolineales bacterium UBA6663 | reverse complement strand
GTGGCGCTCGATCGACGATCGAGCGCCACTCGCCCGCTCACGCGTTATTTCCTGTGCATCCCTTCCACGGCCGGGCCGGCACGCTGAGGTCGCTCAATCGTGCCCGGGTCGGAGCGCTGCCGGCCGGGCTTGGCGAAACCGACGTCCTCGGGAAGACCGGATACCAACTGGCGACCGGCTGGTCGCTGTCGCAGGACCTTCTTGACGCGGCTGAGGCGCTGGGCCTTGATCGCGCCACACTCGATTGGCCGTATGCCCTCGAGCGGCTCCTGACTGAGCCAGGCACGCCCCCACCACGCCTCAGGCAGGCTGAAGAGTTCGCCCGTCGCTTCGGTCGGCNNGCGCGCTGAACGCCCCGATTGGCGCAACGAGCACTGGGCGTTTTGGGCCGGCTTGCACCGCGTGGTGATCGGCGGCGGCCTGTTGAGCGGGCGCCTCGGCGAACTGGCGCTGCCAATCGCGCAAGCCGTGCTCGAAGCGCACGGAGCGGCCGATATGCGCCTGACCCTGTCGCCATTCGGCGCCCACCTGGCCCTGGTCGGCCTTGCCCGGTGCGGGCCCGCGCCCGCCGCGAGCCGCTATGTGTTCGACTTCGGTCAGACCTCGATCAAACGGGGCATCGCGCGCTACAGAGACGGTCGCCTGACTCAGCTCGACCGGCTACCGACGCTCGCCAGCGTCTGCCCGCCGGTGTCCGACATCGCCCACGGCCGCGCTGAGGTTACCCAGCAGTGGGCGCAGATGCTCACGATTCTGTCCGAAGCTGTTTTGCCCGCCGCAGACAGCCGCCCGATCGAGATCGGTGTGTGTCTGGCCTGTTACCTCTTCGACGGGCACCCTGCCCCAGAGGATGACGGTTGTTACGGCCGTCTGAGCCGACTGGCCCCGAACCTTCGCGATTGGATGCACGAACAACTCGAAGAACACCTCGGGCGCGCCGTGCGCCTTGACCTCCTGCATGACGGGAGCGCCGCCGCACTCTCCGAAGATGGAGGTCGGGACAGCATCGTCCTCACCATCGGCACAGCGCTTGGAAGCGGATTCTCGGATGTAGCTGACGGGCTGATCGAGGTGGCGAGCGAGTTCAGGCTGGCGTCGCCGACCCCACAGTAGCGAGTCGCCGAGCGCCGCGGATGTGCAAGCAGCGCGGAGGCCTTGACATGGGCCGGCCTCAACCGGCGAGCGAAATAACGATGACGCCGATGGCGATCAGCACGACGCCCAGCCAGCGCGACCGTCCGACTGGCTCTTTGAGGACGACGGCCCCCAACACCACGCCAAACAGGATATTCAGCTCACGGACGGCCCCCACATACGCGATCGGCGCCAGGCTGTAGGCGATCAAGACGAGCAGATAAGCCAAGACCGACAACGGCCCGATCAGCACCAGTCGGCCGAGATGGCGTTTGCCCTCCTGCAGCACCGTGCGTGCTCCGGTGCGCCACCAGACGATGGGCGTCAAAAAGACGGCCGTTCCCAGAAACGCCAACGCCGTATAGGGCACAGCCGGCACGATCCGCACCGCCGCGCCGTCGATGATCGAATAGGTCGAAATACAGACGGCCACACCCAGGGCGTAGCCGATCCCACGGAGCGGCAAGGCGACGTCGGTCGTGCGCCGCCGAAAGACACCGCCCGTCACCATCAAACCCAGCGCCAGGATCGCCATCCCGAACCAACCCCACGGGTTGGGCGGCTCGCCCAAGAACAGCGTAGCCCACAGCGCCAGCAGGCCGGGCGCCGTCCCGCGGGCGATGGGATACGCCAATGAGAAATCCGTGGCGTCATAAGCGGTGGCCAACAGAAAGTAGTACAGGGCTTCGACCAGGGCTGTGGCCACCAGATACGGCAGGATCTCGAAGGGCAGCGGGGGATAAAACGCCAGGACAGGCAGGAACAGAATCGACCCGATCAACATCGCCCACCAGGCGGCGGCCTGTCGGTCATGGGCCTGTTTGAGAAGTAGGTTCCAACCGGCGTGCAGGGCGGCTGAGAGCAGAAGGAGCCCGAGCGCGAGGGGGGTCATGCGGGGAGCGAAGAGCGAAGAGGGAGGAGCGAAACGCTTCCGCGCTCTTCGCTCCTCCCTCCTCCCCCACTCATATCTCGCTGATCGTCACGGGGCCATCGGCGGGCTCGGTATCGGCGCGATCGTAGACCGCGCGGGCCAGCGCCTCGAACGAAAGCGCGACAGCGGTCTCGGGCTGGCTGACGACGACCGGCACGCCGCCGTCGCCGCCGATCCGAACCTGCGGGTCGAGCGGCACCTCACCCAGGAACTCGACACCGGCGTCTCGGGCCAGTTGCTTTCCACCGCCATGGCCGAAGACATCGATCTTGCTGCCATCGGGCATGAGCATGTAGCTCATGTTCTCGATCACGCCCAGGATCGGCACCTGCATCTCGCGAAAGCCCTCGAGCCCGCGACGGGCATCGGCCTGCGAGACGACCTGCGGCAATGTGACGATCACGGCGCCCGTCAGCGCAAAGGACTGCGAGACAGCGAGCTGGGCGTCGCCGGTGCCTGGCGGCATGTCGATCAGCATCACGTCGAGATCGCCCCAGGCGACGTCGGTCACGAACTGACGGATCGCTTTGTCGAGCATGGGGCCGCGCCAGATGATGGCCTGATCTGGGCGGACGATGAAGCCCATCGAGAACAACTCGATGCCATGGACGTGCGCGGGCGGCAGCTTGTTGTTGACGGCGACTGGCGCGTAGTCTTCGGCGCCGAGCATGATCGGGGCGTTCGGGCCGTAGATGTCGGCGTCGAGCAGGCCGACCTTGTGACCGGCTTTGGCAAGCGCGACAGCCAGGTTGGCCGCGACCGTGCTCTTTCCGACGCCGCCTTTGCCCGAGGCGATGGCGATGATCTTCTTGGCCGGCGCGAGCAGCGGCGCAGGCTGCTGGCCAGGGAACGGAGGACGAGCAGACATGGAATTTCCTTTGGATTTCAGGCTCTGACGTGAATGGGAAATGTACCACGGAAACGTAGAGCCAGGCAGCGGGGAACGTGGGAGCAGAGAGCGGAGAGCGAACTTCCATTCGCCCCACGCACCACGCCCTACGCCCACGGCCTACGCGCCACGCTGGCGCAGGATCGCACCCACCTGGCGCAGGATGCTTTGCTCTTCGGGATGGATGTCGCCGAAGGGTCGCGGACCCACATTGAGCAGGAAGGCCACATTGCGCTCGCGCAAGGTCTCGTGCAGGCTGAGGATATTCTCCACGCTCCTGGGTTTGTGGTTCCAGGGTTGGTACGACCAGCCGTGGTTGAGATTCCACCATGACGCCAGAGGCTTGTCGCCGATCGCCGTGGTATTGAACCCGATCGAGTTCTCGCCCGGCAGGTCGAGCTCCCACACCTGGTAATCCTCGCCGCGCAATGGCGTGATGTGCGTGTTGTTTGCGATGACGGCGTCGGGCTGCAACGTATGGATGAGGTCGTACGTCCCGGCCAGATCCCAGTCGCCACGGGCGACGAAGTAGGCGCGCTCGTCGTCGGTGTCAAAAACCTGGCGCGGCCAGTAACCGTCAAAGACAAAGCCGCCCAGTTCGCCGTAGTTCGTGCAAAGCTCGCGGATCTGATCCTGGTAGTACGCCACATAGGCGGGCCAATCGGTGCGATACGCCGGATGAGTCCAATCGACAAGCGAGTAATAGAAGTGCAAGGCGATCCCACGCGCCTTGAGCGCAAGCGCCACCTCGGCCAGGATGTCGCGTCGAAACGGCGTCCGGGTCACGGAGAAATCGGAGTGCGCCGTATCCCACAGGCAAAAGCCGTCGTGATGCTTCGTGGTGATGAACAGGAACTTCTGGCCGGCCTCGACCATCAAGTCGCCCCACTCCTCGGCATTGAACCGCACCGGGTTGAATTGTTCGGCGCGCTGCCGATAAACGTCGAATGGAATCCGATCTTCGTAGTAGATCCATTCATTGCCATGTCGGCTCAGGCTGTACAGCCCCCAATGCATGGACAGGCCATACCGTGCCTCGACGAAACGCCTGACGCCTTCGGTCGAGGCGTGCAACCTGACCCCACTTGTGTCTTCGATCTGACCAGCTTCATGCAACGTTTTCATATCGCTCCTCGCTCCTCACTCTTCGCTCCGCTCCCGCCCCATGTCCCTCACGACGGCGACGGGCTCGGGATCTCGATATTGAGCACCACCCCGCCGCGGCCCGGCGACTCGACCCGCATGGTGCCGCCGAGCAGCGCGACCCGCTCGCTGATGCCGATGAGGCCAAAGTGTTTGCTGGCCGAGAGTGCAGCCAGGTCGACGGGCTCGGGTAGACCCAGGCCGTCGTCCTCGAGCCGCAACAGTAATTGCGCAGCGGCCGTGCGCTGCAACGAGAGCCGCACCTGGCGCGCTGCGGCGTGTTTGCGGACGTTGTTGAGCGCCTCCTGAACGATGCGAAAGATGGAAAGCTCCACCGGTTCAGGCAGACGACCCAACCTGGAATCGACCTCGAGCTCGAGCGCCACGCGGTGTTTGTCGGCCCATTCCTGGGCGTGCGACCGTATGGCGGCGGTCAACCCGTGGCTATCGATCGTCGGCGGACGCAGGTCGCTGCACAGCCGGCGTAAGTCGCTGACGATCACGCGAATGTCCTCACGGAGCTCGGCCAGCTCGGCGCGTTGCTGAACGTCGAGAGTATGACCCTCGAGGTCCTCCAGACGATAGTTGTAGCTCAACAGATCCTGGATGACCGAGTCGTGCAACTCGCGCGCCAATGCCTTGCGCTCCTCTTCGCGTTCGGTCATCAGCCGGCGCTGCGCGGCCTGGAGCGCGACGTTGAGTCTGTCGAGCGCATCGACTTGCTTACGCAGCCGACCGAGCAGTTGCTGGTTGAGCGAGCCCTGCGCCTGCAGGTCTTCCTGGAGCACGGCCTGTTTGCGGCGGAGCTCATCGGCCTGACGCTGCAGCTGATGGTAGCTCTCCAGGGCCCAGATGACGGGTGTGACCTGCTCTTGCTGCGTCGCCCCAACGATCAACTCGACGATCTCGCGCGGCGTCGAGTCGGCTGTGGGCCTGTCGGCCACCAGCCGCCCTTCGAAGAGCACAAGGATGCGATGTGTGACCTCGAAGAGATGCTTGAGGTTGTCGCTGACGATCAGGAACGACGTGCCCTCGGCGGCCAGTCGGCGGATGAGCGCCAGGCCCCGCTCCTGACGCTGAAAGCTCAGCGCTGCCAGGGCATCGTCGAGCAGGATCAAGGGCGCAGGCTGACAGAACGCCCGCGCCAACGCAACAAGCTGGCGCTGCTCGTCAGACAGGCCGTCGAGCCGGGCGTGCAACAGGCTGGGAGGCGTATCCAACTCGGAGAGCAACTCACGCGCCCGACGCGCCTGACAGACCAGATCGGGAAACCCGAGATGCGCGCGCCAGCTTCGGTCACGGCCGAGGAAGATGTTTTGGGTCACATCGAGTTGTTCGGAAAGCACAGGCCGCTGGTGCACGAGCTCGACGCCGAGCCGACGCATCGCTGTGGGTCCGTCGAAGCGCAGCGGTTGGCCGTTGAGGTGCACCTGTCCGGTCTGTGGGGGATAGGTTCCGGCGATCACGTGCAACAACGTCGATTTGCCCGAGGCGCGCCGGCCGACGACGCCAACCACCTCGCCCGGCTGCAACTCGAAACTGACGTTTTCCAGCGCCCACAGGCGCCCAAAGCGTTTCGAGAGATCGATCGCCTGCAGAAGCGGTTCAGGCATATTCGGCGGTCCTCTAGGGCGAATCTAAGCGCCCGCGGCCTCGCGGCGGCGGCGGGCCACGGCGTCGAGCGTCACGGCGCCAAGCAGGACGGCGCCGGTCACCATGAACTTCACGGGCGGCGGCACGACAAGCAGATCCATGCCGTTGGAGATCGAGCCCACCACAAGAGCCCCGAGCACGGCCGACCAGATCCCGCCGCGCCCGCCGAAGACGCTCACGCCGCCAATCACGGCGGCCGCGATCGCGTTGAGCAGCACGTCGCCGCTGCCCGACGATTGGTGGACGGCCAGTAGCCGTGAGGCCGCGAGGATCCCGCCGCAGGCGGCCAACATCGAAGCCAGGCCAAAGACGGCGATGCGGATCAACTCCACGTCGATGCCGGCCTGCCGGGCGGCCTCGGGGTTGCCGCCCACAATCGCGATCGCACGGCCGAACACCGTGCGGCGGGTGACGTAGTCGAAAACCACGACGATGCCGATGAAGAGCACAAGAGCCGACGGCAAACCGCGATCGGCGTTGAGGATCGCGATCGCACCGAGCCCACCGACGGCGATCACCCCCACCTGTACGACCCAGGCGCGCAATGATTGCGTCGCGAGCCCGGCGGCGAGCCGTTGACGCCGTTCCCACCACAACCCAAAGGCGTAAATACTGACAAACGCGCCACCGATCACCCAACTGAGCACTTCACCGCCTGGCACGTCACGCTTGAAGAAGGTGCCGGCGAGGCTCAAGATGAAGGGGTCGCGCAAGTTGACTGTGCCGGTGTTGCCCAGCAGATACAAGAGCGCGCCCTGCCAGGCGAGCTGCCCGGCCAGGGTGACGATGAAAGCCGGGATGCGCAGGCGCGTGATCCAGGTGCCCTGCACCAGCCCGATCGCCAGACCGGTTCCAACTCCCGCCAGAGCCGCAATCGGGCCGGGGACGCCGCTCTTGACATTGAGCGTGGCCATCATCACGGCGGCGAGCCCGCTGACGACGCCCACCGATAGGTCGATCTCGCCCAGGAGCAGCACCATCACAAGGCCCACAGCGATCGTGCCGACCGCCGCGATCTGGAGCATCAGGTTTGTGAGGTTGAGCGGGCTGAGGAAGTTGGGGTTGACGAGCTGGAAGACCACCCAGATCAGGGCCAGCCCAACAACCATCGGAACATAGGCGAAGTCAGGTCGATTGAGGCGCAGGCTGATCTGCGCCCAGAGCTGACCGAGGGCGCCGGGCGAATCGGGTTTCACGGTGCGCCCTCGCTGAACTCGATCCCGGCGGCCTGGCAGGCCATGGCATATTCCCCGACGCACACCTCAGCGGGCACCCAGAACTGATCCGCCAGGATCGTGAGTTGAAGATTGTCGCGCGTGACGCTGATCGGCTGAAGCAGGATAGAGGGCACCTGGATCCGTCCGTTGTCGACCTGAGCGTTGAAGAGCTCGGGCGCCGGTGTCCGGCCTAACCAAAGCTGATAAGCGAGATCCGCCGCCGCTGTGGCTTCGCGGTGGATCGCCTTGTAAACGGTCATGTACTGTTCGCCGACCAGGATCCGTTGGATCGCGGCGAGCTCGGCGTCCTGCCCGGTGACTGGCGGCAGAGGGCTGAGCCCGGCCGCCTTCATCGCCGCAATCGCGCCGCCGGCCATGCCATCGTTGGCGACGTATACGCCATCGACCTCGTTACCGAGCGCGGTCAGCGCCTGGGCCATGAACTCCTGGGCTTTGTCAGGGCTCCAGTCGGGCACGTCGAAGCTTTGCGCGATCGTGACCCGCCCGGCCAGCTCGGCCAGGGCGCCCTCTCGATACTGCGTCGTGTTGCTGTCGAGCGGTGAGCCGTTGAGCATGACGATCTGCGGATCATCCAGGCCGGCCAACGCTGTCACGAGCGCGGCTGCCTGCAGCCGACCGACCTCACGATTGTCGAAGGAGACGTAGTAGTCGACGGCGGCCGAATCGGTGATCAGGCGGTCGTAGGCGATGACGGGCACGCCACGCGCCTTGGCCAGCTCGGCGATGGCCGTCGCCGAGCTCGAGTCGACCGGATCGAGCACGAGCACGGTCGCGCCGTTGGTGAGCGCGGCCTCGGCCTGCTGCTGTTGGGCGGCGGCGTCCTGGGTCGCATTGCTGTAGATCAGGTTGCGATCGACATCGAAGCCCAGCGCCGCCAACTGCGCTCGAAAAATCGGCAGGTCGTGCGACTCGTAGCGGGTTGTCTTGGTTTCGGGCAGCAAGAATGCGATCTTGCCCTGCGGCGATGGTGCTGCCGGCGGTGCACAGCCAACCACCAGGACGACCAGGATAAACCAGGCGAAGAGTCGATGTCGCATAGGGTGTGACGATCTTGGGTAGATAATACTCGATAGCCCGCCGAAGGCCGACTGTTGCCCGAAGACGCAGCGCCCGGCGTGAAAACAGTGCCAGGCGCCGGTCGTGGGTGACACGCCGTCAGTGCCAGGCATTTTCCTACCCAAATTGCCCGCACCGCATTAGGGGAAATCCCCCTAGGGGGCATCCCCCAATGACCTGAAGGGGTGAGTTCGGTTAAAACGAAAGGGTCACGGTATGGCAACAACAAGGATCGTTCTGGCCGATGACCATGCGGTCGTCCGCGCAGGCCTACGCAACGCACTGACCGGCCAGCCTGATCTGGCTGTGGTGTCCGAGGTCGGCAATGGCCCCGACCTGATGGCTGCGGTACGCGAACACACGCCTGACCTGATTGTCATCGACGTCGCCATGCCGGATTTCGAGCCCGTGGCGGCCGTCCGCACCTTCAAAACCGAGTATCCGGGGATGCGCATCCTCGTGGTGAGCGCCTACGCCGACGAGGGATATCTGGTCGGGTTGTTGGGCGCGGGCGTCGACGGTTATCACCTGAAGGATCAGCCCCTGGCCGATCTGCAGCTGGCCGTGCAACGCGTCATCGAGGGCGAGCGTTGGGTGCCGGCGCCACTGGTCGACCGCCTGGTGCACCGGCAGCCTACAGCGCCGCGGGCGACGCCAGTGCTCACCCGCCGGCAACGCGAATTGTTGCGGCTGCTGATGCAGGGTTTCGACAACCGCAAGATCGCCCAGGCCATGGAACTGAGCGTCAAGACGGTCGAGAACCACCTGACCAGCCTTTATCGCTCGCTGGCCGTCGAGAGCCGGCTCGAGGCCACCCATTTCGCGATGCGCTATCCCGAGGTGCTGCGCGACCCTGAGCCGGTCGGGCCGACGCCGGAGAGCAAGACCGAGGGCGTGCTTACGGTGCTCCTGGTGGATGACAACCCGCGCTACCGCGAGCAGATGGCGCGCCTGATCGGCAAGACGCACCCGGCATCGCGCGTCATCGAAGCCGGCGACATCGCCGACGCGCTGCAGGCGGCCGAACGCATCCACCCGCATCTGGCGCTTGTCGATGTCGTGCTGCGCGACGAAGACGGAATCCAGTGCACGCGCCGGATCAAGACGGTCTCGCCGGAGACGCGCGTGGTGTTGATCAGCGCCTATCCAGACCGGGAGTTTCGGCGGCTCGGCTTCAACGCCGGCGCCGTCGCCTATCTCGACAAGAAGGACCTGGACGTCGCCGCGGTGCGTCAGGTCATCCAGGACACGCTCGGATCATTGAGCAAACCCGGCGAATGAAATCTGAAGGCAAGGAGGTGATGCGCCTCACAATAACCTTCAAACGATTGACGCCGTGTTCGAACCAACCAAGTAAGAGGAGAGAAAGATGAGTCGCACATTCAATCGGCTCGCCATGGGTGCTCTGTCCCTCATGGCCAGCGCTTCGATGCTGCTCGCGGCCTGCGCGCCGGCGAGCACCCCCGCCCCCGAAGCCACGACGGCCCCGGAAGGCACCAAACTCGCGGTCGGCATCGTGCTCCCNNCCCCGCTGGGTGCAGGATGAGGCCCGCTTCAAGGAAGCCCTCGCCGCAGCCGGCTACGACGTCGAGATCCTGTTCAGCCAGGGTGACTCGGCGATGGAGAAGTCCAACGTCGAAGCCCTGATCACCAAGGGCATCCAGGTCCTGATCATCACCCCGCAGGACGGCGCTGCCGCCGCCGCCGCCGCCGAGGCCGCTCGCGCTGCCGGCATCAAGATCGTGTCGTACGACCGCCTGATCACCGACACCGATGCCGTCGACTACTACGTCACCTTCGACAGCATCGCCGTCGGCGCCGCCCAGGCCCAGTACCTGGTCGACCGCGCCGAGGGCACCGGCAACCCGCTCTACCTGTACGCCGGCGCCGCCTCCGACAACAACGCCTTCCTCTTCTTCGAAGGCGCCTGGTCGGTGCTCCAGCCCAAGATCGCCGATGGCACCTTCGTCATCAAGAACTCGAGCGAGGCCGTCGCCCTGCAAGACAAGGCCACGCTCTCGCGCGATGAGATGGCCAAGATCGTCGGTCAGGTCACCACGAACTGGGACTTCAACACAGCCAAGAACCTGGCCGAGTCGAACCTGACGGCCGCCGCCGCCGCCGACAAGGGTGACGTCTTCATCCTCGCCCCCAACGACGGCACCGCCCGCGCCATCGCCGACGCCTTCGCCGCCGACAGCGACGTCTCCTCGTACCTGGTCACCGGCCAGGACGCCGAGAAGGCCTCGGTCCAGTACATCATCGACGGCAAGCAGTCGATGACCGTCTTCAAGGACGTCCGCACCCTGGTCAACGACGCCATCGGCATGGCCGTCTCGCTCCTCACGGGCGCGACGCCTGAGACGACCGGCTCGTACAACAACGGCGCGATCGACGTCCCGGCCAAGCAGTCTGAGGTCATCTCGGTCGACAAGGACAACGTCCAGGCCGCCTTGATCGACTCCGGCTACTACCCGGCCAGCGATTTCACGGGTCTGCCGTAAAATCGACGTAAACTGATCGAAAGGCGGCGGGTTGGCGATCCAACCCGCCGCCCCCCCGCCTTACGTTCAGGGAGCTGTCCGCCTATGAAACCGCCGATCTTGGAGATGCGCACCATCACCAAGGAGTTCCCGGGCGTCAAAGCCCTGAACAACGTCAGCTTCAAAGTCGCCGAAGGCGAGATCCATTGCCTGGTCGGCGAGAACGGCGCCGGGAAATCCACCTTGATGAAGGTGCTCAGCGGCGTCTACCCACACGGCTCCTACTCGGGCGAGATCCTGTTCGCTGGCACGCCCCAGCGCTTTATGGGGATCGCGGACAGCGAGCGCGCCGGCATCGCCATCATTTATCAAGAATTGGCGCTCGTGCCCGACCTGACCGTGTACGAAAACATCTTCATCGGCCATGAGATCCGCAAGGGCTTTCTGGTCGATTGGAACGAGACGATCCGACGCGCGAACGAGATGCTCGCGAAGGTCAAGCTCAACGTCAATCCGGCCGCCACAGTCCGCGATCTGGGCGTCGGCAAGCAACAGCTTGTCGAGATCGCCAAGGCGCTCAGCAAGGACGTCAAACTGCTGATCCTCGATGAGCCGACCGCGGCGCTCAACGAGGATGACAGTGAAAACCTGCTCGCGCTGCTGCGGGATCTGCGGGATCACGGCGTGACCTGCATCATGATCTCGCACAAGCTCAAAGAGGTGATGGCGATCGCCGACACGATCACCGTGCTGCGCGACGGCCAGACGATCTGCACGCTGGATGTCAAGGCCGACGGCGTCACAGAAGGCATGTTGATCAAGCACATGGTCGGCCGCGAGATCGACAACGTCTATCCGCCGCGCGAGGAGCACGTTCTTGGCGAGCCCGTTCTTGAGCTGCGCGGCTGGAGCGCCGTCACACCAGGAAGCGGCCGCCACATCCTGCGCGACATCAACCTCACGGTCCGCCGGGGCGAGATCGTCGGGTTGGCCGGGCTGATGGGTTCGGGCCGAACCGAGCTGGCGTTGAGTGTCTTTGGCAACCCCGACGGCTTCCGGCTGACGGGCGAGCTGTACGTCAAAGGCACGCGCTGCGATCTGCACGGCCCAGAAGCCGCCATCCGCTCGGGTATCGCGTACGTCACCGAAGACCGTAAAGGCGACGGCCTGATCCTGATTCAGGACGTCAAACAAAACATCAGCCTGGCAAACCTGCGCGCGCTCGCCGAGGGCGGCGTGGTCAACGCCAACCGCGAGATCAAAGTCGCGAACGACTACCGGACGTCGCTCAACATCAAGACCCCGAGCGTCGAGCAACGCGTCGGAAATCTGAGCGGCGGCAACCAGCAGAAGGTGTCGCTGGGCAAGTGGTTGTTCGTCAACCCGAGCCTGCTGATCCTCGATGAGCCAACGCGCGGGATCGACGTCGGAGCGAAGTACGAGATCTACACCATCATGAACCGGCTGGTGCAGCAGGGCATGAGCATCTTGATGATTTCTTCGGAGCTGCCCGAGGTGCTGGGCATGAGCGACCGGGTCTACGTGGTCGCCTCCGGCCGGATCGCGGGCGAGATGCCGATCGCCGAGGCGACCCAAGAAAAGATCATGCACCTGGCCACGAATTGAGGGGGAGCGAAAGATGACGTCGTTTACCGATAACCTAGGAAAAGTCCTGCGCCAGAACATCCGCGACTACGGGATGCTGATCGCGCTCTTCGTGATCATGGCCACCTTTGCGGCCCTGACCGACGGCGTGTTCCTCTCGTCGCGCAACATCAGCAACCTGATGAACCAGACCGGGTACATCGCGGTGCTGGCGGTCGGCATGACGCTGGTCATCGTCATCCGCCACATCGACCTGTCAGTCGGCTTCCTGGCCGGTTTCATCGGCGCCATCACGGCGATCGCCCTGACCGCCTGGTCGCTGCCGGTTTACGTCGCGATCCCGATGGTCCTGGTCCTCGGCATCCTGGGAGGTCTGATCACGGGCTTCCTGGTCGCGCAGATGAAGATCCCGGCCTTTGTCGCGTCATTGGCCGGTTGGCTGATCTATCGCGGCGCGCTGTTGCTCTCCACCGAGGGCACCGGCACGATCATCATCCCGGATGAGACGTTCAACGCCATCGGCAACGGATATATCCCCGACCTACCCGGGGTGCCCGAGGGCCTCGGGCTCCACGTGCTGACGCTGCTCATCGGTGCGATCGCGATCGTGCTATACATCGTCAGCGAGATCAACAGCCGGCGCAAGAAGCAGTCGTACAACTTCGAAGTGCTCTCGAACGACGTCTTCATGCTCAAACTGGTGGTGGTTTCGGCGATCCTGGGCGCAGTCACCTGGGTACTGGCGGGCTACAACGGCCTCTCATGGACGCTGGTGATCGTGCTGGTGGTGGTCGGCCTGTATCACTTCGTGTCGTCCGAGACCGTGCTTGGCCGGCACATCTACGCCATGGGCGGCAACCCCGAGGCGGCCGAGCTGAGCGGCATCAGCATCAGTCGGATCACGTACGTGGTCTTCGGCTCAATGGGCATGCTCTCGGCGCTCTCGGGCATCCTGTTCACCTCGCGTCTACAGTCGGCGACGACGACGGCCGGCACGCTGTTCGAACTCGACGCGATCGCCGCGGCCTACGTCGGCGGTGTATCGGCGGCGGGCGGCGTCGGCAAGGTGACCGGCTCACTCATCGGCGCGTTGGTGATGGGCTCGCTCATCTCGGGCATGAACCTGATGGGCGTCGGAATCGCCTACCAGTACATCGTCCGCGGCGCAGTGCTGGTCGCGGCCGTGATCTTCGACGTCGCCACCCGCAACCCGGGCAAGTAACTTCCAACGGAATCACAAGCGCCCCTGGCTGCGGCTTCGCCGCGACCAGGGGCGCTTCTATTTCCATCGATCAGCGCGCGAGGTTGGCGCGACCCTTCCGGGGCGGCGGCGGTGCGTCTTGCGGGCCAAGCCGGGTCGGGTTGGCGACGATGGCCCAGACCAGCGAGAGCGCGCCATACGCGATCAGGCTGACCAGAACCGTGAGCGCAAGGCTTGTGACCTCGACGACGACCGGCCCGATCTGCCGCAGCGGCTGCTCGAGCTCAAAGGGCCCATAGCCCGGCACGGGCCACTCGGTCACCGGCCGCGGGAACTGATAGGTCCCCAGATCGATGGCCAGCGTCGGGATGCCCTGCGCCCCAAAGGGCGCCGGCAGGAAGACCGTCTCGCGATTGGCCGCGTTGATGATCTTGAGCCCGGCGCTCACCGCGAAGTAACTGCCAAACGTCAGAGCCACGAGCATCACAAGGCCGATCCCGCGCCAGATCGGGTTGATCTGATTGCGATCGGCCGTCTTTGGCTGCACTTTGTAACTGCGCATCGGATCCTCCGCATCTCGGGCGCCGGACGCAAACCGATGCGTCAGGCGTCACGTTCCGCCGTCTGCGGTCCGCCATAGCTTCATCTTGCAGCTATCGTGCCAGGATCTCGAGGCTCTGCAGGTCGACCCGATCCACAACGGCTGCGCCTGATGTGGTATCGGCCGATTGGACGACAACTCGAACACCGGTCGCCGGGTCGTACAGGCCGATGGAGAGCGTATAGGGCCCGGGCGCAAGGGTCTGGGGCAGCATCAGGCTGTGGCGATCGACGACGATCTCCGGCGGCAGCCAGCCGGTTGTCGGTCGTGCGCCGGCCGCCGGGACCGAGTCGGATTGTGCCGCCGGGAACCCGTCGGGGCCAAGGAGGTGGACGAAGACGACCAGTGACCGATCGATCACGGCTTGAGACAGCCAGGCCAGCTCGACCGCCAGGCTCCCGCCGGTCACCGGCTCTCCATCCAGCCGATACCCGATCAACTCGGCGACATCGCCAAACCGGTCAGCGCGAGGGTTTAGGCCTTCGGGCTGCTGCAGCGATCGCTCGGGCGTCGTCAGATCGACCTCGCCGAGCACCACCTCGCGGCCTTCGTTTTGGATGACCCAGCTTGCCGGGCCGGCCGCGACATCGGCCGGGATGACGACGGGCGAGGCGATCCGCCAGCGGTCACCCGCGCGCCAATCCGCAGGGCCAAAATCCGCGGTCGTCAGGCGGGCCTGGCCCAGATCGTGAAGGACGCCGTCAACATCGCGCAATGCGAGCCTGGGCCAGCGCGTCGGGCTGACGCGTGCCTCCCAGACCAGGTCGAGCCGCACAGGATCGCCAGACCGCGCCTGCGTCGGTAGATTGATCCCCGTGACTGCCGAGAACTCGCCCAGATCGATCGTCAGCCAGTTTGCGCCGGCGACGTCGTCGCGCGCCTCGGGCGCGGTGGGGCGAAGTAGCATGATCTCAGCGACCTGCACGTAGGCCTGTTCGGGCCCGCCCGCGACGCGACCGGGCAAGGTGGTCTGCGAACCATCGCCGGCCTCGTATACCGTGGCCATCAGGCGATAGCGGCCCGGCGGTGTGGTCGGATCGAGCCCGAGCGTCAGCGTATCGATCGCGTACTCGCCCGGGAACCAGCGCCGGGTCGGCCAGCCGCCGGGCTGCTGCGAATCCCCTTGGCCAACCGTATGATTCGATTCGTCCCAGAGTTGCAGGCTGAAGCTGAGGTTACTGTCGGTAGGCGATTCGAGCATCCAGTAGGAAGTCACCGTCCAGGGCTGATCCGTCGGGACCTGTGTCGCGAGATCCAGCCCTAACAGAACCAGGGCATCGCCAAACGCCACGCGCGCCGGGTAGCTCACGGCGCTAACCGTCTGTCCATCGAAGCGTGTCGAGCTGAACGGGCTTGAGACAAACCCGAGCGCGCCACGGGCCAGGATCAGCACGACAGCCGTGAGTACCATCGCGGGCGTCGGCGACCAGGTCGCCGCCTCTGCCAGAGCCGGAGCGCGCCAGGTTGTGCCGCGGCGCACCCAGGCGATGACGACCGCCAGGCCCGCGAGTCCGAGCGAGCCCCACGAGATCAGCATGGCCGCCAGTCGAACAGGCGTGACGCCGAGCGCAACGCTCAGAAGGTGTGCGCCGGCAGGCACGACCACCTGGACAAAGCCGTTCTCGGGCGACGCCGACACGGGTATGGGGGCGCCATCGAGCGTTGCGCTCCAGCCGGGCCAGAAAAGCCAGCGAAACGTCACGGTTGTTGCGGCTGGGGTCGACACACGAACTGTGGATTGCAATGGATCTTGGCTCAAGGTTGAGGCAGAGACCTCGCGGGGCAGAGCCGAAAGGATAAGGCGTTCGGCCGACCCGTCATAGACCGCAGTGGCCCAAACACGATCCGGTGCCGGCAGTACCGTGTCGATTGGAAGAAACTCGCCGTTCGATGTCAGGCCGATGGTGCCGATCTCGACCTCTGCGGTGTACAGATCGGCCAATGTGGGGCGCGCGGGCAAGGTCGGATCGCTCTTGGCAAACGTCCAGGGCCAGGCCAGGACGATCAGGACAAGCGAAAGAGTGATCGGCGCCCAGGTCAGCGACACGATCGGAGCGCCGCGAGCCGAGAGGAACTCGCGCAACCCGGCCTCACCCCGCCCGGCGAGCACGGCCAGCAACAGGGCTGCCGGGCCGAGCCACCGATACGGGAACTGGATCAGGTACACCAGCGGGAGCGATTCCCAAAGGGGCAGCGAGATCGGCAACGTCATCAGTAGGCTGGCCAGCGCCAGGGAAGCCAGCAACGCTACCCGGCGGCGGCGTAGCGTGCACGGCGAGCCAGTTGGCTGCCGAAAGAGCGCGACGGCGCTGAGCGCTCCCAACACCAGCCCCCCCCAACCGACGGCCGGTGGCACCGGCGTCAGGACGCGTCGCGGGTCGAACGTGAACGCCCCGGTCAGCAGGGTCTTGAGGGAGAGGAAGTTGCCCCGGAAATCGTAGCCGGCCGGACCGGTGAGCGCGCTGGCCTGGACGAGATCGGTCTCGAGCAGCGCCGGAGCCCAGAAGAACGCTGAGGCGCCGAGGCCGAGCGTGACAACCAGGGCCGTCCAGCGCAGGCGCTGCAACAGGGCGCGCCGGTCAGGCACGCAGCGCCACGCGATATTCAGCTCGCCGAGTGCAAACACAGCAAGCAGGCCGAAGCCCAACAGCGCGGTCAGGTTGTGCGTGAGCATCAGACCGGCCGCGCTCAGGCCAAGGGTGATTCGGGCGCGCAGGGTGCCGTGCTGTAAGCTTTCGCTGAGCGACCAGATCAACCACGGTAGCCAGGCCAGGCCGAGCGCCTCGGGCCCGGCGCCGCGGGTGAAGATGTTGTAGAGGATATAGGGTGATGCGGCCCAGAGCACGCCTGCGACCAGACGCGCGCGGCGGCCGAACCAGGCCCCGGCCCAGGCGGCCGCGCCGAAGGCGCCCATCACGAGGCTCAGACCGAGGACGACCTGATAGGCGTGGCTGATCCCCAGGCCGAGGCGGGCGATTACGGCGGTCAGGTAATACGTCAGCGGCGCGTAGTAATTGAGCAACGGCGCGCCATAGCCGTAGGCGAGTTCAGGGAAGTAGCGCGGGAACCAGTCGCCGGCCGCCAGCGCCCGCTCGAGCAACACGACGCGCAGGATGTGGTTACGGCCGTCGGCCGTAAACGGGAGCGGTGTGAGCGCGAGCGGGATCAGCAGCGCGCCGACGAACAGCAGCAACAGGGCGCGCCCGCGCCAGCGTCCTGGCTCAGGGGAGGTTTCGGTTGGAGCCATGATGGCAATCGTAAAGGTAAACGCTCGGTCGATCCTGTGTCAAAGCCCTGCGTCGCAGCACCGGGCGCCGAACTTCGCGATGTGCGCCCACAGGCGGGGCGCCGATTCGCTCAACGCCCTGGCTCGCCGGCCGGATCGGGATACACGCGCCAGCCAAGCACATCGACCTGGTCGAGGTGGAGCTTCCCGGGCGGCAGATCCGCCACGAGCACTGAGGCCTCGGTCAGGATTCGGCCGTCGAGGGCCTGGACGACGGCCTCGGCGGACACCAATCGGCCGCGGTCCTTGATCAACCGCCCGATGGCCTTGAGTGGCACGCCCTGCGGCACCGGCTCGCGGTAGCGCAGCTCGAGTTTGGCCGTCATCCCAAATCGCTCAGGCGCGCCGATCATCATTGTGCGGCAGCCGACTTCGTCGAGGATCGCGGCGCTGATCCCGCCATGCACCACGCCCGGGAATCCCTGATGCGCGTCCGCGATCACGAACTGCGACCAGACCGTGTCACGCCCGTCGTCGTAGAAGTGCAGGCAAAGCCCGCTTGAGTTCTCGAGCCCGCAGACAAAGCACATGCGGGAATTGGGTTGTTTGTTCGCCATACGGGTCTACTATACCGCAGCGCGAATAGACAAACCGCGTGCTACGGCCACCCTGTGCAAGCACGAGTTGATCCTCTTGGCAAACCGCGCGGCCGCCGCGTCACCAGCCGAATCGTTGTATTGGACTCCACGGCGGATGCTCTACGCGTCAGCATCATCCCCGTCTTCGGGATATACTACGTTCGAACGCGCAGCTGTTTCTGCGGCTTCTTCTGCCCGAATACGGATGTCGCTGGATTGGCAAAAGCCAGGGGCGGCCTCTTTCAATCGTGGACCTTTCGCTGCAGATGCAGCGGGCTGGCGTGTCATGACTGCCAGAATGCCTGAACCCCTGCTCCGCACCAAGCTCTTTGTCCCACCATCGCGGCCCCACCGTGTGCTACGCCCCCGCCTGCTCGAGCGATTGAATGAGGGACTCGCGAGCACACCTGGCGTAACCGTCATCTCCGCCCCCGCTGGCTTCGGCAAGACCACGCTGCTCAGCGAATGGATTGCAGGTTGTCATTGGCCGGTTGCCTGGCTGTCACTGGACGAAGAAGACAGCGATCTATCGCGCTTCTTGACCTATTTCGTGACCGCTGTGCAACAAGTCGCCGCTCCGGTTGGACAACAGTGGCTGGCCCATCTTCAGATATCCCAGCCGGCAATCACCGAACGCCTTTTGACGCCACTGCTCAATGAAATCATGACCGTCGCGGACAAGTTCATCCTCGTCCTCGACGACTACCACCGGATCGAGTCGCGACAAGTTGACGACGCGCTCGCCTTTCTGGTCGAGCACCAGCCGCCACAGATGCAACTGGTGATCGCCAGCCGCGAGGACCCCCCTCTCCCACTGCCTCGTCTGCGCGCCCGCGGCCAACTAAACGAGTTGCGCGCGACTGATCTGCGATTCACTCCATCAGAAGCCACCGAGTTTCTCAACCAGAGCTTGGGTCTGAACCTTTCGCCGGAAAACATCGCAGCACTGGAAATCCGCACCGAAGGATGGATCACAGGCCTGCAATTGGCTGCCCTTGCTTTGCAGGGGCAGACCGACGTGACCGGCTTCATCAAGGCTTTCACCGGCAGCCATCGCTTCGTGCTGGATTATCTGGTCGAGGAGGTTCTGCGGGGCCAGCCAGAACGGGTGCGCGATTTCCTGCTACGAACTGCGATCCTCGATCATTTCTGCGCTTCACTGTGCGATGCTGTCACCGAACGCGGCGATGGCAAAGCCATGCTGGCCAGCCTGGAGCGCGGCAACCTCTTTCTAGTTCAGCTCGATAACGAGCGTCACTGGTATCGCTACCATCATCTATTTGCAGAAGTCCTGCAAACACACCTTGTTGAGGCGTTACCCGGACATGTAGCGCGGCTGCACCAACGCGCAAGCGCATGGCATGAACAAAGCGGACTACGGCCGGATGCAATTCGGCATTCCCTGGCAGCTGAGGATTTCGAGCGTGCGGCGGATCTGATCGAATTGGCTCGGCCGGCTGCAGAAAAGGACTCGATCGCCGAAGCGACCTGGTATAGATGGGTGAAGATGCTGCCCGAAGCAGCGCTTCGAGTTCGACCTGTTCTATGTGTAGGCTTTGCCCTTGCCCTACTCAGCCGAGGTGAGATAGAGACGGCTGAGGCGCAGTTGAATGTTGCCGATCGATGGAGCGAAATAGCGGGGCCCGAGACAGAGAGGTGCCCACATCAAGGCCCGGAGCCGATTGTTGCCGATCGGGCGCAATGGGAGTCGCTACCCGCAGCTGCTGCGATTGGCCGCGCTTACATCGCTCAGTCGCGGGGTGACACGAAAGAAACGGTGAGATTCGCCAGGCGCGCACTGGAACTTACGCCCCAAGACGATTCCTACCGGCACCGCCAGGGAACTTTGATGCTGGCGATGACTTACTGGGCCAATGGAGACTTGGTCGCCGCAGACCGCGTCTTCGCCGAAGACACGGCCAAACTGCGGGCAGGCGGAATGTATCTGGCCGCCGTCGATACCACGGTGGTTTTGGGAGAAATCCGGCTTGGCTTAGGACGCCTGAACGATGCGATCCAGGCGGTCGAGCAGTTGCTGCACTATATGTCCGACCGTGGCGAAACGATTTCGCCGGATGCAGCCGAACTGCATCGGGAATTGGGAGAGCTTTACCTCGAAAGAGATCAACGGGCGGTCGCCACGCAGCAACTCCAAAAGAGCAAGGAGTTCGGCGAGAAAGCAGAGTTGCCCATCTGGCGATATCGCTGGAATATCGCTCAAGCTCGGCTCACCGCCATCCTGGGGGATCCCGAAGCGGCGCTAGATCTCTTGGACGAAGCCGCACGCGTGTATGTCCGAACGCCCTTACCCGACTTGCGACCCATATCTGCCATGCGAGCACGAATCTGGCTTCAGCATGGCGGATTGGCCCAGGCGCTGGCGTGGGTCCAACAACAGGGGCTGACCGTTGCGGATGACCCAAGTTTCCTGCGGGAATATGACGATCTGACGCTCGCCCGGATACTTGTCGCCCAGTATCAACAAGAACGATTGGAAACCGCCATCCATGCGGCCACGCGGCTTCTGGATCGCCTGCTGCGATCCGCGGAAGACGGGGGCCGCATGGGCAGCGTCATCGAGATCCTGGCCATCCAGGCGCTCGCGCACCAGGCTCAGGGAGACATCCCGTCCGCTCTTGCGCTGTTGAAGCGTGCGTTGAACCTGGCGGAACCACAGGGTTTTGTCCGCGTGTTTTTGGACGAAGGCGAACCCATGGGGGAACTCTTGACCCGACTGCAGGCCGAAGAGGGAGCCCAAAGAATCAAGGGATATGCCAGCCGATTGCTGGCTGCCCTTGGGTCGGCCTCCGGAACCCCCTTTGACGAACGACCCAGGTTGATTCCTACGGCACAGCCTGGGATCAACACAAAGTCTTTGATCGAGCCTCTGAGCGCTCACGAACTCGAAGTGCTCAGGTTGCTCGGAACCGAATTGAGCGGCCCGGAAATCGCTCGCGAACGTGTCGTGTCTCTCAATACCATCCGAACCCAGACCCAGCACATCTACGCCAAACTCGGGGTCAACAATCGCCGGGCGGCTGTCCGCCGCGCCGAAGAACTCGGTCTGTTGTAAAGACCGCCCCAGTCCGTGCCCACAGCACCGACAGTTGGCTCATCGCCCTGTCGGTGTTTTTCGTTGCACTCCCTCCGACCGACGATCACCACATCCATCATCACATGCAATGATGACGCATCATTGCATCTTTTGGCATCTTAGGGTCGGTATATGGGCTGGGTACAGCGCTGTAGGACCTCATCCAGTCCAGGGATTCGGCACGGAGCACTCCATGAGCGACGCACACGGTCTGCCTGCAGACTTCGACGGGCCCCGACGTTACACGATCCGGATCGATGGACATCTGGATGCACGCTGGTCCGGCCGGTTCGAGGGCCTGATCATCACGCTGGACGATGATGGCACGACGGTTCTTACGGCGCCTGTCGCGGATCAAGCCGCTCTGCATGGATGGCTCAAAACCATTCGCGATCTCGGATTGCCATTGATTTCCGTCAGCCCCCTCGAACAGGGCCCGGCAGACGAGTCACAGTTCAACCGTCGGATTTGATGTGGGCGCAGGCGGCACGTCGGCGCGACATCGATCACGGCAAGGAGAAAGCATGAACACTTACCGAATGAATGCGATGATGGCCGGGATTTTCTACTTCCTCGGCACGGTCGTTGCGTTTTCTAGCGCCGTCATCGGCGGGGAGGTGCTGTCCTCCATCAATACGGGCAAACTATTGGTTGGTGTGGATATTCTGAACCTGGTCGCAGCCAATTCATCCGGCGTGACCGGTGGTGCCTTCTTCATCCTCTTGACCATGATGTCTTTGGTGGCGATGACAGTCTTCCTCTACCCCGTTTTTCGAAAAGATAGCCCCGAACTGGCGATGGGCATGGTCCTCTTTCGCGGGGCGCTTGAAGGAACCGGCTATCTCCTTTCGGCCGTCGTTGCTTTGGCTCTGGTCGCGCTGAGCAACGAATACGCGGCTGGCGGGTCCCAATCAGCTGCCTTGTTATCGATGGGCACAGTGTTGTATCAGATCGGAGACCGTCTTGCCCCGATCACTTCCATCGTGTTCCTCATCGGGACCTCGTGTTTGTACCTCTCCTTTTTTCGCACCCGGCTGATCCCACGCTGGTTGTCCGTCTGGGGCCTGATCGGCGTGGTTCCATACATGGCTTATGCCCTGTTGCACTTCTTCCACATGGATACCGGGTATGAGCTGTATATGCAGATGGTATTGATGCCACAGGAATTGGTCATGGCAGTCTGGCTGATCGCGAAAGGTTTCGCACCCTCGGCGATTGCCGCCCTGCCCCCCACGACCAGGCTGGCCCAGGTCAAAGCGTAGCGTGGCCAAGAGGGTTACTGGCGCCGCTGTGTGTGGGGGCAACACCCCTCAGACGGCGGGCGGCCGATAACCCTCCTGATTGAAAACCCGGTCGAGTGCTTGCGCGCCGGCTCGGGAGCCAGGCGAAATGTGGCTGCGGCAAACGACTGCGACATCCACTGGCTCTGGACGTGAATCACGCTTTGGCAATTCTAGAAGTGAACTGTCCGAAGAGGATCCCATGGAAGGAAGGCAAGAATGAAAGACCTGCTTGTGCTGACAACCCTGTTGTTGGCGTTGACAGCCTGTGCAACATCGACGACACCGACGCCGCACGATGAAGAGATGACGGCGACCCAGGGCGGCTTGCCCAATCCCGCATCGGTGCACTGCCGCGAGACTGGGAACACTCTGGAGATCCAGACAGCCGACGACGGCACCCAGCACGGGGTCTGCGTCTTTCCGGACGGCAGCACCTGCGACGAGTGGGCCTATTTTCGGGGCGAATGCGATCCGGCTGGCACGCAGGACCCGACGCCGGCACCGACTCTGGAGGTGACCACTGAGCCGGGCAGTGACCTGCCGCCAGGCGCTACGGAAGAGGTCACAGACTGGTGGGGTGTGATCCTGAAGACAGATGCCGGCGCGCAATTCGATGATTACTTCGAGCGGCAGGACTTGGGTCAATCGATCATCTTTGGCATCGACTCGCGCGATCCGGCCGTTGAGGTGCAGATCGAAGCTCTGCGCGATACTGGCACGATCGTTCACCTGTACGGCACGTTGTACAGCAACGAGCCCGACGTCAACGGCTCACAGATCCTGGTCGACCGCGTCGTGGTGGACAAGTAAGTCGGGCGTTGAGGGGTCTGATTCCTGGCCCCTCGCGCACTGGGCGCGAGCTGTTCGACACCTGCAAGTGAAACGGAGGAGAAAGTGGACAACAACTTGATCCTGGTCACGCTCGAGATCCTCGTGGTCCTCGTCACCCCACTGCTCATCCTTTATCTGACGAGGCCCTGGCCATTGCGCATCGTCATCCCGTGCCTGCTGGTGATCCCGGTGGTCTGGTACCTGACCTACGCCCCCATCCATGAGCTCAGCCACGTCCTCGGCACCTACCTGGTCGGTGGCTCGGTGACGGAAATCAAGCTCATTCCCAGCTTCTGGAAAGGCGAAGTGGCGGTCGCGTGGATTACGCCCCAAGGCCTTCGGGAACCCTGGCAGCAACTTGTGATGACGAGCTCGCCCTATGTGCTGGATGGGCTGAGCGTGGCCCTGGGCTTCGTCCTGCTGGGCCGCGGACGTCTGTTGGATCGGCCGTTTTCGCTGGGAGTCGCGTTCATGCTGCTCTGTCTGCGACCGACCTTCGATGTGCTCAACGAGACCGTGGCGTTCGCCCGTGGGGCACAGGCGGATCTGTACCACATCGCTCTGGCGATCAGTTCGCCTATGCTGTGGTTGAGTTCGGTCTGCCTACTGGGGTTCTCGCTGCTCACCATTGCGCGACTATTGATGAAAAGCGCTTCACGGAGCAGCAAAGCCGCCTTGCACAATCATCCGGCAGTAGTCACCACCCGCCTTTGAGGTCAACCTGGCAGGCGGCCCCTATAACCATCATCATCACACGGACGGCGATTCGTCCGAGTTGGAGAGCCGAAATCATGAAACTCAAATCCGCTCTTGTCATCAGTTTGAAGATCGTCGCCCTGACCGTGTTCCTGTTCTTGTGCTGGTCAGTCGCAGGGGGGCTGGTGGGGCTCTAGGACAAACCATCCGAACGCCCGGACACGTCTGCACAATGTGGACGGCGGTGACGACAGCCCGCTTTCCAAATGGGACAAGGACTCTGAAATGGACACCCAAACGTCGAAGTTACTCCTGGCACTGCTGACAGTGTGCTTCCTGGACACACTCGTGCTGACCTACGTCATCCTGCGCTCGCGCTGGGCAGGCTGGCGGCTCATGGCAACGGTCTTCTTTGTCTTCTATGGCGTGATGACGTTCATCGCACAGATCGAGTCGGTCGTTTTTGATATCCTGCCCGCCGGCGTGCTGCCGCGTCTCTTTCTCTTGGGCATCCTCGTGACCGCGCCCTTCTCGTTGCTGGCTGTCATTCTTCTGGGCAAGGGAAAAGCGACCCCCGTCGACAGCCATGAGCCGAACGATCGTTTGCGGATGCCGGCAGTCGAATGGATCTGGAAGCTGGCGGTGATTGCAGTCGCTTATATGATCCTGTACTCCACTTTCGGCTACTTCATCGCCTGGAAGAATCCCGCGGTGCAGGCTTACTACGGTGGGATCGACGAAGGCAGTTTCCTGGCGCATATGCAGGTGGTCTTTTCCACCGCGCCCTGGCTGGAGCCGTTTCAGGCCCTCCGCGCCCTGCTCTGGGTCGTGTTGGCGTTGCCTGTCATTCGCATGATGAAGGGCCACTGGCAAGAAGCGGCCTTCGCCGTTGGGTTGATCTTCGCCGTGCTGATGAACAGCCAGCTGCTGCTCCCCACGCCGCTCATGCCTGAAGCCGTTCGAATGACGCATCTGGTCGAAACTGCCTCGTACAACTTCATCTTCGGATACCTGATCGTTTGGCTGCTGCACCGCCATCATGCATCGATTTCGGATTTGTTCAGGGGGGCTTGACGCCAAAGCCCGGTACGAACTGACCTGAGCTCAGATTCATTTGGAGCATGCGTCGTGCGGGTGAAGACGTTGGTCAAGGCGGCTCAGTCATCTCGGCGCGGTCGCCTTGACGCCCACATCGCACTCGTTCGCCATCCAGGGGACCTCGATGCAACTGTCTGTGAACCACCTCGGCAAGCGATACGCGGGTGACATCTGGGGCTGCGGGACTTCTCTCTTGCGATCCGGCCGGGCATCCTCGGCCTGCTCGGGCCAAATGGCGCCGGCAAGTCGACGCTCATGCGCATGCTGGCCACCATCACCCGGCCGACCGACGGGACGATCTCCTGGAACGGCTCGGACATCGTCAAATCCCCGGATGACCTGCGCAATGACTATGTCCGGTGCGGTTCGTGCACATCAAGGAGTGCAGCACAGGGCCCACTCTTCAATGAGTCGGGCCCTGTGCTCATCCCATCGATCAGGCTATGGTCCAGACCTCCATAAACCCGCCGGAACACATGTCCGCCCTAGGTACCGGGCTGCTGCAAGGCTTTTGCACGTTGCCAGCCGCCGGACAGACAGCGTCGGACCATCGCCGCAATCCATTTCGCGTGCAACCCCAGATGCGCGATCGTCAGGACGGCCCACGCGACCCCAAACGCGACATGCAGTCGCTCCGGTGCGCGAACGGCGTCGCTGTATCCATAAAGGTGAGACGCCGCTGACAGGGCACCGCAGATGGTCGCGGCGATGAAGCACAACCACATGGCCCGATCCACCACGCGATTAGCGCGTAGCTTCTTCGACATCTCGCGAAGAGGGCGTCCGCGAAGCGCTCTCAGCCAATCCCAATGCCAGACGACATGCAGCACGATACCCGCGGCGGCGAGTGCGCCCGTGACACCGTGAACCATCAGCCAGACCGGTCGCGATAGCCCGGCGAAGCTCGCAATCGGGCTGTGCGGCAGGAACCGCCAGAGTGCAAGGCCGGTTGCGGTCGTGAGCAGCAACGCGACGAATAGGGCGGCGTCGAGCCAGAAGTTGGTTTCAGCCTTGCGCATCATTTTCCCGCTCCTGAGATCGGTGCGGTGTCGGCAAGGCGGAGGCCAGACGTCGCGGAAGGCGACTCGGCGCTGCGCAACGCCCGAGTGATGATCTGCAGACCATACGGGACGAGCGACACGGCCATCAGCATGGATGCGCTCAGGTTGACGATCTCGAGCCCGTCTGGCGTGGCCACCAGCAAGACGGCGACCAGGAACAGGCTGGCTTGCCAGCGCGGCAGGGTCCGGGTCTTGAGCAACGCCACGGCCTGGATAGCAAAGCCGACGGGCAGTAACACGATGCCCCACAACAGCACCAGCCAGCCTTGCTTGGTGAACATCGCCAGCACACCCGGCATCGTTTGGACGAAAACACTTTGCGGAACCGTGTCCAACGCGCTCATCGTCAGGCACAACGCGCCCTTGTCTGCCGCCAGAGCGATGGCGCCCAGGATGGCGATCGCGCCACCCACATAGCCGGCCCAGGCGCCGGCGGTGCCCTTCACAATCTTCATGAAGTGCAACGCCACTACCACCAGCAGGGCCGTGTTGGCCGTGACCAACACGTGCCCGAACTGCAACAGGCTGTTGCCATGGGCTCTCAGCGCGAGTTCCTCCGGCCCAAGCAGGCGGGGATGGAGTAGATCCGGGTGCACGGCAAAGGCAAAGACGAACACCAGGGGGAAGAGGATGAAGGCCAGACCGGTCCCCATACGTTGGGTCTGATCCAGGGTTGAGTTGGGGTTCATGTTCGTGCCTCCTTCATGGGCTGATCGATAGGGACTATCATTCGGATATCGGCATTGTCTTTGCCGGCCGTCGTGGAGGCAATCTACAGCCGGGTCGGTTTGTCTGATACGAGACAAACCGAGGGTTTTGTACACTATCGAGGCAGCCCCATGGCTCACATCCGGCAGGACCGTCGCTCGCAGCGGACGCAACAGGCCTTGATGGAGGCGCTCCTGGCGTTGCTGGCCGAAAAACACTACGACGAGATCTCGATCAACGAGATCGTCGACCGCGCCAACGTGGGTCGGTCGACTTTCTACGCTCACTTCCAGACGAAGGATGAGTTGTTGACGAGCGGTTTTGAGCGCGCGCTGGCTTTGCTGGCCCAACACGTCAGCATTGGCGGATCCGACCACGAAGTAACGCTGGATACCACGCCGCTGTTCCGCCATGCGCAGGGGCACTTCGCGCTCTATCGAACCCTTGTGTGGGGATCGGGTTTGGAGTTGCTCACCCGCGATGGGCATACGGCGCTGAGCGCCAGGCTCCAGGAGCGCCTGACACCGATCCTGGTCGGACGGCCGGAGTCGTCCGTTCCATTGGAGATACTGTCCTACTCGCTATCCGGGACCTTGCTCATCCTCCTCAAGTGGTGGCTCGATCACAAAATGCCCTACCCGCCAGAGCGCATGGATGCTTTCTTTCAGCAACTGGCGATGCCGGGCGTCCGGAGAGTCTTGAGCGTTGACCCAGGGCGCTCCTGACGTCTCAACTGGGGAAGTAGCCGCTCGCGTTCGTAACCACGAAGGGTCACCCGACCGAAATGAACGTAAGTAGTGCGCTGGATCGAATGGGCTCATGCCGGCCAAAACGCCAATGGTCGGCTTGTCTCGCACGATGGGTGTCGCGCCCGGGCCAGAGCTACCGTCGGGTCGCCAGCGATAACGCTCGCTCCTCGGCAGGGTGAGTTGGGGGCACGCGCCATGCGCTAGAATCGCCGCCATCAGGCTGTGTTTGAGTCGTCGAATCGGCGGAGCCATGTCCACACCGGTCCTCAGCACCAAGCTCCACATCCCCTGGCGCCGGGCGCAGCTTGTTCCCCGCGCTCGCCTGATCGAACGACTCACAGATGGGTTGCGGCGGCCCTTGACCCTCGTCTCCGCCCCGGCGGGTTTTGGAAAAACCACGTTACTCAGCGACTGGGCGTCAACTTGCGGCAGCCCGATCGCCTGGGTATCGCTTGACGAGCATGACGGTGATCCGGCACGCTTTTTGACGTACCTTGTGGCGGCGTTACAAACGATCGACGGCGATATCGGCGCAGATCTGCCGGCCCTGCTTCACTCGCCGCGGCCACCCACGACTGAGGCGGTCATCACAACGCTGCTGAACGACATCGGAGCGCGTTCAACCTTGTTCGTTTTGGTCCTGGACGACTACCACCTGATCGATTCCAAAGCGGTGGACGAAGCCCTGACGTTTTTGGTGGAGCGTCTGCCTCCCCAACTGCACGTAGTCATCGCCACCCGCGAAGATCCGCAGCTTCCCCTGGCGCGCCTGCGCGCCCGCGATCAGCTGGTTGAGTTGCGAGCCGGTGACCTGCGCTTCACGTTCGCCGAAGCCTCGCAATTCTTGACGCAGGTCATGGGTCTCGCGCTCACCGAAAGAGATGTGGCCGCTCTGGAGGCCCGCACCGAAGGCTGGATCGCCGGTCTGCAACTGGCCGCGCTCTCGATGCACGGCCGCGATGATGCGGCGAGTTTCATAGAGGCCTTCGCGGGCGACCATCGCTTTGTCCTGGACTATCTTGTTTCCGAGGTTATCGGGCATTTGCCGGATCAGGTCCGCGACTTTCTGCTGGAGACCTGCATCCTTGATCGGTTGTGCCCTGCGCTATGCGAGGCGGTCACGGGCCGGGAGAAGGCAAAGGAGACCCTTTACTTCCTGGAGCGCAGCAACCTGTTTCTCATTCAGCTCGATGACACGCGCCAGTGGTACCGCTATCACCACCTCTTCGCCGACGTCCTGCAGACGCACCTCCATGATTTACATCCTGAACGGGTCGTTGCCCTCCACCGACGGGCCAGCGCCTGGTACGAGCAATACGGGGAGCGACCGGACGCGATCCGGCATGCCCTGGCCGCTGGAGATCTGGAGCGGGCCGCGGATCTCCTCGAGCTGGCCCTGCCGGCCCTCAGCCTCAACCGGCAGTTCACGTTGCTGCTCAGCTGGTTCAAGATGTTGCCCGACGACCTGATCCGCGCGCGGCCTGTGCTCTGTACCGGCTGTGCCCTGACCTGCATGGCCTGTGGCGAGATGGCCAGTGTGGAGCGGCGGTTGAGCGACGCGGAACGCTGGCTGGAGGCGTCTGCCGCCGGACGAAGGCCTGCGGGCATGGTCGTCGTCGATGAGGTAGAGTTCGAGCGTCTGCCGGGACGTGTGCCGTTGATCCGGGCGGGTCAGGCCCTGGCACGCGGCGACACCCAGGCTGCTTTCGGCTTTGCACGGCTGGCGCATGACCGCGCCGCCGAGGATGATCGCCTCACGCGCGGCGGGGCGGCCACGCAATTGGCCCTGGCGACCTGGGCCGCAGGGGATCTCGTCACAGCGGAACGACTAACGACCGAAGGCCTATCGGATATGCGGTTTGCGGGATATGTCACTCCGGCGATCGGAGGCGCGATCACGCTGGCGGACATCCAGATCGTGCTGGGCCGCCTGCGCGATGCCATGGCCACCTGCGAACACGGTCTTGAGTGGGCGACGCAGCAGGGTGGACGAGTCCGCCAGGGCGCGGCGGACATGCACGTCGGCCTGGCTGCGCTTCATTACGAACGCAACGATCTGGACGCGGCCGAGCAGCATCTGCAGCTGAGCCAGTCTCTGGGGGAACTGGCCGCCTTGCCGCAGAACCCCTATCGTTGGCGCGCGGCCCAGGCGTGCCTGCGCACGGCCCGAAACGACCCCGCCGGCGCGCTCGCTCTGCTCGATGAGGCCGAACGTCTCTATGACGGCAACTTCTCGCCCAACGTCCGCCCGATCGCGGCGCGTCGCGCACGGATTTGGGCAGGCCATGGCCGCCTGAACGACGCGCTGCGCTGGGCGAGCGAGCAGCAGCTCGCCGCCGATGATGAACTGAGTTACGTGCGCGAGTTCGAACACATCACCCTGGCGCGTGTCCTGTTGGCCCGCGGCCACGACAACCGCGCGGTGTTGTGCCAGGCCCTTGGCCTGTTGGACCGTTTGCTGAAGGCCGCCGAGGCCGGCTCGCGGCAGGGCAGCGCCATCGAGGTTTCAGGGCTGCAGGCCCTGGCCCATCACGCGCAAGGCGCCCTGCCTGAGGCCCTGGCCGCACTGAAGTATGCCCTGACGCTCGCCGAACCCGAAGGCTATGTGCGGCTGTTCATCGACCTGGGTCCGGGTCTGGAGCCGTTGCTGCGCGAAGCCGGCGCTCGCGACATCCTGCCGGCGTACACCTGCAAGTTGCTGGCGGCCTTTGGGCCTGCAGCGGCGACAGACGGCTCACCGCGCGACAGCAACTCGACACTGCTTGAACCGCTGAGCTCGCGCGAGCTGGAGGTCCTGCAGCTGATCGCGGCCGGGCTCTCGAATCAACAGATCAGCAAACGCCTTTTCCTTGCCCTCGACACCGTCAAAGGCCACAACCGCAGGATCTACGAGAAGCTTCAAGTTCAGCGGCGCACCGAGGCCGTCGCCCGTGCCCGCGCGCTTGACCTGCTCTAAGCGTCTGCCCCTCGCCTGATCTGCACCGACACCCAGCACGTCCCCGGCCTTGCCGGTACCACGTCAGCATCGCCATAAGCCCTGCCAGAGTCGGCCTCCCGATAGGCCGCCAGGCCCGGGCGATCGACACGAACAACACTTCAGACCACACCAACGTGTCTACGCGTCTCGACACGGGCGAGGCATAGTGACTGCGGATCGGTGAGACGAAGCGTGGCCAGGCCCCGAGCCAGGCAACCGCCGCCGATCTGGAGGAAACGCGCATGACCCGATCGATGACGCTCTGGAGCCGGATCGTGATCCTCGCACGCGCTGGCGGTATGGCGTTTTGGGTTACCAACTTCGCGATCTCGCTGACCCCAATTGCCGCCGCGTATCGGGCTGCTTTCGCGATCTCCTACTGGCCGATGACACTCGCTGCGTTGGTCGGCGGCCTGATCATCGCCGTCTGCGTCAGCGGCCTGTTGTTGGCCTTCCCTGATCGCATCCCGGGAGGGAGCTCAATCGTCAAGGCCACGCTCCTCAGCCTGGCGGCGATGAGCGTCATCGAGGTCTATTCGATCGCGGTAGATGCCGACCATCTCTCGATCTTCCATGTGATCGGCGCCGTGATGAACGTGCCCCGGTTCCTGGCACTCGGCGTGGTGGTTGGGTGGCTGGCCAGGGCGGGCGCCCGTCCCGACCCGACACAGACAGACCAGATCGCCGGCTCGGTGAGGTAGGCGCCATGCCTATCGAGGAACTGCCCGCCGAGGGCCTAAGTCGGCCGACAGCCTACGAGATCCGCATCCAGGGCCACCTGGGTCACGAGCTGGCCGGCTGGTTCGAGGGCCTGAGTGTTACCGCGGAGGAGGACGGCACCACGCTGCTCGGCGGGCTGATCGCCGACCAGGCCGCTCTGCATGGCCTGCTCCGCAAGATCCGTGACGTCGGCCTGCCGTTGATCTCGATCGTTTTAGTCCAGCCCAGTGAGCCGCATCCGGTTCGCTCGAGCAAGGGGAAAGCATGACCACACATCGACAGAGCGCGTTGGTCGCGGGGTCCCTGTTCGTCGACGCCGACGTCGCCGGCTTCCTGACCTTATCGCCGCTGGCAACCCTCAACAGCCCGGATTATCTTGCGCCGATCGCCGGACACAGCACCGAGGTGATCATCGGCGTCCTCCTGCTCCTCACCATGGAGCATGGAGCTGGCCTGTTCGGGTATCGCGATCTGGTTGTACCCGATCTTGCGCAGGCACCACGAGGCGATGGCGTTGTGGGCCGTCGTGCTGCGCGCGATCGAAGCGATCTGCGGGATCGTGGCCGCGCTCGGGCTCCTGGCCCTGATCCCTCTGAGTCGGGCGTTCGTGGCGGCCGGGGCACCAGAGGCGTCGTACCTCCAAACGCTGGGCGACGTGATCGTGACTCCGCGGGAGTGGACCCGAGACGTCGTGGTTTTGTTCGCCTGGGGCCTGGGGACGCTTCTGTACAACTTCATCTTCGTTCGGGCCCGATTGCTGCCGCGCTGGCTCGCCGGCTGGGGCATCGTCGCTCGAACCGCGCGACCTGAACCCGCTGCCGGCCCGAGGCGACGCCGCCACGCTACAGCCTCATGCGGCCCTCTGATCGCGTTGGGCTCAATGCACCAAGGAGTATCGTCATGAACACCGTCACCAAGACCGCCCGGACCGCCGGGGCACTGTATCTTGTCTACGTCGTCGTCCAGATCGTTGCAGACGTCGTGGGCCGCTCGAGCACGATCATCTACGGCGACGCCGCGGCGACCGCCGCGAATATCGCGGCTTCGGCCGGGATGTTCAAGGTCGGCTTCGTCATCGATCTGATCGCGGCGGTGCTGTTCCTACTGACGGCCTGGGCCCTATACAGGCTGCTGAAGCCCGTGAACCCGGAGGTGGCCTTGCTATTCCTGCTGTTGAACGCGACCGGCGTCGCGGTTCAGTGCGCCAGCGATATCTTCCTGGTCTCCAGCTCATGGGTGTTGAGCGGCGCTGACTTCCTGAAGCCCTACCCGGCCGATCAACTGCAGGCCCTGGCCATGGCCTTCCTGTATCTCTACAAGAACGGCTTCCAAATCGCCCAATTCTTCTACGGCCCCTGGCTCTTTCCGCTCGGCTATCTGGTCTACAAATCCGGCTTCCTCCCCAAGGCCCTGGGCATCGTGTTGATGGTGCATTGCTGCACCTGGACGGCGACGGCCCTGCAGTTCTTCCTCTTGCCGGGCTTCACGGCCATCACCTACGTCAGCTGGCCGCTCGGATTCGTGGCCGAGGTCGGGCTCGGCCTGTCACTCCTCTTCATGGGACTTTGGGCGCGCCAACCGCGACGCGCCATTGTCGCGTGAAGATCAGGCTGTCGACATCGGTAACGCATGCCCCGAGTTTCACGATTTGGCCAGAACACGACGAAGAGCCTACAGCCGTGAAACTCGGGGCACAGCTCGCACGCAACCCTGTTTTCGCGATGACCCGGCCAAAGACGGAGAGAACATGCCGTGAATCGGCTCCCAAATGCCTTTGTCCTGGTGCGTGACGCTTTGCCAAATAGGCTTTGTCTCTGGTTGACGAGCATGGGCGTCAGGATGGTTTGCCCGCTGTTCACTTCCCGGATGAGCTGGGCGGCCTGGTCCGGTTCGAGTTGCCCGATAAGGTTGGTGCAGGCCGCGTCGATCAGATAGGGCTGAACGTTGGCCGGCGTTGTGTTCGGATCAGCCGCGCACACGACGGGGTTCGTTCCGCTTGAGTAGGCGGCCTCCAGGGGTACGGGATCGCTGTCGCGAACGGCGTCAGGCCCACCGTCATCGGCGTGGTGGCCATGTGCGTGGCGGTCGGTTGCGGCTGCGGCGCACCTCCGAACCGACCAATCAGCCAGTTCCAAAGGTCCTCGAGCGGGTTGCCGGTCAGCGCGATCGGGCTTCGTGAACCCGTCATAACCGAAACCGAACGGCTGCATGGGCATGGCCTGCCGGACTACATCGTGCAATGACTGAGATTGGCGGAGCGTAGGCAAAGTACCGGAGCGGATGGGGTCTTCCCATGGCGACCCTGTAATCCTTCACGGACAAAACCGTGCCGCTCCAAGAGCTTCAGCGATGCGGCATTGTCGGGGTAGACCAAGGCCTCGATCCGGTTAGATTGCAGGTCGCCAAAGCCAAACTCGACGACCCGCTCAAGGGCTTCCGACATGTAGCCCTGCCCCCATACAGTTGGGTTGAGATCGTATCCGATCTCAGCCCTATGATCTCTACGACTCCAGCGGCTAGAACCACGATCAACGAGTAACGGTTTGAACGATCGCCATGCGAGAGCAGGATGTTGATCCCACCGAACAACACCAGTGACAGGGAGAAGAACACGTTGATCGCGCGCACAGCCACAGCCAGCTCAGTGGCGTCGGCATCAATATACGCGTTCCAGCGCCAGATTTCGGGCACGAAGAAGTGCCAGACCCCGAAACCGATGGATGCCATGCTGCCGACAATGACCAGCGCCTTTGGGAGTAAGTCCATAGCGACCCTTTCACTCTTGGCCAAACCGGCCAAACGAGGTCCGCCAACAGGTTCGATCTGAAAAGAACTCATCGCGGATCAGCTTCCCAAAAGGTTGCGGCCGAAACGACCTCCCTTCCCGGGATGGGAGTGAGGTTTGCCCGCCACCGGATGGACGTAAGCGTTGCCCGTCAGTAGAGCCACGGGATCATGCGCCAACTCCGCCGCCGATAGGCTTCATAGGCCCCTCCAAAGCGCTGCAGCAAGGCCCGTTCCTCCACGCTGATCCGGTAGATAAAGGCCACACTGACGGGCGCCAGAAGGCCCAGAAGCGACAGCGCATTCGCCAGTCCCAATCCGATCCCGACGAAGACCAGGCACTGTCCGAGGTAACCGGGATGGCGAACCCATCGATAGAGCCCAATTTCCACCAGCCGATGCTGCGTCTGGATCTCCACGGCATAGGTGAACAGCGAGGCCAACGTTCTCATCGCGCTCCAACGAATGAAGAGCCCGCCCACGATGAAGGCCAGACCGATCAGCTGCGCATACGGCTGGCCCCAGGTCCACCGACCATAGGGCGAGAAGCAAACGGGTATCGCGAGGCAATGGCCTAACGTGATGCACCCAAACAACACAATCAGGCTTCCGCGATCGCGAGACGGCGATGTGCCTGATGGGGATCTGCGCTGTTTGATCTGCTGGAAGATCTCCACGCCTCCCCAGAGGTATGCGAAGAGGATGACCAAAGACTTGACGATCAAGTCGCTCGCTAGACCGGTCGCCATGAGATGCCTCCTGCGGCCGCTACGGATGGAACATGGATCCACCCGACGGCGTCCAGCGCGATCACTCGCTACGGTGCGACCACGAGGCCGGTCACCAGGATCTGCGAGCCGTTGTAATCCGGAACGTTGCTGTACAGCGCACCAGAGAGATGAACGATCTGGCCGCTATCCCGCATTGCCTCGATCTGGGCCGCGAGCGCGGGTTCACGGGCATCGATGCCGAAACGGATCGGCTGCCCCGTATCCTGGCGCTCGAAATAGTCATCGTACTGAGCGCCGACGTCCGTCTTTCGGATCACGCCCCACCAATCGACGATGGTTTCGGTCGCGCCCGGCGGCAGTGGGCTGCCCGGTTCGATCGTCACCTGACCGTTGTCGAGCGGAGGGGTCATGGGCTTCCCGGTCGCCGTCAGCGCTGGGCCACATTCCTTCCGGAAGAACGCCCACTCGTCGCAGGTGCTGCCGTCGGGGAAGACGCAGATCCCTTGCTGGCCGCCATCGTCGTCTGTCTGAATGACCAGGGTGTTCCCCATCTCGCGGCAGTGCACCGAAGCGGGGTTGGCGAGGTCGGCCGGAGTGGCGCCCGTCGCAGAGGCACCCGGCGCGGCCGGCGTTTCGGGCGCTGAACAAGCGGTCAACGCCAACAGCAAGATCGTAAGTAGAGTCGTCCTATACATACATTCTCCTTCTCGGCGCCCACCGGTTGAAGCGTCGGGTCGCTGACCTCGACACCTATGACCAACGTGCGGGTCGCCGCTTTCGCGATCCGGTTCGGGTCAACTCGACTCCGGGCAGGCCGGGGCAACCGCCTCCACAGCGCAGGTGCGGCCCCCGGCCTGCGAACGGGCCAGATCAGTTCAACAGCTGGCTGGTGGCGATCGGCCGGGACTCGACCTTTTCTACGATTGCCTGAGGGTGGTCGGCGGGCCCTCTGACAAAGAGCCAGCCGATGCAGACCACTTCCGCCAGGACGGTGACGTTCATCCAGAGGGAGGCGACCGCCTGGTAAGGCAGAGCCCAGAAGACCTGCAGGAATTGCGCGATATAGCCGAAGCATCCCACCACCAGCGCCACGCCCAATACCTTTGTCAACCAGTCGGACCGTGACTTGAATACGAGCAATCCCAGCGGCAACATCCAGAGGCCGTAGAAGATATAGGCGAAATAGGCCCCTTCGTCATACAACTTCAGCATGCCCATGCCCAGCGCCTGAATCTGAGACGAGCCCCATCCCGTTCCGGCCCAATCGCCACTGCCCATCAGCAGGGGCGCCAGACGAGTCACCTGGAGGAACATCTGCGGAACGCTGGAGACGACAAACAGCACCATCAAGCGAGCCAGGCTTTTATCCACGGGTCGAAAGAGCGTATAGAGGGTGTTGCCCAGACACAGAAAGACGACCGCGAGGATGATGTTGCTGAAGATGCCAAACCGAAGTAGACCCTCAGACGCCTGGATGTTATTCATCGTCGCAACCCAGTCGCCGGGCACCAGCAGGCGCGGATTGACGAACGCCAGATTGATCGAACCAAAGATCGCCACCAGCAGGTACCAAAACCCCGCCCACCGTGAAAGCCTTAATGTGGTCATGTTGTCTTTCTCCCTCTTGCTAAATCGCCGCGGCCCTGCCCGACTCGGCGCGACGAATCGTGAATACCCGAACCCGTGATGTGCGGCATCTCCAGCTGCCGTCAGTTCGGGCCCGTGAGATCCGGAGCCGTCGACGGCCGGCCCCGCCTTTTGGGTAAACCGTCTTTGGCGGCTGCGCACAGTCCGCGATCCGGGACCACGCGTTGCAGGACAGACGCAGGGTAGAGCCGGCGCCACACGGCCGGCCTCACCAATTGATGTGGTTTTTCGGGGTCAGCACAGGGAGGACCCGGGGCGAGATCGGCGGCGCTACACCAGATGAATTTCGTCGGCGCGGCGCACGGCGGCTCGCCGGTTGTTAACGCCCAGTTTGGCGAAGATGCTCTTGGTATGAGTGCGGAAGGTATTGAGTGACACGACCAATCGTCGGGCGATTTCCGGACCGCTCAAGTCGCTCCGGAGCAACCGCAACACCTCCACCTCCCGCTCGCTGAGCGGCTCGGGCAATTCGGTATTCCAGTCGAGGCGACAATCACGGGGCCGATCCACCGCTTGAGCGAAGGCCGCCAGGAGTCGGCAAACATAGGAACCCGGCGGATGCCCGCGTGCTTGCGCCAGCGAGCGAATGCGGGAGCGCATCGCCGCGCCCTCGTCTAGAAACACGCGCTGGTAGCCTTCAGGTTCGGCCAGGTCGACCGCCCGGCTCAAAGCCTCCAGGGCGCCCAATCCATCGCCGCAGACCTGAAGGGTCAACGCCTGCTGCACCAGGATCTCGATCACACTCCCGGTTCGCCCGCCCTCGCTCGCCGCCGTCAAGAGTCGGTCCAACAGGTCGACGATGTCCTGGCGCTCGCCCTCTACGGGATCGGCGCCGTAACGCGCGGTCAATACACGCGCCAGGACCAGGTACTCGAACTCGTGGACATACGCAGGCGGGTCGTGGGGAGTCAATCCCCGAGCGTGCATCCGGTGGAGCGCGTCCTTCCATCGACCCAGCCTGACGAGCATTCGTGCCTGAAGGGCCACGATCGACCGGGTGGGCAAGGGGTTTCGGACGACCACGCGCTCCGCCTCTTCCAGGAAGGTCAAGGCGCCTGCCGGATCGCCCTGGAGTTCGCGCAGGCGGGCTCGGGCCACGTAAAGGCGCTGGGGCCAGCCGGTGAGCGCGCCCTGTTCACCCAGCCGTTGCGCCATGGCCAGATGGCGCGCTGCCGCGTCAAGGTCGCCCTGTTCGCAGAACAGCTCTCCAAGCCCCCGGTGCAGATCCGACGCGCCCAGAAACGCCGGCGCATGCAGACGGTCGGCCAGCTCGAGAGACTGAACATACGTGGCGATCGCATCGCGCAGACGACCCTGGACCCGTTTGATGTCTGCCAGAATGAACGTGATGCCGATGGCGCTGGCCAGGTCATGAACCTGCCACATGCTGTTCTGAAACTCGAGCAACTGATGCTCGGCCTCGGCCAGGTTTCCGCTGGCATATTCGGCGAAGCCTAGCATCGCCATGGCGCGAGTGCGAAAGAGCGAGTCGGGGCATGAAGACAATGCCAACGCCTGGCCCGCATGCGCGCGGGTGCCGTCAAGATCGCCGAGCGCCATCGCCCGATAAGCGCGGGCCGCCGCGATAGAGATCTGCAGGTCCTGACAGGCCGCGGGCTTCGCCCCCAACCGGCCGGACGTGCGGTCTCCCGTCCAGTCAAGGAGTCGCCGCTCGGCATTCAGCAGCCGCGCCTCGCTCTCCTCAAGACGGCCGGCGCTGAGCAAGGCCCAGGCGTAGCCGACGCTGATCCCAGGCCGGGCACGGACCAGGTCCTCCGGCAATGCCGTCACCCAGCTCATCCATAGACCTGATTGGTGGTTCACGTTCATGGAGAGCCATATGTCTTCGAGGAGGTCGGCCGCCAGATCGAAGTCCCTGGCGGCCAGTGCGTGTCGTACAGCCTCAGGAGCCAGCTCGTTGCGTTCGAACCAGGCGCACGCTCGTTGATGAAGGGCGGCGATGTCGCGGGCGCGTGTCTCATGCAATTGCGCCTGCAACACCTCCGCAAACAAGGGGTGAAAGCGATACCACTGGCGCCGATCATCCAGCGGAACCAGGAACAGGTTGGCGCGCTCCAGTCCGGCCAGGACGGTCAGGCTGTCACCTCGTCCGGTGACGGCGTCGCACAGCGAAGGGCACAGGCGCTCGAGGATCGACGTCTGAAGCAGGAAGTCACGAACAGACCCGGACTGCTGCCCCAGCACCTCATTGACCAGATAGTCCAGCACAAACCGGTGGCTTCCAGCGAAATCCGCGATTCGTTGGGCGACATCGTCCCTGCCCTGCAGGGAGAGCGCGGCCAACTGCAAGCCGGCAGCCCAACCCTCGGTGCGACTCTCAAGGGCCCTGACGTCGTTCAGGGAGAGGTTCAGATGCATAGCCCGGTTGAGGAACTCGGCGCTCTCGGCAAACGTGAAGCGCAAGTCAGCCGCGCGCAATTCGATCAACTGCTGGCGCGCCCGCAACCGAGCCAGGGGCAAGGCTGGATCCTGACGCGAGGCAATGATCAGGTGTAGCTGTGGGGGCTGATGATCCAGCAACTGAGCCAGCACTTCGCCCACAGGCCGTTCATCGACCTGGTGGTAATCATCCAAGACGAGGACGCAGGCTCCTCGCACGGCAGCCAGCCCATTCGCCAACCCCGTTACGACAGCCGCGACGGGTGGCCGCTGGTATGAAGTCAGTGACGCGAGCAACGGCTCGATCGCGCCTTGCGCGATCGGGTGCAGCGCCGCGCAGAGGCTCGCGAGAAAGCGATAGGGATCGCGGTCATCCTGGTCCAGTGACAGCCAAACAATCGAGGCCTCAGGTGCCGTCTGAGCAAAGGTCGCAGCCCACTCAGCCAGAAGGGTCGATTTTCCGAAACCGGCGGGCGCCGAAATCACCGTCAGTGGGTACCGGAGGCTCTCGTCCAGTCTTTGGATCAAACGAAGGCGAGGCACGACGTAAGCCCGCCGCACAGGGACAAGGAGTTTCGTGACGAGGACCGGCGAGGACATGGTGATGTCTGGTCATCCGCCAAAGGCCGACCGATGCAAAGAATTGTAGTCCAGGCTGTTATCGGCGGTCAGCGGCTCCTCGGTCGGGCCGCTGGGGTGCCCAATGGACGTCATGGCGAGGGTGTCGAATGCGTGCAGTCACGCCATGGTCAGCAGCCACCGGGCACATTCGTTCCACTTCGAGCCACAAGACAGAACAACACGTTTTGTCCATGGCACGGACGATCACAGGATAGCTGACGCCTTATCGCCCGTCCGGAAGATCGCGTCCCATGTGACCTTGAGTGGTCGGATGCGGACCACGACGCGCGTTTCTTTAGCCCTCTGCTCGACCGGGTAGATGTCGCCATAGAAATGCTTCTTGTGCGGACAATAGCGCTGAGTGAGTTTATCGGCGTGCTCCTCGGCGCCTTCTCGGGTCATCTCGATGACTGTCCCGCGCACTTCGACCCAGCGGCTCGAGTCATTGGGATCGATGACCAGTACCGTCACCTTCGGATCCGCTTGCATGTTCCGGCCCTTCTGTCGTTCAAGGGTCGTGTTGAGCAACAGGCACTGCCCATCGTAATCCACCCAGACGATGCTGGATTGCGGCATGCCGTCCGGCATCAAGGTGGTCAGCACTCCATGCACGGGAGCGCGCAACAGATCGCTATGTGTGTCCGGGATCACGGGTTCACCCTTAGCCTTCGACGCGAATGTGTGTGGGCTCCACCCGGACGCGCACCGGCGTGTAGCGCGATTGCATGGCCACCGGGACCGCGTCGCCGAAGAACACGGCATCGGGCCGGTTCAGATACAGCCGGCGAGTTCGTCATTGTGCTCCACGGCGCCCTCTTCGGTCATCTCGACCACAAGACCGCGGATCTCAACCTTGCGCAGTGGATTTTTCGCGTCGAACACCAGTAGTGAAACTTTCGGGTTCTGACGCATGTTCCGCTCCTTACGAAAGCCCCTCATGACGTTGATGAAGATATTGTTGCCTGCTCGGTTACACCACACCGGTGTGGTCTGCGGTTGGCCGTCGGGCATGAGGGTCGACAACGCCACTACATACGGCCCATCAATGAGGTCAAGATGCGATTCTGGGATCTCGTTCATTGTGTCTCCAAGACAGAGTCTGTCAGGATTCGCGTCGCGCCTAGTCATCATAGCGCAACCAATCCAGCGCAGGGTTCAGGCGCGCCCAGGCCGCGATCTGGGGCGGATCCAATTCGCGCGCCGCGCCTTCAATGGCGCGAGGATGTTCAACCATTGGAAGCGGCGAAAGCACAGATCGATGCCCACGTGTCGCCACTCAAGCGCGCGTTGACGCTGCATGGACCTGTTGCGCTCCCACCATCGATGGCTCATCAGCAGCCGTTCTGTGTGGGGCGGTGTTCAGAGCCCGGCGCCACTCGACCAGAGACAGATAGAGCCTCAGTCCACCCTCGCGCATGTTTTGCAGGTCAAAGGAACCATTTGTTCGCGTCGTCAGACGAACGGCCAAGCTTCCGGGGAGATATCCAGAAACGGCGTCGATGGATACCACCTCATCGACCCGCAGCACCTGGGCGCCGCGCCAGGACTCGATGAGCAGCTCTCGCTCTTGCAAGCGAACTCGCTGTGGAAGCATTCCCCAGGTCATGCCCATGAGGATAGCAAGGACTCCGCAACCCAACGCGAGTATCAGATTCCACACTCCGAACCTGAGGGACGACACACCCACCAGGAAGAAAACGGCCGTCAATCCGATTCCGACAACGTTCATGAGCGGATCGAGGTGAAAGACGGAGCGAAGGTCTTGGATCCAGATCGGCCTCAAGAACGCGAGCACGCACATGCGCACAACGGGATAAGCTGGATGGGTGCGCTCCACCGCCAACGTAACCGTAGCGCCGTCTCGGATCACCAATCGCTCGTCGTCAAGCCCGACTGCGCACACATCGAGCCAGGCGATCGACTCCCGTCGACCCAGAAAGGAGCGGTGGATCTGGTGCGGGTCCAGGGTAACAACGTCGGAGACCTTGAGGACCGCCGCGACCGTCAACAGCAGAAACGGCAATGCCAGGATCACGACAACAGCCAGCCCTACAAAAGGTTCCACCCGCCAAATCCACACTGACGCGGCAGAAAACAAAAAAAAGGGAACCGCCGATATAGCGACTAATACGCGCGAGTATCGGAACGTCATGGCTCAAGCATCCGTGGATCAGGCCCGATCGCTGCGATCTGGAGGCTGAGCTTGGCACGCGAACGGCGAAACCGGCCACATGGTGTCACACGTAGACTATGGCTTGACGATCGGCAGAGTCGGGATTGGACCGAACACCTTGACCCGGTTGGTCGAGATCCAGGCGATCGATTCGCCATCGGCAACACGGTACCAGCCCGGCGTGTAGCCGGTCACGGTCAACGAGACGCCGGCCTCCAGGAAGCGCACCAACTTACCGGCCGGGGCCGTGCGCAGACGCGTCGACCCGGTGGTGATCGCCACCAGGCTGACGCCTTCGATGCCAGCGCCGTGAACGGGCGGTGCCCCAAGGACCACGGGCATCGAATCGAGCGCGTCCCACGGCCGCGGCAGGGCCTCGAAGGTCGCGCCGGCCGCTTGCAACTCAGTGAGCACGGTCGGTAGGATTCGGCCCGTGACGCGGTTGATGTCGTGCATGACGACCACGACGCCGTCGCCGTAGTCGTAGACGTTGTAAAGCAGTCCCTTCGAGGCGGGCTTGTTCAACACATTGTCGATCACGCGCTTATCGAATTGCGCGCCCTTGGGCGCCGTGCCCATCTGAAAGCCGCAATCGTCGCTATCCACGTTCCAGTTGTACGTGATGACGCGGACGCCCTCGAGCGTCGGGAACGGTTGGGCTCCCCCGCCCGGCTGGCGGAAGAGCTTCACCTGTTGGTCGTAGACAACGGCGAGTTCCGGGCCGAGCGCGGCGCGAAGCGCGTCCTCGGTTTGCCTGTACGCAGCCTGCACCTTATCGGCCGCCGCGCCACTATAGTAGCCCGGCTCGGTCCACAGATGATTGCCGATCGCATGGCCCTCCCGCACGATGCGTTGCAGGATCGCCTCCTTGCCCGGGATCTGCCAGCCATTGATGAAGAAGGTGGCGTGGGCGTGATAGGCAGCCAGCGTATCCAGGATGCCCGGCGTGTGCTCGGAGGTGGGGCCATCCTCGAATGTGAGATATACACGGAACGGCGGCGTCGAGGTCGCTCGAGCCGTGAAAGGGGCAGACCCCACCAGAAGCGCCACAAGAATGACCGGTCGAAGGAAACGGAGTAGTGTCATTATCAAACCTCCCAGATCAAAACCATTAAGCCGCAAAAGATTCGTCACCGCCATCCAACATCATCCTTTCAGGCAGAGCACGTTTCATGCCATGCAGTCCGACACCGCGCCGCCGCGCACGTTTGGTCGGACCAGGCTTGACCCAGGGGTTCGCCTATTTGCGCGACCACCACAGGAGGTCGGCCCCCTGTCCAAGATGGAAACGAGATCGAACGCCACCCGCACATCCGGTGAGATTCTCACGGGCCACCTGTTCGAGTGGGCGAGAACTCGCCGAGCCGGGGGTCCCAATGCGACGTCGTAATCAGTTCGGCCACCAGTTCACCCACCACGGGCGTCAGGATGATGGTGCTCTTAAGTGCCGTCGCCGCCACCAGGCCGTCGACACCGTCGACTGGGCCCAAGAGGGGTCGATGATCCGCCGTGAAGGCCACCGGGATGGCCCAGGTGCGCACCACATTCGCCCGGCGCAGACCAGGCAGCCATCGGCAGGCTTCGCGCGCCACCAAGGGCAAGGCTGCAGCAGTTGCCGTGCGTCCCAGCGCGCGTGTGACACTGGCCGCTTCGCCCATCATGACATGGCCGCGTGGGCGCTGCCGAAGACAAAAACCTACCGTCTGGGCGCCCGACCCCTCGGTCGATTCGAAGAAGGCGGCCGTAGCCAGCGTGTTCTGGGCCACGTTCTCGACTGGCTCGGTCACAGCCGCCTCACCCTGCACCCACGCCAACGGCAGTCCAACACCCGCCGTCAGGCCCAACTCGTAAGCCCAGGCTCCGGCCGCCAGGATCACCCAACGCGCCGACACACGGCCGCGGGATGTGACGACCCCCGTCACCCGCGCACCCTTGATCTCAATCCCCGAGACGCGCGTGTGGGTCCAGAGCGCTAACCCATGTCCCTGGCCCCGCCGCACAAAGGCTCGCACCAGCCTGAAGGGATCCAGCGTGCCTTCATCAGGGTGGTAGAGCGCGCCAAGAAAGGCCTCTGGGTCGAGAAAGGGCTCCAAACGCCTTGTCTCGTCGCGATCCAAAAGGGCGACCCGCAGGCCGACTGCTTGCAGGCGAGCCGCTCGCTCTTGCATGAGCGCCAGTTGCTGCGCGTTCTCGATCAACAACAGGCTACCTGTCCGCAGGAAGCCGACCGGGTAATCCAGCTCGGCCTCAAGCGTGGCGAACCGCGCGAAGCTCCGCAACGTCAGGTCGAGGCTTAGCCCGAACTCGGCGTCCGCGACCTGCACGTTGCCGAAGTTCGCGCCAGAGGCGCCCGAAGCCAGGTCGCCCTGCTCGATCAAGAGCGTCGACACCCCGGCCCGCGTCAGGTGATAGGCGATCGAGCTGCCTACCAGACCGCCGCCCACGACAATCGCCTCGGGGCTGTCCGTGTCGTACACGCCTCCACCTCCTCGGTCGATACCGGCGCCGCCGGCCAGACGTCTGCCAGCCCGACCCCACGGACGGAGCTTGATCGGTTGCGCCAAATCATCATACCCCGGTTGCGGCCGACGCCGGCCAGAACTGGCCCTAGAGCAAAATATTCCAATTGAGTGCGACTTGATTGATTTCAGTTGTGCTAAAATAGCCTTCGTTCCCTCGGTGGTAATGGTCATTGCCGATTCGATCTCGATCGGAGGATCCTGTGGCCCAAGCACCCCCTGTCGCAACCCTGGTCTCGAAAATCCACTCGCTGGCCGAGGCCTTCCACGAGCGCCAACAGCGCTTCCTGGCCGACCTGATCGCGATCCGAAGCTATACCGGCCAGGAGAAGCTCGCGGTCGAACGCACGCTCCACGAACTGCGCGCGATCGGCTGCGACGAGGTCGGGATCGACTCGGCCGGCAACGCCTTGGGCCGCATCGGCCGCGGCAAGCGGACCCTGCTGTACGATGCCCACCTCGACACAAACGAAGTCACCGATGAATCCGAGTGGCCGCACCCACCCCTCCAACCCGTGATCGAAAACGGCGCCATGTGGGGGCTCGGGGCCTCGGACTGCAAAGGCGGCGTGGCCGCGATCGTGTACGGCGCAGCCATCCTCAAGGCGCTCGATCTGACCGGCGACTTCACGGTCTGGGTCATGGGCGCTACACTCGAGGAAGACGCCGAGGGCTTCGCACTCCGGTCGCTGGTCGAGCGCGACGGCGTGCGCCCGGATGCGGTCCTCCTGGCCGAAGCCACCGATCTGACCCTGCGTCGCGGCCAGCGCGGCCGCTGCGAGATCCGCGTGCGCACGACGGGCAAGGCCGCGCATGCCAGCCAACCCCATCTCGGCGAGAGCGCCCTCCTCAAGATGCTGCCCGTGATCGCGGCACTCGACCGCATGAACAGCGCCCTGCCCGAGCATCCGGTCTTTGGGCGCGGCTCGCAGGTGGTGTCGCTCATCGAGGGCCCACACACGCCAAACTCGGTGCCGAGCTGGTGCGAGGTCGCGGTCGACCGGCGCATGATGCCGGGCGAGACGGCCGAGAGCATCCTGGCTCAGATCGGGGCCGTCGTTGGCCAGCTGGGCGCCACGGCCCGCATCTCTGACCAACCCGTGACCACGCACACGGGCGAGCGGCTCGATGGGCCGAGCTTCTTCCCGGGCTGGTACCTGGAGGACGGCCACCCGCTCATCGCCGCCGGCCTCGCCACCTGTCGTCAGCTCTGGGGCGTCGAACCCGCCGTGGACGTCTGGCGGTTCAGCACCGACGGCACCTACTCGGCCGGCGCGGCCGGCATCCCGACGCTCGGTTTCGGCCCCGAGGAAGAGCGCTTTGTCCACGCCGTCGACGATCAGGTCGACCTCGAAAAACTAAAAAAGGCAGCCGCGTTCTACGCGCTGTTCCCATTCGTTGATTCCCTGAAGGAGTGATCTCATGAACACCCAGCTGTTTGGCAAAGATTTCATCACGACGGAGGACTGGTCGAACTCCGAGCTCGACGCGGCGCTCAAATTGGCCGACGACCTGAAGCGCCGCTTCGCGATGGGTGAGCTGCACGATCACATCCTGCGCGCCAAGACCCTGTACATGCTCTTCTTCGAAGAGTCGACGCGCACGCGCAATTCGTTCGAGACCGGCATGACCCAGCTCGGCGGTCACGCCGTCTATCTCACACCGTCTGCCACGCAGATCGGCCACGGCGAGAACGCCAAGGATACGGGTCTCGTGCTTGGCAGCTACGGCCAGGGCATCGCCGTCCGCGATTGCCGCACCGGTATCGGCCAGAAGTATCAATACGACATCGCCAAACACGCCAATGTGCCGGTCTTCTCGATGCAGGACGATGTCGATCACCCCTGCCAGGCCATGGCCGACCTGATGACCATCCGCGAGAACTACGGCCAGAACCTGCGCGGCCGCAAGTTCGTGATCTCGTGGACCTATGCGCCCAAGTACGTGCGCCCGCTCTCGGTGCCGCAGTCGCTGATCATGCTGATGACCCGCTGGGGCATGGACGTCACCCTGGCCCACCCCAAGGGCTTTGAGCTGATGCCGCACACCCTCGAGGCTGCCCGCAAGCATGCCGACGCCAGCGGCACGAAGTTCGAGATCGTCGACGACATGGATGCCGCTTTCGAAGACGCCGACGTGTGCTACGCCAAGAGCTGGGGCCCGATCATGGTCACCGAGGAGCCCGCTGCCGTTCAGGCCATGTGTGACGAGCACAAGGGCTGGATCTGCGACGAACGACGCATGGGGCTCGCCAAGAAGACAGCGACCTACATGCATTGCATGCCGATCGACCGCGGCTACGAAGCGACCGATGCCGTGATCGACGGCCCGCAATCCGTGATCTATCAGGAAGCCGAGAACCGCCTCCACATCCAGAAGGCCCTGATGGCCCTGACGATGGGCGGCCGCATCTAGGCAGAAACGGAAAGGGCGGGTCG
>DKKP01000252.1 GCA_002455335.1 Anaerolineales bacterium UBA6663 | reverse complement strand
CTCGGTCCGGACGTGGTCAGCAACCAGCAGGCCCGCATCGGCATCAAGAACCTGAACTCCGGAAGCCTCGGCGGTTCGGCCGGTCGTCTGTACGAGCTCCGTTCGGGCAACGCCAAGTCGCTCGAGAACGATGCGGTCGGAGCGGGCAAGGTGGTCGAAGAGGTGATCACGAAGGTCGCCAACCTTCGCGGTCGGCTGGGTGCCTTCCAGCGGACGACCCTCGAGTCGAACAGCACCGCGCTGGGTGATTACCTGGCGAACCTGACCGAAGCCGAATCGGCGATCCGCGATGCCGACTTCGCCAAGGAAAGTGCCGCGCTGACGCGAGCCCAGGTGCTCGTGCAGTCCGGTACGTCGGTGCTGGCGATCGCCAACCAGAACCCGCAGAACGTCCTCTCGCTGCTCCGATAAGCGGGCGGCGTGACGACCGACGGGTCAACGCAACCAGGGCCCCGAGATCCCCCCGCGCGGTCTCGGGGCTCTGATCGTTCTTGACCCCCCTTTGTCGAACGAATGCGCAAGGCGAACGCGATCGGGGAGATCGCGTCGACCTGTCCGGTTCGGCAAGCCGCAGTGGGGTGTTCACCGGCGAACGTCGATACGAAGAAGACGCCCGAGCCGGTGCTCCTCCGGCAAGACCTATGCTTCGGTCGGACGGTCGAGGGGGGACGCCCCGTCGATTCCTGTCCGCGGGGAGAAGACCATGAGCGGTATCCAATCGGCCATCGGTGTCATCACCGGGATTCCGATCCAGGACACGATCAATCAGCTGATCGCCATTTCGGCGCGTCCCCGCGATCGTCTCGTCTCGCGCATCGCCGCGATGAAGTCGCAGCAGGTCGCCTTCACCGAGCTGACGGCGCTCGTCATCGGTGTCCAGCTCGCTTCGGACAATCTCGGGCGAGCCGACGTGCATGATGCGGTCGCCGTCTCGAGCAGCAACACGGCAGCACTCTCGACCCGAGTCACCGGTACGCCGGGCGTCGGAACGTACTCGTTCCAGCCGGTCCGCACGGCGCGCAGTCAGCAACTGCTCAGCGGCCGCATCGCTTCGGCGACCGAGCCGCTCGGCGCCGGAACGGTCCGGCTGCGCAAAGGGGGCTTCGTCGACGATCCGATCGCGCTCGATCGACTGAACGGCGGCGAAGGAGTCCAACGCGGTCAGATCCGGATCACCGATCGCTCGGGAAGCTCCGGCGTGATCGATCTCCGCTTCGCCAAGACGACGCGCGATGTCGTCGAAGCGATCAACGGCAGTTCGACGATCAACGTCACCGCCAGTCTGGATGGAGACGCGATCCGACTGACCGACAACACCGGACAGACCGTGTCGAATCTGATCGTCCAGCAGGTCGGAGCCGCGACGACGGCGGCCGATCTCGGGCTGTCCGGCATCAACGTCGCCGCAAATACCGCGCTGGGGAACGACATCGTCGAACTCGGGTCCGGCACGTCGCTCGATCTGCTGAATGACGGCCGCGGCGTCGACTTCAACAAGTCGCTCGCCGACATCGAAGTCAACTTCCGCGACGGCAGCGCTGCACTGCAGATCGATTTCGCCGACGTGTCGGATCTGGGAGACGTCATCGATACGATCAATGCCGCCGCACCGACGCGACTCTCTGCCGCCCTGAGCGCCGACGGCGATCGAATCGAACTGACCGATCTGACGGTCGACAACGGAGGAACGTTCGAGGTGACGAGTCTGTTCGGCGGCCGGACTGCCGAAGACCTCGGTCTGACCGGTGCAGCGACCGGTGCCACGATCAGCGGCGGCAGACTCCAGGCGGGGCTTTCCGGAGTGCTGCTGTCGAGTCTCGGTGGCGGTTACGGCCTGGGAGACCTCGGTACNNAGTTGGCCTGGGAGACCTCGGTCAGATCTCGTTGACCGATCGGAGCGGAACGAGCGCGGTCGTGGACCTCTCGAGCGCCGAGACGCTGGACGATGTCGTCGAACTGATCAACGCCTCGACGGTCGGCATCGACGCCTCGATCAACGCCGGCCGAAACGGACTGCTGCTCGAAGATCGCTCCGGCGGAACCGGCAACCTGATCGTCGCGGACGGCGGTGACGGACGTCAGACGGCGACCAAGCTCGGGTTGGTCGTGAACGACTCGGTCGGTTCCGTCGACGGCAAGTCCCTGTCGCGAGCGACTCTCGGCGTCAACACGACGCTCGCGTCGCTCAACAAAGGAAACGGGATCGCCGACGGGTCGTTCACCATCACCGACAGCAACGGGGCGATCGGAGCGGTCAATACTGCGGCGGCAGGCATCGAGACGGTCGGCGATCTGCTCGATGCGATCAACGGCCTGTCGATCGGCGTGGAAGCGCGGATCAACGATCGCGGCGACGGCATCGAACTGGTCGACACCGCCGGCGGAGCCGGCACGATGACGCTGCGGCAATCCGGAACCGCAACGACGCTCGCCGACCTCGGCTGGGATGGCGTCGCGACTCAGATCGATCACGGCAGCGGTCCGCAATGGACCGTCGCGAACTCCGACGCCACTGAAATCGAACTTCTGGCGACCGACACGCTCGACGATCTGATCACGAAGATCAACGAATCGGGANNTCGGGGGAAGCGGGACGGATGCAGGTCGAACTCGAAGGGCTCGATCTGGAGTTCGAAGAGATCGTCCGCGGTCAGGACGCGCTGATCCTCGTCGGCTCGGCCGACAGCCTCGGTGCCGGGATCCTCGCTTCGAGCTCGTCGAACGTCTTCGACCAGATCATCGACGGCGTCGAGCTGACGGTGCTGGACGGCGCGACGGCGCCGGTCTCGGTGAACGTCACTCGCACCGATTCGAAGCTCAAGACGAACATGAAGCTCTTCGTCGATCAGTACAATAAGGTGATCGACAAGCTCGCGACGCTCCGAAGCTTCTCGACCGACGGCTCCGAAACCGATCCGCAGGTCAAGACCGGCATCCTCTTCGGCTCGCGCGAACTGCTTGCCGTCGAGCGAACCTTGTCGGACATGATGACCGGTCGCATTTCGGGAGCCGGAGACCTCCGCTCGCTCGCCGAAGTCGGCTTCGACGTCGATGAGGAAGGGAAGCTCTCGTTCGACGAGGCGAAGTTCGATGCGCTCTATGCCTCGAATCCGAACGGCATTCGGCAGTTCTTCACCACCGAAGAGTCGGGGGTCACGGCGCGATTCAAGAGCGAGATCGACCGACTGACCGGAATCGGCGACTCGTTGCTCCTGACCAAGACGCGGACGCTTCAGGCTCGGATCGACAGCAGCGAAGAGCGATCGGCCGCCATGCAGCAGTCGCTCGATCGACAACGGACCCGCTTGCTGAAGCAGTTCTTCACCCTCGAATCGACGATCCAGAAACTTCAGTCGTTCCAGACGTCGATCGACTCGATCCAGCCGATCACCACGCTCACATCCGGCTAAGGTCCAGGAAGTTTGGGGAGACGGGGCAGGTCGGCCGATAGATAGGCGGACTCGATTCCGCTGATCCGAGGTGAATGATGGCCCGCTCCGCACGAGACGCCTATCTCGAGAACGAGATCCGCACGGCGACCCCTCAGCGTCTGAGGCTGATGCTGCTCGACGGCGCGANNCTGACGGCCAAGGACGCGCTCGCCTCGTCGCGAGACGACGATGCGGATCGAGCCTTCGATCGGGCGCACCAGATCCTGGCCGAGCTCTTGTCCGGCATCCGCCCCGGTTACGACGTCGGACGTCAGGTCGCCTCGCTGTACGTCTTTCTGATTCGCGAGCTCTCGGCCGCTCGGTCGCAGCGATCGACCGACACGCTCGACGGTCTGATCGAAGTGCTCGAGATCGAGCGCGAGACGTGGCGGCAGGTCTGCGAATCGGTCACCGATCGCGTCGAAGGGAACGCGCCGTCGGGGAAGGAAATTCTTGCCCGCGACGCCGAGCGGATTCTCGCCAAGCGCCAAGGAATCCCCGCGAGCGCGCTGCCGGCCTCTCCGGCGTCGGGCGGCTCGTTCCGGATCGAGGCCTGAACGTCCCGCGACGTAGCTTCTCGGCGAGCGGCCCTCGTTCGGTCGATCGGAACTAGAATGGCGGCTCGTCCGATGGCCGGACTCTTCCGCGGCGCCGTTTTCGATGCGTCGGCGTTTCGTCCCCTTCGTTCGCGGTGATGCCGATGTCGAACGTTTCCGATGCGAACTACGCCAGCCAGCTCGAGCGACTGACTCGCTTCGGCCAGGAACAGGTCTTCCGATACTGGGAGCGACTCGACGATCGCGAACGGGCCGATCTGCTGGCCGATCTGGCGGAGATCGATCTCCGGGAACTCGCGACTCTGCTGGCGGAAAACGGCTCGCTCGACGATTCGACCGAGATGGTCAGTCGCGCCGAAGGGATCGATGCCGATCGCTGGCTACCCGGATCCGACTCCTCCGCTGATTTCGAAGCTCGACGGCGAGGGGAAGAACTGTTGTCGACCGGAAAGGTCGGCGTCGTCATCGTTGCGGGCGGTCAGGGAACCCGACTGGGCTTCGATCGACCGAAGGGGCTCTTTCCGATCGGCCCCGCCTCGGGACGAACGCTCTTCGAGTTCCTGTTCGACATGATCGCCGCACGAAGCGCCCGCTACGGCAGGTCGATCCCGACACTNNCTCGTCATGACGAGCGATGCGACCGACGCCGAAACTCGTGACTACTTTCGCGAACGCTCGCGATTCGGTCTCGCGCCGGACGATCTGATCGTCTTTCGTCAGGGGAGAATGCCGATCGTCGATCGAGCGACCGGCAAGCTGCTGCTCGAGTCCCGTTCGCGAGTCGCGATGTCTCCGGACGGCCATGGCGGCATGCTCGCAGCGCTGGTTCGCGACGGCCTGCTCGCGCGTCTGAGGGAGCGCGGGATCGAGGAGCTGTTCTACTGCCAGGTCGACAATCCGCTGGTCGACGTCGCGGCTCCGGAGATTCTCGGTTTCCATTCCCTGCGTCAGGCGGACCTGACGACGCTGGTGGTCCGGAAGCGCGAACCGCTGNNGCGATGCGGATCATCGAGTACAGCGATCTTCCGCGCGAGGCGGCGGAGAGTCGCTCGAGTGACGGCGGCCTGAAGCTGTGGGCCGGCAACACGGCGATCCATGTCATGTCGCTGGCGTTCCTGGAACGAGCGGCGGGAGATGCCGCGGCGCTCCCGTTCCACCGTGCGATCAAGCAGGTTCCGCGAGTCGATCTCGATTCTCCGGAAGCGGCGACGATCGTCGGTGAGGGGATCAAGTTCGAACGCTTCATCTTCGATCTGATGCCGAACGCTCGACGGCCAGCGGCGATCGAGATCGAACCGGCCGATCTCTTCGCGCCGGTCAAGAATGCTTCCGGGTCCCCGAGCGATTCGCCCGAGACGTCACGTGCCANNCGCTCGCCGCTGGCTCGCCGCCGCCGGGATCGACGCGGCCGATGGAGCGATCTGCGAGATCTCGCCGTTCCTGGCACTCGATCCTGGTGAGCTCGCGTCGCGTCGCGCTCGGGTCGGCAACGGCCCGGTCGGCGGCTACCTGCAGTAGCGGTGCGCGACGACCGCTGCGAAGATGCTCGCCGCCGAGAGGATGACTCGGCAACGAATTCCGTTCGAGGTCCGAATCGAGAAAGGCCGACGATGTTGCACGCGGTGATCATGGCCGGTGGATCGGGAACCCGCTTCTGGCCCGCCAGCCGCGAGCTGAAGCCGAAGCAGCTGCTGGCGCTCACGGGCGAGCGATCGATGATCCGCGAGACGGTCGATCGCCTGGGCGATCTCGTGCCGGCCGATCGGCTGCTGGTGCTCACCAATCGGAATCTGGTCGGGGCGGTGCGCGAACAGCTGCCGGAGCTCGAGGCGACCGCGATTCTCGGCGAACCGTGCCGCCGCGATACCGCTCCCTGCATCGGCCTCGCGGCCGCGATCGCGATGATCGACGATCCGGACGCGGTGTTGGTCGTCATGCCGAGCGACCACGTCATCGGGCCGGATGATCTCTATCGCCGAACGCTGCGCAAGGGAGTCGAACTGGTCGAGCAGGGAGAGAATCGGATCGTCACGTTCGGCATCCGCCCGCTCTATCCGGCCGAAATCTACGGCTACATCGAGCGGCGCAACGAAGCGGCGATCGATCTCGACGGCATCTCGGCCTATCGAGTCGCGTCGTTTCACGAAAAGCCGAATGCGACTCGCGCCGCAGAATACCTGGCGACCGGTCGATTCGCCTGGAACTCGGGCATCTTCGTCTGGAAGGCCCGGACGATTCTCGACGCCCTCGCTCGTTTCGAGCCGGCGATGCATGCTCATCTGACGGCGATCGCCGCTGCCTACGGTCGCCCTGATTTCGATCAGGTCTTCGAACGCGAGTTCACGGCGCTCGAAGGGCGTTCGATCGACTATGCCGTCATGGAACGATTCGACGGCGAGACGTTCGTGATCGACGCGCCGTTCTCTTGGGACGATCTCGGAAACTGGCCGGCGCTGGCCCGATTGATCGGAACCGATCCCCAGGGGAACGCGGTGCAGGGACGGCACTTGGGGATCGACACGACCGGGTCGATCATCCGCACGGACGACAGGCACCTGATCGTCACGGTCGGGATCGACGACTGCATCGTCGTCCATACCGAGGATGCGACGCTCGTCGCACGGCGCTCGCACGAGGAGCAGATCCGCAAGGTGGTCGCAGCGCTTCGCGAACGACATTGGACCGACTGGCTCTGATCGCTCGCCGCGGTTCGGAGCGTTCCTGCGGCAGGGATTTTCGTCTCGACGACCGAGCACCGCCTTCGGCACCCGGTCGTCGGTCGTCAGGGGAACGGCCAGGTTCGGCCGAGCGTGCGGCGCTGCAGCTCGGTCAGCTCACGGATTCCCTTGCGCGCCAGACCGATCAGCTCGGCCAACTGCGCGTCGTCGAAGGTCGCCTCTTCCCCCGTTCCCTGGATTTCGACGAACCTCCCCGAGCCGGTCATCACGACGTTCATGTNNGTCGAACGTCGCCTCTTCACCGGTCCCCTTGATCTCGACGAAGCTCCCCGAACCGGTCATCACGACGTTCATGTCGACCTCGGCTCGCGAGTCCTGATCGTAGTCCAGGTCCAGGCAAGGGCGACCGTCGACGATGCCGACGCTGATCGCCGCGACGCTTTCCTTGAACGGGTAGCGATCGGGAAAGGGAAGGCGATCGCGGATCGATCGAATCGCATCGACGGCGGCGAGAAAGGCGGCGGTGATCGCCGCGGTTCGCGTTCCGCCGTCCGCCTCGAGCACGTCACAGTCGATCGCCAGCTGCCGTTCGCCGAGCGCTTCGAGATCGGCGACCGCCCGCAGACTCCGGCCGACCAGTCGCTGGATCTCGGTCGTGCGGCCGTCGACCTTGCCGGCCCGCTCGCGTGCCTTGCGCGGGCGAGTCGCATGCGGCAGCATCGAGTACTCCGCCGTCATCCAGCCGGTCCCTCGCCCCGCCATCCAGGCCGGCACCCCCGGTTCGACGCTCGCCGTGCAGAGTACCGTGGTCCCTCCGCACGAATAGAGGATCGATCCCGGCGCGGTACGGGTGAATCGTCGCTTGATCTTGATCTCGCGCAGTTCGTTCGCTCGACGTTTGGTCATCGCAGGGAGTTCTCGAAAGACCGGCACCCGCTCGGCCGACGACGACGTCGTTCGAGTTCGTCGGCGAGCCGCGGCGCGCCATCGGAAGCGAAGCGATGCTTCGGGGGCGTCATCGTGCGTGATTCGTCTTGGCTTGGCAACCGGTCCGATCGCGATCCGAGGCCGAGGAGCCGCGGAAGCCCGCATTCACGGAAACGGTCCGACTCTGACGCGGAACCTGGGGTAGTCGGAGAAATTCGGGCCCGTTAACCTAGGAGCCGCTTTCGCGAAGGACGAAGTTCGCGAGCGGGCAGGTCGTGGAGCCGGGGCAGGCACTGCGACCGTGCCGCGTCGGTCCGAGTTGCCGGCGGGACCAGAGAATGCGATTCGGGGGTAACCGCAGGGATGAATGAAGCCGTCATCGCGTACATCGTCGACGATGATCCCGAGGCCAGTCGATCGCTGGCGGCGATGCTCGGGGCCAAGGGATTCGAGACGATCGCGTTTTCGACCGGCGAGGAGTGGTTGGCCTTCGAGCCGCGGCTCGTCCGATCGGTCGTCGTGCTCGATCTGAATCTCGGTGCCGGAATCGGTGGCCTCGAGGTCCTGAAGCGCTTGGGAGAGCGGGACGTCATGCCGCCGGTCGTCGTCATTTCGGCGTACGGCACGATTCCGACCGCCGTCGACTCGATTCGTTTGGGAGCCGCGACGTTTCTCGAAAAGCCGTTTCAGGCCGACGCGCTGCTCAAGGCGGTCAGTGCGGCACTGTTCGGTTTCGAGGATCGAGTCGCGATTCTCAGCGAGATCGTCGACACCGAACGCCGTCTCAGGCAACTCGGCGATCGCGAACGACTGATCCTGAAGCTCGTCTGCGAAGGGTATCCGACCAAGTGGATCGCCAATCACCTGGTCCTCGGCATGCGGACGATCGAGGCGTGTCGCTCGGCGATCGTCAAGCATTTCGACGTCGGCACGTGGCAGGAAGTCATCGGCCGAGTCAATCGTTATCTGGGTCATCGCTGTCTGCCGTTGTCGGCGATCTACCCGGGAGTCAATCCGAAGGCGGGCCCTGAAGAAACAGGTCCCCCTGATGAACCCGGTCCCTCCTGACGACGCGTCTCTTTTCGACTCTCTGCCCACCGATCGCGGCGCGACCGCGAACCACCTCGCGGCGAACGGTTCGCCTCACTGCGGCGTCCGCTCGCCCGCCGACGCACCATGGCGACATGACGTCATGGTGCTCGCCTCGGTCCCCGGGGTCGGCTCGGTCGGCTATCGGCGTCTGGTCGAGCATTTCGGTTCGGCGACCGCCGTGCTCGACGCCTCGATCGAACGCCTGGTCGAAGTGCAGGGGGTCGGCCTGACGATCGCTCGTTCGATCGTCGGAACGGCCCGAGGACGTGACGAACTGGTCCGGCGCTGTCGGGAAGATTGCCGGCGCGGCGGGATCGACTGGATGGTGATCGGCGACGACGACTATCCTCGATCGCTCGCTCGGACGACCGATCCCCCGCCGCTGCTCTTTCTTCGCGGCGAACGCCGCCTGCTCGATCGATTGGGAGTCGCGATCGTCGGCTCGCGTCACGCGACTCGCTACGGACTGCGCGTCGCGGAGCGACTGGCGCGCGGGCTCGGTGACGCGGGTATCGCCGTGGTCAGCGGATTGGCTCGCGGCATCGACTCGGCTGCCCATCGCGGGGCGCTCGAGGCGAAGGGGCGGACGATCGCGGTGCTCGGCGGCGGGCTCGATCGGATCCATCCGGAAGAGCATCGCGAGTTGGCCGAGCGGATCGCGGTCGACGGATGTCTGGTCAGCGAACATCCGCCCGGGTTTCCGCCTCGCGGCGGAGTCTTTCCGCAGCGGAATCGGGTGATCGCCGGGCTCTGCCCCGCCGTGATCGTCGTCGAGGCAGCGGCTCGATCCGGAGCTCTCATCACCGCTCGCCACGCGCTCGAACAAAACCGCGAGGTCTTCGCGGTACCGGGACCGATCGACAGTCCCGTCTCGGTCGGCTGTCACCATCTGATCCGCGACGGCGCGCACCTGATCGAGTCGGTTCGCGATCTGTACGACGTCATCGGGCCGCTCGCGGCGCCGCAGGCCGATGCGGCCGGACGAGTCGTTTCGCACGCTGCCGAGATCCGTCTCAATCCGCAGGAGAGAGCGGTCCTCGATCGATTGGGCGACGAGCCGATCACGATCGATCAGTTGGTCCGCGAGTCGGGACTTGCCGCGTCGCGCGTCCTCGCCACGATCGCGGTGCTCGAAACGCGCGGCCTCGCGCGGCGGTCGGCCGGAGGGAGAATCGGACGAGGGGCAGTCGCGTCGATCGGGACGCGTCCCGAATCGCAATGACCCGCTCGACTCTGCAGCGCCGCATGAACAGGACGCGGGCTTGCGTCAGCGCGTCGCCGCACGAACTCGCTGCGCCAGATCCTTCGCATCTTCCGCCTTGCGGATGTACGAATGGTCGTTGGTGCCGGCGTAGGCTCGCTGATAGGTGACGCTGAGCGCGGTGAAGTTGAACGCATCGTTCGGCTCGACCTGGCAGGCCCGTTCGCCGTGCGCCACGCTTGCCGCAAAGTTCCCGACCTTGCCGTAGGCGACGGCAAGCGCCAGGTGGGCTCGCGCGAACGTCTCGTCGAGCTCCAGGATCTTCAGGAGCGTTTCGATCTCGGCGTCGGTGCGTCCTTCGGATCGGAGGCGCACCGCCTCGTTTTCCAGTTCGATGATCTGCGACATCGTCTCGATTCTCGGAGGGCCGGGAGCGGATCGTTTCGTCAACCTCGGGAGGATCGCCGCCGCGACAGAGCGACGGAGTCCATCCGAGCGACATTATGTCGTTTCCTGTCGAATCGACCACCCGGCGGCTTGCAGCGTTCGCTCGTTCGGAACCGGTCGGTGAGATCGCTCCGGCGAACGAGACTCTTCGTTGCGGCGCCCGAAGGCCGTCGGAAAACGAACCGGGGCGTCGATCGCCATCGGGCCATCGACGCCCCGGAGAGCGTTTCGGACGTTCGTCGCGCGGGGACGATCAGCTGTTGCGGATGGCGGCCTGAGCGGCGGCCAGACGCGCGATCGGCACGCGGAACGGCGAGCAGCTGACGTAGTTGAGGCCGATCTGGTGGCAGAAGCCGATGGTCTTGGGGTCGCCACCGTGCTCGCCGCAGATGCCCACGTCGAGCTTGGCGCGCGTCTGGCGGCCGAGGTCGACGCCCATCTTCATCAGCTTGCCGACGCCGGTCTGGTCGATCGACGCGAACGGGTTCTCGGGCAGGATGCTCTTGTCGAGGTACTCCATCAGGAACCCGGTCTCGGCGTCGTCGCGCGACACGCCAAAGGTCGTCTGGGTCAGGTCGTTGGTGCCGAACGAGAAGAACTGGGCATACTCGGCGATCCGATCGGCCACCAGCGCCGCGCGCGGGATCTCGATCATCGTGCCGAACATGTAGTCGACCTTGGTCTTCTTCTCGGCCATGACCTGCTTGGCCTCTTCCTCGAGCACGCTCTGCTGGACCTTGAGCTCGTTGCTGTGGGCTGTCAGCGGGATCATGATCTTGGGATGGACATCGACGCCGGCCTTGGCGCAGTCGCAGGCCGCTTCGAAGATCGCGCGCACCTGCATCCGAGTCAACTCGGGCATGTGGATGCCAAGCCGGACGCCGCGCAGGCCGAGCATCGGGTTCTGCTCGCGCATCCCCTCGACGGCCGCCAGCATCTTCTTGTCCTCGGCCAGCTTGGCCTCGACGGCCACGACTTCGGCCTCGAGCTTCGCCACGCCGGCGCCGTCGCCGAGCTTGTTGAGCAGCTCGCGCTCGCGCCCGGCCGACGCGACCTTCTGCTCGGCCTCGGCGACTGCGCGCAGCAGCTCGTCGTGGCTGGGCAGGAACTCATGCAGCGGCGGGTCGATCAAGCGGATGGTGACGGGCAGGCCGTCCATCGCCTTGAACAACCCGGCGAAGTCCTCGCGCTGGAAGGGCAGCAGCTTGGCGAGCGGAGCGGCGCGCTCCTCGGGCGACTTGGCCAGGATCATGGCCTGGACGAAGGGCAGGCGCTCGGTCTCGAAGAACATGTGCTCGGTGCGGCACAGGCCGATGCCCTGGGCGCCGTACATGCGGGCGCGCTCGGCGTCACGCGGGTAGTCGGCGTTGGCCCACACCTCGAGCTTGCGGATGCCGTCCGCCCACTTGAGCAGCTTGATCAAGTACGGGTCGTTGAAGTCGGGGACCACGGCTTCGATCTGGCCGGCGAAGACCTGGCCAGTCGTGCCGTCGATCGAGACCCAATCGCCCTCGGTCAGCACGACGCCTTCCTTGGTCGTGAGCTTGCGGTTCTCGACATCGACGTCCATCGTCAGCACGCCGACCACAGCCGGCTTGCCGAACTGGCGGGCGACCAGGGCGGCGTGGCTGGTGCGGCCGCCGCGGCTGGTGAGGATGCCCTTGGCCGCGAGCATGCCGTGCACGTCGTCGGGCTTGGTCTCGGGCCGGACCATGATCACGGCCTTCTTCTCTTTGTGCGCCAGGCGCTCCGCGGTGTCCGCATCGAAGGCCAGCTGGCCGACGGCGGCGCCCGGGGAGACGTTCAGGCCCGTGGCGATCTGCTGGCCGGCCTTCTTGGCCGAAGCCTTGAACTGCGGGTGCAGGAAGTAGTCGATGTGATCGGGCGAGACGCGCTTGACGGCCTCGGCCTTGGTGATCAGCTTCTCGTCGGCCAGATCGACCGCGATGCGGATCGCGGCGGCGGCGGTGCGCTTGGCGTCGCGGGTCTGGAGCATCCACAACTTGCCGCGCTCGATCGTGAACTCGACGTCTTGCACGTCGCGATAGTGCTTCTCGAGCTGCTTGGCGATCTTGGCGAACTGTGCGTAGACCTTGGGCATCACCTCTTTCATGTGGGCGATGGGCTCGGTCTGGCGGATGCCGGCGACCACGTCTTCGCCCTGGGCGTTGATCAGGAAGTCGCCCTCGAGCTCCTTCGAGCCATCCGAGACGTTGCGGGTCGTCGCGACGCCGGTGCCCGAGCTGTTGCCCATGTTGCCGAAGACCATGGTCACGATGTTGACGCCCGTGCCCAGGTCGTGCGGGATGCCCGCGGCCTTGCGATAGTCAAAGGCGCGCTTGCCGTTCCACGACTTGAAGACCGCGGTCGTGGCGAGCTCGAGCTGCTTGAGCGGATCCTCAGGGAAGGGGATGCCGGCCTCCTTCAGCACGATCGCCTTGAACTCCTCGGTGATCGCCTTGAGATCCTCTGCGGGCAGGTCGGCGTCGTTGGCCACGCCGTGCTTCTCGCGATGATGCTCGAGCACTTCCTCGAAGGGCTCGTCGGCGACGCCGAGCACGACCGTGCCGTACATCTGCACCAGGCGGCGATACGCGTCATAGACGAAGCGCTCGTTGCCTGTCAGCGCGATCATGCCCTGGGCGACTTCGTTGTTCAGACCGATGTTGAGCACCGTGTCCATCATGCCCGGCATCGAGAACTTGGCGCCCGAACGACACGAGACCAGGAGCGGGTTCTTGGGATCACCGAACTTCTTGCCTGCCAGTTTCTCGACGGCGCGCAGCGCGGCGACTTCCTGCTCCCACATGGCGGGCGGGAACTTCTCACCCGCCGCGAGGAAGGCATTGCAAGCCTCGGTCGTCACGGTGAACCCGGGTGGAACGGGCAGACCGGCGCGGGTCATATCAGCCAGGTTCGCGCCTTTGCCGCCGAGCAAGGAACGGACACCGTCCCAGGTCTTGGCGTAGCGCTGCGCGGCTTCCACTTCGCCGAACAGATAGACGAACTTGGGCGCCTTGGCCGCCTTGGGCGCGACCTTCTTGGCGACGGGGCGCTTCGCCGGTTTCTTGGCGGCGCTAGCGCGTGACTTTACGGCAGTCTTGGCCATGTCTTTCCTCCAGACAGTTAACGATGAGACGCCCGGTGACACCGGACGATTTAGTTGTGCGCCTCATTCCAGGGGACAATAATACCCCCAAGCCTATGTGCGGGCAACCGGTAAGGGCAGTGTCAAACATCATCGATCGGCGCAACCCGGGGGGCTTTGTCTCAGTTCGACGGTCGTGGGCGGGTTGATCCCCTGAACAGGTGACATTCAACAACGCTCGCCGCGATGCCCTGCAGTGGCCGCCATCCGCAGGCGGGCGTATGGTGGATATGGCAACCTTGTCGTGCAGGTGCCCGAGAAGGCCAGGAGGCAGCCATGAAGACGCAGCTGGTCACAGAATGGATGACCAAGGACCCGGTCGTTGTCGAACCGACCACTACGGTTCCCGAAGCTCATGCTCTGATGACGCGCTATCGCATCCGGCGCCTCCCGGTGGTCGACTCCGGAAAACTGGTTGGCATCGTCACGCTGGGCGATGTGCGTGGCGCAGAACCCTCCGAGGCGACGAGCCTGAGCATCTTTGAGCTAAACTACCTGCTCAGTAAGCTGACGCTCGATCGAATCATGTCGACGCCGGTCGCCACGATCCGACCCGATGAGACGGTCTTCGACGCAGCGCGCCTGATGTTGCAGAAAAAGATCGCGGGGCTCGTTGTCGTCGACGAGGGCGGGGCGGTGGTCGGCGTGCTGACCGAATCTGATATCTTCCGCATGATTGTGCGGATCTGGGAACAGGAGGCCGAGGAGGCGCTTACCGGCCTCTAGGCAGGCATGCTCAACGCCGTCATCATTGGGATTGGAAACCCGCTTCGCGGAGACGACGCCTTTGGTTGGCGGGTGCTTGAAAGGCTGCCCGAGCGCCCCGGCGTCGAGTTGCTCACCTGTATCCAGTTGACGCCTGAACTCACCGACCTCGCCCGACAGGCCCAACGGGTGGTCTTTGTCGATCTCGATCAACGGCTGGCGCCTGGCGTCAGCCGCTTCTTGTTTTTGCGCCCCGTCGTTGCACGGCCCGGCGCGATCGGCCATCACCTCGATCCGGCCGAGTTATTGGGTCTGACACGCACGTATTTTGGGGTTGCACCCATGCGGGCCTGGCTGGCCGGCGCTGGCGGTGCCCAGCTCGAGCTGGGTCAGGCCATGTCCACGATGATGGCGCCGGCCGTCGAGCGCGTCGCCGCGCAGGTCGAGCGCGCTTTGGCGTTTTGGCTCAAGCAAGGGGCTTCAGCGTCGTCCGATCGTTGAAGTCGCCCGCTCGGCTCAAGCCGGCGACGAGGGCGCCAGGACCCCCGACGCTGAAGGCTCCACGCTCGCAGCATCGGCCACGGCGATCAGATCCACTCCCATTCCACCGACATTCTGCACCAGAACGGCTCCAGCCTGAATGGGAGCCGAGAACGATAGCTTGCGGACCGCGATCGTCAGCGCCCGTGCCACATCCGGGGGCACGGGCTCGCTCGTCCGGGCTTCGATGTGAGAGGCGGCGCCGTTCACGATGCGCAACGGAAGCGCGAACGGAGCCGGTGGCGTGATCAAACGCCGGCGGGCCAGTTCGATCCCGCGCTTGCACCGAATGCCGGCGATGCTGATGAGCTCCCGCGCCTCGGCCTGCACTTCAACCCGACAGCGGTTCAGGCAACCGATACAGTTGTAGTTCAGGATCTCCATGGCTTCCAGCTCACTCCTGGGCCGAGTGTAGGCGATGTCGCCTGGCGCAGCCAGTGCGATTCCTCACGGGTCAATCGCGCGCTTCTGGGCGCGTAACGCGTTCCCCGACGCGTTCACCAAATCGGCCAGCGTCAGATTGGGCATATTTCAGCGCCAATCTGCGACATTCAGTCAATAGGGCGTCGATCGCTTCTTGTGCGATGAAGCCGATGTCAAAGATGAAGCCGGTCGCCTTTGTCGCGCGTCTACGATCTGTCCACTGCGCCATTCCTCAGTCTCAGAAGGTTACCTCTTGTACTGGCACATATGTGAATGGATCGCTAGGGTGAACCAATTGCATTAAATCGGAGGCATCCCATGACCAACCCCATCAGTGCGAGCGAAGCCAACGAACTGCTCGCTCACGCCCACGAGGCCGAAGAGCAGGCGATTGCGCTGCACCGCCGCTACCAGGGCAAAGTCGAAACCGCCCTGCGTTGCCGCGTAACAAGCCACAGCGACTTCGCGATCTGGTACACGCCGGGCGTCGCCCAGCCGTGTCTCGCGATCAACAAGAACCCTGACCTGGTCTACGAGTTGACCCACGCGGGCAACACGGTCGCTGTCATCTCCGACGGCACGCGCGTCCTCGGCCTGGGCGATATCGGCCCGAAGGCCGGCCTGCCGGTGATGGAAGGCAAGGCCCTGCTTTACAAATACCTGGGTGGCGTTGACGCCTGGCCGATCATGCTCGACACTAAGGACCCGGACAAGTTCATCGAGACTGTTCTCCTGCTGCAGCCCGGCTTTGGCGGCATCAACCTCGAAGACATCGCGCAGCCGAAGTGCTTCCGCATCCTCGACGAGCTGCGCGAGCGTGCCAGCATCCCGGTCTGGCATGATGACCAGCAGGGCACGGCCATGGTCACGCTGGCCGGCCTGATCAACGCGCTCAAGGTGGTTGGCAAGAAGATCGAAGACGTCAGCATCACGTTCGTGGGCAGCGGCGCGTCGAACGTCGCGGGTGCCCGCCTGATCTTCGCCTCCGGCGCCAACCCCGCGAACTGCCGCATGGTCGACAGCCGCGGCATCCTCGGCTTGCACCGCAAGGACATCGAGGCCAAGAAGGACGAGTTCGCCAATAAGTGGAAGCTCTGCAACATCACGAACAAAGAAGGCCGCCAAGGCGGAATCAAGGAAGCCATGGTCGGCGCTGACGTCGTCATCGCGCTCGCGACGCCCGGACCCGGCATTGTGCTTCCCGAGTGGGTCGAGGGCATGGCCAAGGACCCGATCGTCTTCGCCTGCGCCAACCCGACGCCCGAGATCTGGCCGTGGGAGGCCAAGGCCGCCGGCGCGGCCGTCGTGGCCACGGGCCGCTCCGACTTCCCAAATCAGGTTAACAACAGCCTTGGTTTCCCCGGGATCTTCCGCGGCGCACTCGACGTCCGTGCGCGCACGATCACGGACGAGATGTGCATTGAGGCGGCCCGCGCCCTGGCCGGCATGGCCGAGGAGAAGGGCCTCAGCCCCGAGTACATCATCCCGGCGATGGAAGAATGGGAACTCTATCCCCGCGAGGCGGCTGCGGTGGCCATGAAGGCTGTCGAGCAGGGTGTCGCCCGCATCACGACGACCTACGAAGAGGAATACGCTCGCGCGGCCGCGATCATCTCGCGCTCGCACCAGATGGTCGATACGCTCCAGCGCGAAGGCCTGGTCAACGTCGATTAAGTGTTCAAAGCAAACAGGGCCGCCCACCTGGGCGGCCCTGTTGCAGTTAAGGGTTACGAGTGCGGCCAGAGATCGCGCAGCCGGTGGGCGACGGCGAAAGCCGCGGCCTCGGTGCGATTGGCGCAGCCGAGCTTCTCGAGGATATGGCTGATGTAGTTGCGGACCGTCCCTTCGCCGAGTTGCAGCGCCTGGGCGATCTCGTGATTTGTCCGCCCTTCTGACACCAATAACAGGATGTGCCGTTCTTGTGGTGTGAGGCTGGCGAAGGCGGCCGGGTCCGCGGCGCGGGCCGCGCGGCGGACAACTTCCAACACGGCTTGTTGGCGCCCCGAATCGCGCAGCAGGGGGCCATCTTGAGCCCGTTTGATGTGCTCGAGGAGGTCGCTGACATGCTCTTGCTTGAGTGCAAACCCGGCCGCGCCGACCTGGATCGCGCGTTGCGCAAGTGTTTCGTCTGGCGTACCCGTCAGAACGACCACCATGGGCTGGCAGGTCAGCCGACAGAGCTCGGCGCACACCTCAAGACCGTTTCCGGCGTTGCTGTCGATGTCAAGGAGGATCAGATCCGGCCGTCGTGTCATCGCCGCCGACAGGATCTCGCCCAAAGGTAGCTCGGCCAGGACGCGAAAGGCCGGCTGGCTGCCCAAGAGGGTTGTCAGCCCGAGGTTCACCAGACTATGTTCACCAGCAATCAGGACTCGGGAAGTCATCACGGTGCAAATCCCAGGTGGAATGATTCAAATGCGCTATTCGTCAACCTTAACGAGGTGTATCCAGCGCAACCAGTGACGAATCTCACGAGCCGATTGCGTGCGCAGGCATGGGGTGGGGAGAACAGGTGGCGTATTCTGGATCAAATCCGCGGTATTAGGCGAAACGCTCACGTGTGCATTATTCCTGTTTGTGTCATTTGGCACAAACCTATGGGATGGTTGACAGTGGCCCGAAGTGGGCCAAGTCCGTAGGATACATGGCCGAGGGCACAGGCCCTACGTTTTCGACTGTCCAGGAGGTCTTATGCCGACACCGAGTCCACGCGTGGCGCCGCCGTCTGATGACAAGCGATGGCGCCTCGTGGAGGCCACCATGCGACGCTACAACTTTGCGCCGGCGGCCTTGATCGAAACCCTGCATACGACGCAGGAATCCTTTGGTTTTCTCGAGCCCGAGTCGCTGTTGTTTGTCGCACGAAGCCTGGGTCTGCCGCTCAGCCGTGTGCTTGGGGTGGCGACGTTCTACAACTACTTCAGCATGAAGCCCCAGGGCGAGCACACCTGCGTAATCTGCCTTGGAACGGCTTGCTATATCAAGGGCTCGGGTCAACTCCTGGCTCAGGTCGAACAAGAGCTGGGCATCAAGGTCGGTGAGACCACGCCCGATGGTAAGGTGTCTTTGATGGGCGCGCGTTGTATTGGCTCCTGCGGCCTTGCGCCAGCAGGCGTGTTCGACGGTCAGGTGGCCGGCAAGATGGCCTCGGCAACGATGCTTGCCCAGGTGGCAAACTGGAGGGCGGCATGACCCCCGAAGAACTCAACCAGGCGGCCGAGCGCGAAGCCACGGCCTCGACGGTTCACGACCATGTCGTCGGGGTGTGCACCAGCACGGCCTGTCTGGCGTCACACAGCGACAAACTGAAGAAAGAATTCGACGCCGCAGTCAAGGCCAAGGGTCTGAAGAATGTCCGCGTCAAGGCCGTGGGTTGTTGTGGCCTGTGCGCTTCCGGCCCGATGGTCTACGTTGAATCGAAGGCCAACGGTTCCAGCGAGGCTGCAACTCGCACCTACGCCAACGTGGCATCCGAGCATGTGCCCGCTGTCGTCGAGAGTCTGGGCGCGGCGCCCGTCGCTGCGCTCGCCTGTGACACCACGCAGCCCTTCTTCACCCGCCAGCACAAGATCGTGCTCGAGAGCTCGGGCGTCGTCGATCCGGAACGGATCGAAGATTCGTTTGTGGTGGGCGGTTACCAGGCGCTCCTCAAGGCGCTCACGACCATGACCCCTGAGGAAGTGGTCGATACGATCACGCGTAGCGGCCTCCGCGGGCGCGGCGGCGGCGGCTTCCCAACCGGCCTCAAATGGAGCACGGTGTCCAAGGCCGTCGGCGATCGCAAGTACGTGATCTGCAATGGCGACGAGGGTGACCCCGGCGCATTCATGGATCGCTCGGTCATGGAGAGCGACCCGCATCGCGTGCTCGAGGGCATGGCCATCGCCGGTTACGCCGTCGGCGCGACAGAAGGTTACCTGTACGTCCGTGCCGAGTACCCGCTGGCGGTCAAGCGCCTCAAACTGGCGATCAAACAGGCTGAGCGTGCGGGGCTGCTGGGCGCCAACATCGGCGGCACCTTCTTCTCGTTCAAGGTCGACGTCCGGCTTGGCGCCGGCGCCTTCGTCTGTGGCGAGGAGACGGCCCTGATCGCCTCGATCGAAGGCCGGCGCGGCTCGCCGCGGCCGAGGCCTCCGTATCCGGCGGCTTCGGGCCTCTGGGGTTTCCCGACCCTGATCAACAACGTCGAGACCTTCGCGAATATCGCCCCGATCGTCAAGAACGGCGCTGAGTGGTACGCGGCGCTCGGCAGTGGCAAGAGCCAGGGCACAAAGGTCTTCGCCCTGACCGGCAAGGTGCTCAACACGGGCCTGATCGAAGTGCCGATGGGCATCACGCTGCGCGAGATCGTGTACGACATCGGCGGCGGTCCGCTCCCGGGGCACACGATCAAGGCGGTTCAGACCGGCGGACCCTCGGGCGGCTGTATCCCCGAGGCCTATCTCGACCAGCCGGTCGAGTACGAGACGCTCGTCAAGTTGGGCTCGATCATGGGCTCCGGCGGCCTGATCGCCATGGACGATACGTCGTGCATGGTTGACGTCGCTCGCTACTTTATGGAGTTCTGTATGACCGAGTCGTGCGGCAAGTGCGTGCCCTGCCGCGTCGGCACCGTCGAGATGCACGCGCTCCTGACCAAGATCTGCGAGGGCCAGGCGACAATGACCGATCTCGAGCAACTCGAGGAGTTGTGCGAGGTGGTCAAGTCGACCAGCCTCTGCGGCCTCGGCCAGACAGCGCCGAGCCCCGTGATCAGTACGTTGCGTTACTTCCGCGATGAGTACATCGCGCACATCGAACACAAGACCTGTCCGGCGGGCGTGTGCTCCGGCCTCAAGTCCGGCGCGGTGAAGGCCCAGGAGGTGCTGGCATGAGCCCGACGATGACCGAAACGACGGTCGTTACCCTCAAGATCGATGATCGCGAGATCTCGGCCCGCAGCGACCAGACCGTCCTCGAGGTGGCCTGGGAGAACGGCCTGTTCGTCCCGGCGCTCTGCCACTATGAGGGCCTCGGCGATGTCGGCGCCTGCCGTCTGTGCCTGGTCGAGATCAAGGGCTCGCCCAAGCTGACGCCCGCCTGCGTGGTCAAGGTCACGCAGGATATGGAAGTGGTGACGCAGTCGGAGCGCCTCGCAAAGTACCGCCGCTCGATCATTGAGTTGCTTTTCGCCGAGCGCAACCACATCTGCTCGGTGTGCGTCTCGAACGGCAATTGCGAGCTGCAGACTCTGGCCCAGAAATTGGGCGTCGACCACATCCGTTACCCGTACCTCTACCCAAAGGTCAGCGTCGACGCGTCGCATAGCCGCTTCACGCTGGACCATAACAGGTGTATCCTGTGTGCGCGTTGTGTGCGCGCCTGCGATGAGGTCGAGGGCGCCCATGTGTGGGACCTGTTTGGGCGCGGCGTCGATACCCGCCTGATCTCGGATCTCGGTACCCCCTGGGGCGAATCGGAGACCTGCACCACGTGCGGTAAATGCGTTCATATCTGCCCGACCGGCGCGCTCGTCGAAAAGGGCAAGTCGGTGGCGGAGATGGTTCACGCCCGGCCCCGGTTCGCGGCGATGGCCCGTGTGCGCAGCAGCAGCGGACGCTGAGCCGCCGGCTCAGACAGGAGAGCTTTCCATGGCAAAAGTCAGTATCGCAACCGTGTGGCTTGACGGCTGTTCGGGCTGCCACATGTCCTTCCTCGATCTGGATGAGCGCCTGCTCATCGTGGCCGACAAGATCGATCTGGTCTACAGCCCGCTGGTCGACTTCAAGGACTACCCGGAGATGGTCGATATCGCCCTCGTCGAAGGCGCCGTCGCCAGCGAGGAGGATCTGCACAAGATCCAGAAGATCCGGGCGCACACAAAGACCCTGATCGCTTTTGGCGATTGCGCCGTGACGGCCAACGTGCCCTCGATGCGCAACCTCGTCGGCAAGAAGGCCGTGCTCCAGCACGCGTACTTCGAGCTCGCGACGTTGGATCCGCAGGTGCCCAACGTGGTCGTTCCGCCGCTGCTCGATCGCGTTCGCCCGGTACACGACGTGGTCAAGGTCGACATCTTCTTGCCGGGCTGCCCGCCCAGCGCCGACACCATCTTTGCGGCCCTGGTCGAATTGCTCGAAGGCCGCATTCCCGACGTCCCGGCGTTGACCCGGTTCGGCAAGTAAGGCAGGAGAACACCATGACCAAGCAAATCATGATCGATCCGGTCACCCGGATCGAGGGTCACGCGAAGATCACGATCCAACTCGACGACGCCGGCGAGGTGACCGACGCGCACTTCCACGTCACCCAGGTCCGCGGCTTTGAGAAGTTCAGCGAGGGCCGCCCCTTCCAGGAGATGCCAGCACTGATGGCCCGCATCTGCGGCATCTGCCCGGTCAGCCACCTGGTGGCCTCGGCCAAGGCCTGCGACACGCTGATGGCGGTCGAAGTGCCCGAGGTGGCCGCGAATCTGCGCCGCGTGATCAATCTCGGCCAGATCGTGCAGTCACATGCGTTGAGTTTCTTCCACCTCTCCAGCCCCGACTTGCTGCTCGGTATGGATGCCGACCCGGCGAAACGCCACATCTTCGGCGTCGCGGCCGAGAACATGCAGGTGGCGCAGGACGGGATCTGGCTGCGCAAGTTTGGTCAGCAGGTGATCGAGCGCCTGGGCGGCAAGCGCGTTCACCCCGGGTGGATCGTCGCCGGCGGCCTGGCCGAGCCGCTCAAAGCCGAGCAGCGCGACGCCATCCTTGCCGATATCCCCGAGGCCATCCAGCGCCTGCAGCGAACCCTGGGCTGGTTCAAGCCGATCCAGGAGAACTTCCGCGAGGAGATCCGGGCCTTCGCCAACTTCCCAACCCTATTCATGGGCCTGATCTCGAAGGACGGCGGTCTCGAGCACTATGACGGCAAGGTCCGCATCGTCGACGCAGCCGGAAAGGTCATCGGCGACAACCTCGAGCCCGCCGATTACGCGAACTACATCGGCGAGAAGGTCGAGAACTACAGCTATCTCAAGTCGGCGTACTACAAGCCGATGGGCTACCCGGCCGGCATCTACCGCGTCGGCCCGCTGGCTCGCCTGAACCTGATCGATCACGTCGGCACGCCGCTGGCCGAACGCGAGTGGGTCGAGTTCCGTGAGCTGCAGCGCGGTGTGCCGCTGAGCTCGTTCTACTACCACTACGCGCGCCTGATCGAGATCCTGTTCGGCATCGAGAAGATCCAACAGCTGCTCGAGACACCCGACATCCTCAGCAAGCGCGTCCGTGCCTTCGCGGGCCCGAACCGCAGCGAGGGCGTCGGTATGTCGGAGGCCCCGCGCGGCACGCTGCTGCACCACTACAAGATCGACGAGAGCGGGCTGATGACGTGGTCGAACCTGATCATCGCCACGGCCAACAACAACATGGCCATGGATCGCGGCGTGCTCCAGACCGCCAAGCAGTTCATCCACGACGGCAAGGTCACCGACGGCGCGCTCAACCGCGTCGAGGCCGTGATCCGCACCTTCGATCCGTGCCTGAGCTGCTCGACCCACGCCGCCGGCCAGATGCCGATGGTGGTCGATGTGGTCGGCCCCGATGGCAAGCTGATCGAGCGCACGACGCGCAACTGAGCCACGGGCGCCCTTGGCGCCCCACATCTGTCAGGCGGCGACGCCCGTCATCAGGGGGATGGCGGGCGTCGTTTTTGTTCTGAGCCGGGCCCGAAACANNCCCCCGCCACCCGGTCGATCCGGTGTGCTATCCTCGGCGTGTATGTTCGCGACCCTTGAAGAGCGTGTCGACTTCTTTGCGGGCAGCATCCGCGCCAACCTCGACTACTGGCGTCATCTGGCGCTGGCCGATGAGCAGGCCACCGTGCTCTCCGAGGCCGATTGGTCGAACGTCGCGCGCGCCATCACCTTCGGTCTGGGCCGGCGTGAGACACGGACCGCCGCGGCCGAGCTGGCCATTGACCTCTTCGACGTGATGGATCGCGCGGCGCGCTGGGGGCGCTGGGCGCCCGTGCTGGCCCGAGCCGAAGCCGCGCTCGGCGGCGACAATGCCCTGCGCTCGCGCGTGCTCATGCACCTCGGTCAGTGCCTGCGCGGGGCCGGGCGCCATGTGGCTGCCTTGACAGCTCACGAGCAGGCCGAACGCCTCGCGCTGGCCCTGCCTGACCTCGCTCGGCTCGTTCAGGTGCGAGTGGATCTGTGCGAAGACCTTCGTCGATTGCGCCGCCACGCCNNCCTCGCCGCGCTGCCCCCCAACGACCGCTGGCGCCTGGCGCTGCAGAATTCGCTTGGGCTGGTCTACACAGCCCTGGGCCGGTTTGAGGCTGCCGATAGCGCCCTTCGCGAAGCGTTCGGGCTCGCTGAGCGCCTCGGAAACCCGTTGTTCGCCGCGCGCGTCCTACAGAACCTGGGGAACAACCAGTCATCGTCCGGCTTGTTCGATGAGGCCATTGCCTCCTACAAACGCGCTGAGGCGTTGCTGGAGACGTCGGGCGCTAGCGCGTTCGATCGCGCCAATCTGGCGGCGGCGCTCGGCACTCTCTATTTCTGGATCAAGGATCTAGACATGGCCGAGGCCGTGTTCAAGCGCTTNNGGCGAACAACCTGGGCAACGTGCTCCAGGCGCGGGGCCGCAACGCGGAGGCCGAGGCCTATCTTCGCGAGGCCCTGGCCGCCATGCGCGACCTCCGCGACGATCTCGAGTTGGGCAACGTGCTAGGCGTGCTCGGCGAGGTGGTGGCCGCTCAGGGAAGGCGGGCCGAAGCCGAAGGCTACTGGCGCGAGGCGATCGCGCTCCTCGAACGCTTCCCTGACGATATGCGCGCGCAGCATCTCCTCGGTGTGCCGCGCCGCAACCTGGGTCTGTAACTCGTCGGCGCGCAACAGGGAGCCCGGCGAGCAATGCCCGTCGGGCTCCCTGTTGCGCGCCGTGTGTGGACTCTCTCAGATGAAGATGATTTGAGCGCCCTCGGTCATGTCCATGAAGTCGCCGGCGGTCACGATCCCGCCGACACCTTCGATGAAGTCGCTCTCCTTGAGGTCGAACATATCGACCGACATCTTGCAGGCGAACATCTTGGCGCCGCCGTCCGAGAGCATCTGTAGATACTCGCGCACCGGTGGGACGCCGAGCTTTTTCATCTTGTCGTTCATCAGGTTGGTGGCGAAGGCCGTCATCCCCGGCAGCACACCCATCACGTTCGGGATGCCGAGGTTGCCGGTGTCGATACCCATCATGCTCATCTTCATGCTGGTATTGGCCACCGGTGCGATCTCGAGGTGATCGACCCGTGTCTTGCGGATCAGGTCCATGCCCCAGAACGTGAAGAAGAGCGTGACGTCGATTCCGTTGCCCAGCGCGGCCCAGCCCATCACCAGCGCGGGGTAGGCCATGTCGAGGTTGCCCTTCGAGCAGATGAAGGCGATGTGGCGGTTTTCGTTTGTCATTTCAGACACACCCTTCCGGCTTCCCCAGGCCCGCGATCTTGGCGACCTTCTTAGCCGGGCCTTTGGGGAAGAGCGCGAACAGTTCCTTGGTCGTCAATCCCGTGCCGTTGGTGATCGTGCGCAGCGTCGGCGACTTGCCGTCTTCGGACGTGCTGCGGCAGAAATCGATGACTTTCCAGTGCGCGTCGGTGAGCTCCGGCAGACCTTCCTCGCGTGCGATCTCGATCGCAACATCCTTCGTCCACTCGGCCGGATTGGTCATGAAGCCCTCGGCATTGACCTGGACCGGCACCCCGGCGATGACTTTGTTCGACACTGTGCTTGCTCCTTGAGAATGGTTGCGGGTAGTTGGCGGCTGCGAGTCGGCGCAGCCCTGTCAGTTGCTTGAGGCCTGGTTCCCAGGTCCTTCTGAGAACGTCCGCAGCACGCGCATCAAACGCGCGAGCCCCTGTCGGACCTTTGGGTCGTTCATGTCGCGCACAAGCGACCAGACCGAGACGTTCGGGTCGACGGCCTCGGTCTCGTGCAGGCTGTCGGCGGCGCGGTTGGCCAGCGCCATGATGTCGGGCTGGGTCATGTTCTTGACCGTGCGCAGGATGGTGACGATGTTGTCGCCGAGCGCGCGCACATCGTCTTCGCTGAATTCGGTTACAACCCGCTCGGCGATTCGTACGCCCTCGCGACCAAAGGCGAAGTACCCCTTGTGCTCGAGCTGGTCGAGCGCGTGCACGGCCGAGTGGAACACCGGTCGGGTGAGCACCTGTAGTTCGTCGACCAGATCGAGCGCCGATTCGAGCTGGATCAGCAGCGCGTTGAAGCGTCGGGTGTTGGCCAGCAGCTGCTTGACCAGGTGGATCAGGTCTTCGCTGCTGAACGCGTCGTCGATGTCGTCGAGCTCGCGGATCGCACTCCGAAAAGCCTGATTGGCGATCGGCGAGAGGTCCTGAACAAGCTCCTCGACCGCCTCGGCGCTGCGTCGCTGGGTCTCGACGCGTTCGCTCAGCTCCTTGACCGTGTCGGTCAGCGTGTCGACCTTGTGGATCAGGGCGGCGAGGTCTGAGGCGTTGACGCTGATTGTGGTGTCCATAGCGTCCCCCTCAGCGGACCTTGCCGACCATGCTCATCTGGCTCTCGAACGGCAGCTCGGCGCCGCGCAGGAGCAGATTCCAGTACATCCAGCGGAACATCACCTTGCCCCAGTGGTTGGCCTCGCTCTCCTTGAGCAGGTCGAACGGGCCCACGCCGGGCATCGGGAACTTGCCGGGCAGCGGCTCGGTGTCGTAGTTGAAGTCGATCAGGAAGCCTTTGCCGAAGCCCGACTCGATGAAGCAGTTGGCGTGGCCGTCGAAGCACGCGCTTGGCGGCAGGCCGTCGATGGCGCGCAGCACGTTCTCGATCAGGATGTCGGCTTCAAAGTGCGCGACCGAGCCGGCCTTCGACGAGGGCAGGTTTGTGGCGTCGCCGATCACCCAGACGTTTGGCCACTTCTTGCTCTGCAGCGACTGCTTGTCGGTCGGCACGAAGTGCAGGGCGTCGCCGATGCCCGAGTTCTGGATCGCGGTCGAGCCCATGTGGACGGGGATGGTGACCAGCAGGTCGTAGTTGAGCTCGCGGCCGTCGTACGACGAGACCACCTGGCGCGTGTTGTCGACCTCAGAGATGTTGAACTCCGATTCGAGATGGATCCCACGATCCTTGAGCATGTCGCCCATGACCGCGGCCGTGCGCGGCTTGGTGAAGGCGCCGGGCAGGGGCGTGGCGTACACGATCTCGACCTTGTCGCGCATCCCACGCTCGTGGAAGAAGGCGTGCGCCAGGAACAGGAACTCGAGCGGCGCGACCGGGCACTTGATCGGCATCTCGGCGACGTTGACCACCACGCGCCCGCCGGGCCAGCGGCGCAGGAACTTCGAGAGCGCCACGGCGCCGTCGAAGGTGTAGAAATCGAAGACGTTCTGGCGCCAGCCGGCGTCCTTGAGCCCCGGGGTCTCTTCGGGCACGATCCGGGTGCCTGTGGCGATGATCAGCTGGTCGTAGTACACGACCTGGCTGTTGCGGGTGAGGATGACGCGCTGGGCATCGGGCTCGATCCGCTCGATCCCTGAGAAGATCACCTCGACGCCCTGGGGCAGATAGCGGCGCTTGGCGCGGCGGACGTCATCGGGCCCGTAGATCCCGAAGGGGATGAACAGGAAGCCCGGCTGGTAGTAGTGGGTCTCGTCCTTGTCGACGATGAGGATGCGCCACTCGCTCTGGTCGAGGTGGTGGGCCAGTTTGTTGGCCATCATCGTGCCGGCTGTGCCGGCGCCCAGGATCAGAAAGGTCTTCATTCGGTCTCCTTTGCCGAAGGGGTTTCGTTCTCGAGGACGGTCACCAGGCCGGCCCGGCGTGTCAGCCCATCGCGCAGAATGGCGCGGAGCAGGTCGAGGGCTTCGATCAATCGGCGATCGCCCAGCTGGTACTCGACTGTGGCGCCGAGACGGGTGGCCGTCACCATGCCACGGTCGCGCAGCACCTTGAGATGACGCGAGACGAGCGGTTGGCTGAGGTGCAGGTCGTTGGCGAGTTCTGTGACGTTGCGCGGTCGATCGGCGAGCTCGTAGAGGATGAGGATCCGGGTCGGTTCGGCCAGTCCTGCGCAGATCTCGGCATGCAACTGGTCGACTTCGCGTTCAAGGGATGTGTTCATTCAGTTCCTTCGCATACGCACGTATATGGATAAGCGTATATGCGAGTACACGTAGCATAATTGAGAAGGATTTCACAATACAGTGGATTCTGTCAGGTGCGATCCGTGACAGAGGTCATTCGAGGGGGATGGCCCTCAAATGCGACACGGCGCGGNNCCGCGCCGTGTCGCATTTGAGGGATTACTGGGCTCAGCGCCCGGTGTCGAGCGTGCCGACGATCTGCACGTATTGGGCGCGCTCGTAGGCTGCGGGGAAGGCGATCGATTTCTGGCTCAGGCTGCCGCGCATCTGGGTGAGCGACTCGTACTCGTGCTCCTCCATCCAGTGAAGCAGGGCCTCGCGCACTGTGCCGAGGTGCCCGATCCCATGCCGGAGCAGGGCGGAGGCCATCATCGTGACGCTGGCGCCGGCCATGATGCCCTTGATCACGTCCTCGACCTGGTGCACGCCCGTCGTGAGCGCGAGGTCGGCTGTGACCCGGCCATAGAGGATCGCGATCCAGCGCAGTGGCAGACGCAGTTCCTCGCGGCTGCTGAGCACAAGGTGCGGCGTGACTTCAAGGTTCTCAATGTCCAGATCCGGCTGATAGAACCGGTTGAACAANNTCGAAATCGGGCTGATAGAACCGGTTGAACAACACGAGCCCGTCGGCGCCCGCGTGGTTGAGCCGTCGGGCCATGTTGGCGAAGCTGCTGAAGTACGGCCCAAGCTTCATGGAGACGGGAATGTCGACCAGGCGCTTGACATCGATGAGCAGGTCGGCGTACAGGTCTTCGACCTGGTCGCCGCCCAGCTCCGGGTCGGTCGGCACGAAGTACAGGTTAAGCTCGAGCGCGTCGGCGCCGGCTTCTTGGATCAGGCGCGCATAGCGGATCCAGTCGACGTCGGTCGCGCGGCGCGACCAGCCGCCGGTCGAGATGCCGTTGAGGCTGGCGATGACCGGGATGCCCAGGCTGGTCTTGGCTTTCTGGATGTGCTCGAGGTACTGCTGCGGGCCAAGCCGATAGGCCAACGGCTCGGGGAAGTACGAGAGCGCCTCGGCGTAGCTGTCGGCGCCGTGGGTCAGGAAGTAGTCGAGCGCCTGCGACTCGTGCGCGATCTGCTCTTCGAAGAGCGAGTGAAGTACGACGGCGCCGGCCCCGGCGTCTTCCATCTGGCGCAGTTTGCCAAGGTCGCGGCTGAGCGGCGACGCGGCCGGCACCAACGGGTTTTTCAGGTTCAGGCCGAGATAACGGGTAGAGAGGTCGGGCATGATGTCCCTCACAGGAGGCGCGGCGCGCAGTCGGCACGCCGCGCCTCCGAATGATTTAGGCCGCGGGTTTGTGGGGCTGGGCCAGCTGTTCGTATTGGCGCCAGCGCCGCTCGACGTCGCTCTGGGCCTGTTTGTAGAGCATCTCGGCCCGCTCCTCGTTGGTCTGCAGGAGCATGCGATAGCGGGTTTCGTTGTAGATGTACTTGTCGAGGGTCAGGCTCGGCGGCTTGCAGTCGAGCGTGAACGGGTTCTGATCCTCGGGCGCGTTCGGGTTGTAGCGGAAGATCGGCCAGTAGCCGCTCAGTACGGCCTTCTTCTGCTGATCCAAACCGTACTTGAGATCGTAGCCATGCGCGATGCAGTGCGTGTACGCGATGACCAGGCTGACGCCCGGGTAGGCCTCGGCCTCCTGGATCGCCTTGATCGTCTGCGCGTCGTTGGCGCCCATCGCCACGCGGGCGACGTAGACATTGCCGTATGAGATCGCCAGCAGGCCCAGGTCTTTCTTCGGCCGGCCCTGTCCCGACGCCGCAAACTTGGCGACAGCGGCGCGCGGCGTGGCCTTCGAGGCCTGGCCGCCGGTGTTCGAGTACACCTCGGTGTCGAGCACCAGCACGTTGACGTTGCGACCCGAGGCCATGACGTGGTCGAGGCCGCCGTAACCGATGTCGTAGGCCCAGCCGTCGCCGCCCACGATCCACACACTGCGCTTGACGAGCACATCGGCCAGGCTGAGGAGCTCGCGGGCCGGGCCCTGAGTGGCCGGGTCCGCCTTGAGGAGCAGAGCGTTGAGCGCCTTCTTGAGATCGGCGACGCGCTCGCGCTGCGCCTGGATGCCGAGCTCAGTGGTCTGATCGGCCTCGAGCAGGCCGGCCCGGAGCGCCTCGGGCAGGGCCTCGCCCAGCCGCGTGACGAGTTCGCGCGCGTATTCGTTCTGCTTGTCGAGGGTCAGGCGCATGCCCAACCCAAACTCGGCGTTATCTTCAAAGAGCGAGTTGGCCCAGGCCGGGCCGCGCCCGTCTTCGTTGGTCGCCCAGGGCGTGGTCGGCAGGTTGCCGCCGTAGATCGACGAGCAGCCTGTGGCGTTGGCGATGACCGCGCGATCGCCGTACAGCTGCGAGACCAGCTTGAGGTAGGGCGTCTCGCCGCAGCCCGCGCATGCGCCCGAGAACTCAAAGAGCGGGCGGAGCAACTGGGTGTCTTTGACCGTGCTCAGGTTGAGCTTGGTGCGATCGACCTCAGGCAGCTTGAGGAAGTAGTCCCAGTTGCGGTTCTCGACCTCGCGCAGCCCATCGAGTTGACCGCCGCCATTCAGGGCCGCGCCGTCCGTCCCGCCATCGGTGGGCGCGAAGAGCGGCGCCATGTTGATGGCCTTGAGGTTGGCCTGCGACTTGTTCTTGGCCGGGCAGACCTCGACGCAGAGGCTGCAGCCCGTGCAGTCGTCGACCGAGACCTGTAGCGTGTACCGGTAACCAGGGTACTCCTTCCACTTGGCCGACGTCGACTTGAACCCGGCGGGCGCGTTCTCGAGCTCGGCAGCCGGATAGATCTTTTCGCGGATGACGGCGTGCGGGCAGACGAACACGCATTTGCCGCACTGGATGCACACATCCGGATCCCAGACCGGCACATCCTGGGCGATACAGCGCTTTTCCCACTGCGTGGTCGAGGTTGGGAAGGTGCCGTCGGCAGGCAGGGCGCTCACCGGCAAATTGTCGCCAACGCCCGCGATCATCGGGGCCAGCACCTGCTTGACGAAATCGGGCGCCGCATCGGGCACCGGCAGGTGCAGCGCGCGTGTGCTGCTGACCAGCGTCGGGATCTGAACCTGGAACAAGTTGGCCAGGGTGGCGTCGACGGCCTCGAAATTCTTCTTGACAACCGATTCGCCGCGCTTGCCGTACGTCTTCTTGATCGCGTACTTGATCTGCTCGATCGCTTCATCGCGCGGCAGAACGCCGCTGATCGCGAAGAAGCAGGTCTGCATGATGGTGTTGATCCGGCCGCCCATGCCCGTCTCGCGCGCCACCTTGTAGGCGTCGATGACGAAAAGCTTGATCTGCTTCTGGATGATGTGCTCCTGCGCCGGTCGCGGGAGTTGATCCCAGACCCGCTCAGGCCCGTAGGGGCTGTTGAGCAGGAACACAGCGCCGCGCTCGGCCGTCGCCAGCATGTCGAACTTGTCGATGAAGTTAAACTGGTGGCAGGCGATGAAATTGGCGCGCGTGATCAGGTAGCTCGAGCGGATCGGCTTGGGTCCGAAGCGCAGGTGCGAAACCGTGGTCGAGCCCGACTTCTTCGAGTCGTACACGAAGTAGCCCTGAGCATAGTTCGGGGTCTCTTCGCCGATGATCTTGATCGAGTTCTTGTTNNGCGCCGACCGTGCCGTCCGCGCCAAGGCCATAGAACATACAGCGGACCGTGGCTGGATCCTCGGTGCTGAAGGCGTAATCGAAGTCGAGGCTTGTATGCATCACGTCGTCGACGATGCCGACCGTGAAGTGATTGCGCGGCGCGTCCTTGGCCAATTCATCGTAGACGGCCTTGACCATCGCCGGCGTGAACTCCTTCGACGAAAGGCCGTATCGGCCGCCGATCACGCGCGGCATCCGGGCCAGGTCGCCGCGAGCGACGGCCTCGGAGAGCGCGGTGATGACATCTTGATAGAGCGGCTCGCCGGTCGCGCCCGGCTCCTTGGTGCGGTCGAGGACCGCGATCGACTTCACGCTC
>DKKP01000140.1 GCA_002455335.1 Anaerolineales bacterium UBA6663 | reverse complement strand
CCCGCCCCGGACTTCGACCGCGCGCAGACCGACGCGGGCAAGTACGCCTTCCAGAGCTATGTCGACGGCAACTGGGAGATCTATCTCACAAACAGCGACTACGACGGCCAGAGCTGGCGGTTGACGCAGGACGGCTCGCCTGATCTCGAGCCCGCGCTCAGCCCGGATATGACGCGCATCGTCTTCACCTCGCGGCGCAGCGGCAACTACGACCTGTACCGCATGAACCTCGATGGCGGCGGCTTGCTCAGGCTGACTGACTCGGGCGCCACCGACTCCGGGGCGGCCTGGTCGCCGGACGGCAGACGCATCGCATTTCAAAGCAACCGGGAGGGCAATCAATATGACGTCTTCGTCATGGATGCCGACGGTGGCGCTGCCGTGCGCCTGACGACCCAATCCGGCTACGACGGCGAGCCCGCCTGGTCGCCAGACGGTTCTCAAATCGCTTTCGTGTCGCGGCGCGGGACCGGGAATGTCGACTACTACCTGTACCTGATGAACGCCGACGGCAGCAATCAGCGCATCCTCTCGGCGATCCCGTATACTGGCAACCCCTCCTGGTCGTGGGACGGTCGACGCATCCTTGTCGACGGTCTCAATCCCCAGGGCTGGCAGGGCCTTTACATCGTCGATGCCGTCACCGGACAGACTCGATCGCTCGATATCTTCTTCGGAGAAAGCAACATCGACGTGCTCTCTGGGACGTGGGGCATGCGTGATCAAATCTTCTTCACGCGCGTCCATTATGTTTTCTACAACAATGTCTGGTACTGGGACGCGATGGAGATCTACAGTCTCACCGTGGACAGCGGCGGCCTCTGGCGGCGGCAGTCCAACCGGATGGGTTATCCGAGCTGGTCGAACCCCGACCGCCTGCCGCCTGTGACAACCCTAAGGTCCACCGCCACGACGTACCAGAATCGGCAAGAGGCGGGCTGGATCGATGCTCTGGCAATCGACCAGGGTCAGGCCGGAATGGGCTGGCTCGAGATGCAGACGCGCATCGACGGCGGGTCATGGATGGATCACAGCCAGAGATGCTACGGTCAGGCGCTGTCGGTGTTCCGGTGCTTCCTGCCGAACGTCCCGACTGGCGCGCTCCTCGAGTACCGCGTGCGTGGCGTCGACGGTTTTCTCAACACGGAACAATGGCCGAGCGATCCGACCCACTGGGGCCGGATCCTGTATTACGACACGCGTGTGACCGGTACGGTATACGACCAGACGGGGCTGCCCCTGGCGCGGGTACCGGTCACGGGCATCGCCGCCCACGAGACCCAGATTGCGAGCGACGCGCAGGGCCGCTGGGAAGCACATCAGATCGGCACCGGCGCCGATGTCACGGTCACGGTCGGGAGCGGCGGCACCGCCATCCAGCGATCTGAATCGGCCTTCGCCCTCGACGGCACGACGCTAACCGGCGCGTTCTATCTGCCGCCGTCCGACAATGCCCTTGTGAACCCGCGCTTCGACTCGGGCTTGTCGGGCTGGGCGGCGTTGAGCGGGGCGGACGCGTCCTGGGCCCAGACCCTTGCCGGCGCCCAAGGGGTGCTGCGTGTCAGCCCGAGCGCGGTCGACTGGGCGGCGACCGATACGGTCAGCGCAGCGACGGCGGCGATCTCGGGTGCGGCGACGCTGCTCGCCTTTCGCGATGAGTCAGGCAACCACTTCGTGGCCTGTCTGGGCGAACCCGGCTGCCCGGTCGAGGGACTCGGGCCGACAACCACGCGCGACCTGGCGGTGCGCGCCGACGGTACGGTGGGCATGGTGTTAATGAACGACGATGGGACGCGCGCCTTCCGACAGCGCAGCCCCGAGGGTATCTGGTCAACCGCCGAGGATTTCCCATGGATGGGTGGTGGCGCCAGCCATCGTCTGCTCGTCGACGGCGCGGGGCAATGGCACTACGTTTGGGCCGAAGGCGACGGCATGGTGCATGTCGCCCGTTACGAAGGCGGCGGCGTCTGGTCTGCGGCGGCGCAGGCCGGGTTGATGCCGCTTGGCTCCGACTACGTCTTCGACGCCAATGACGTCCTGCACATCGTCGGGTGTCCGACCACCGGCGTCGTCGAGGTGATCTGGTCGGCGGCGGTCGGCATGTCCGCGCCAAGCGAGGTATCGAACGAGACTTGCGACGGCACCTACCAGGGCACGAGCCTCGACGACGCTGGTCGGATCGACGCGCTGTGGAGCAGCGGCGGCGTGGTGCGTTTCAGCCGCCGCGCCGGAGACGGAACCTGGGGGGCGCCGCAGCCGGCGACCGGCCTCGTCCTGGCTGCGCAGGGCAGCGTGACAGGACCGAACAGGCGCGCGGCGGTGCTCATGGTCGATCCTGGTACGAACGATGTCACGCTCCGACAGCCGGCCGTGTCGGGGTCTGGCTGGAGCGCGATCGACTCAATCCTGCCGACCCTGGCCGGCGACGGTGGCCGGCGCTTTCTGGCCCTCAACCTGACCGCCCGCAGGGCCATCATCTCCGAGATGGCGCAGGCTGGAATGCAGGTGATGGTCTATCCACTCGACGTGTCAGACGCGGTCGCCCGCGTCGTTCAGGCCGTGACCTTGCCGGCAAACGTGCATCGGCCACTGCTGTCTGCCGCGTATCGCAATCCGCTGGCCGGCGCCGACGACGGGGCCGCGCTGGCCGTGCAGGGGGCAGTGGACGCCCAGCCGACGCTGTTCCCGTTGGCTGCCGGCCCAACCTGGCGGCGCGTCTGGTTCGATCTCTCGGCCTGGGCCGGCCAGGCCATCACGGTCTCGGTCCAGCTGACCGATGGTGGCGCGCCGAACGAACTGATCGTTGACCTTGATGAGCTGTATCTGGGCTCGTGGACCACGCCCGTGGTCGGCACGCTCTCGCCGGCGCGGGTCAACACCCCGGCCAGCGCCTTCACGCTCTCGGGCGAGAACTTCTACGGGACGCCGATCGTCACGGTGGGCGGGTTGGCGGCCGTTGTCACGATCGTCGATGCCGAGCACCTGTACGTGACTCTCCCGCCGGGCCTCGGCTATGGCTGGCACAGGGTCATGGTCACCAATCCCGACGGCGCCACGACCGCCGCGCCACAGGCGCTCCAGGTCGGCGCGACGCAGTTGACTCTGCCCACGATGCTGCGCAGCGCTTTCCCCGGCTGGCCGTAGGAACGCGTGGAGCGAGGGGTGTTGGGTGAGGTGCGTGCGGCGAAGCCGCACGCACAACGCCGCCGCCTCCGCCCCGTCGCCTGAGGGCCCGAGATGAGATAGGGCATGCTACCTCGTCTGCAGGCCGACGCGCGCAGCTTCACCAGCCGAAACGATAGATTCTCGCCTATGGGGCCGCGGGAAACCGGACTCATCCACCTGCACTTTTTACGCCACGTACACGCCCAAAACGCCGGATTGCGCCTATAACAAACGTGTGTTGGATACTCGTTTGTGCCAGTGAGCCCTGCAATGTCGTTGATCCAGCGTCCATCGGCGGCGCTCTTCCTGCTTGTCTTCAGCCTCGTCGCGGCGGCGATCGCGACGGCCGTGGAGTATTTCCGGCTGCCCGGGATCGGAGCCTTCGTGCTCGTGGGCGGCGTGGTGCTCGCGGCGTTCTGGTATGGACGCCGGACGTTCTACGCCACGATCGTGGGCGTAGCGTTGGCCAGCCTGCCGATGGCGTTTTACATGGCCGAGAACTACGGCGCGGCGTTCTTCGTCGTGTTCTACGGCCTCGGCCTGCCCTTCCAGACCGCTCTGGCGGAGTTCATCAACTGGCAGGTGCGGACCAATACCCGCTCACTCGAACGCGAACGCGAGGCCGCCGGCGCCCTCGCCCAAATCGAGGCCAGGCTCAACCACATCGTCCAGCATAGCCCGCTGGCGACCTACACGATGCAGCTGCCGCCGGGGCGGATGCGCGCTCCGCGTCTGACGTTCCTCAGCGCCAACGTCGTCGACCTCACCGGCTTCACTGAAGCCGAGCTCCTGAACGAGCCCGGGCTTTGGATGTCACGCGTGCCCCAGGAGGACCGCGCGCAGGTCATCGTCTTCGACGCGCCAACGACCGGGTGGACGCGCGAGTACCGCTTCCGCCGCCGAGACGGCGCCGTGATCTGGCTCGAAGACAAACGCCGGACCATCCCCGGCGAGAACGGCGCCCCCGATGAGGTCGTGGGCCACGTCCACGACGTCACAGCCCGTCGCCTGGCCCAGCAGGAGGCCGAGGAGGGACGTCGCTTCATCGAGCAGCTGGCCGACGCGATCCCAAGCGAGGTCAACGTCATCGAGGTCGACACCCTGCGGATCGTGTACGTCAATCACGCGCCCTACGTCGCGGAGGCTGCGGCCAATCCCTCGACAGCGCTCGTGCCTCGGCTTGTGGACACCCGCGCCAACCCCGATATCCATCCGGACGATCGGGCCGCCTACGCCGAAGCGCTCGCGCGGATCCCGACCCTGGCCGACGACAGCACCTCCGAAACGGCCCTCCGAGTGCGCAATGCCGTTGGCGCCTGGCGCGACCTCCACATCCGCTTCCGCGTGTTCAGGCGCGATGCCAACGGACGCCCGACCCAGATCCTCAGCGTGACCGACGACGTCACAGAGACGCGCCGTTCCGAGCGCGCTCTCGCGCAGAGCCAGCAACTGCTCAGCCGGATCGCCGAGGCATTGCCGACTGTGATCTTCGTCCTCGATCTGCCTGCCAACGGCGGGGAGGGCGCCTTTGTCTACGCCAACCGCTACCTGCCGGATGTGCTCGGCTATAAGCACCTGCAGCCCGGCGCGCGCGAAAGCCTCGATACCCTGATCGGCTTGATTCATCCCGATGATGCGGTGGACGTCGTCGAAACCCTGAAACTGGTCGCGGATCTGCCCGACGGCGAGGCGGCCGAGCGCGAGCTGCGCATGCGCGCCGCCGACGGGAGCTGGCGCTGGATCCGGTCGCGGATCCTGGTGTTCAATCGCGACGCCCAGGGCCGTCCCGTCCAGGTCGTCGGCTTGATGGAGGACGTCACAGCGGTGCGGCTGGCGCATGCCGCGCTCGCGACAAGTCAGCGCCATTTCGAGCGCGTCGCCAAGGCCGTGCCGAACACGCTGTATGTGATCAACCTGCGCGATCAATCGGCGTCCGGCGGGATCACGTTCTCCAACGAGTCGCTGCCCGAGGCGCTGGGTTTTGACCGCGGGTCGGCGCACGAGCTGGGCTGGGAGGATTTTCTCAAGGCCAACCTGCACCCCGATGACCGGGAACGGTTCATTCAATCCCGCCGCGAATGGTTGGAGTTGCCGGGCGACACCGTGCACGAGGTTGAGTTCCGAATGCGCGACGCCTCAGGACGTTGGCGCTGGTTGCTGGGCCGCCATCTGGTCTTCGAACGCGACGCCGAAGGCGCCGTGACCGAGGTGATCGGGCTGGTGCAGGACATCACTACAGGCAAGGATCTCGAAGTCGAGCTGCGCTCCCAACGCGACTTCGCGCAGCTTGTGCTCAATACGCTTGGCCAGGGTGTCTCGGTGATCGGCCTCGACGGCCGCTGTGAGTACATCAACCCGGCCGGCGCCAGGATCGTCGGCTACACGGTCGAAGAAGCGACCGGCGCCAACATGTTCGCGATCCTGCCCCCCGATCTGGTTCAGGCCACACAGGGCTGGTTCGAGCAGACGGCCGACTCGCCTGCGCCAAACCAGGCCGAGCTGCGCTACGTCAGGCCCGACGGCGTGACCGTTGACCTTCTGGCCGTGGTTACCGCGCGCTTCATCGACGGGCTGCCGGCCGGAATGGTCGTGGTGTTCTCCGACGTCACCGATCAGAAGGCACTGCAAAGCGCCCTGGCCGCCAATAACCGTGAACTCGAGCTGGCGCTGAGCACAGCCCACGATCTGGCGCGCGAAGCCCGGGCCGCGACCCGCGCCAAGAGCGAGTTCCTGGCGAACATGAGCCACGAGATCCGCACGCCCATGAACGCCATCATCGGCATGGCCGAGTTGCTCCAGACGACGACCCTGACCTCCGAGCAAAGCGGCCCGGTGCAGATCATGATCGACTCGGGCCAGGCTTTGCTTAGCATCATCAACGACATCCTGGATTTCTCGAAGATCGAGGCGGGGCGGGTGGCCCTCGACCTGCATCCCTTCGATATGACCACCGTTGTAGAGGGCGTGGTCGACCTGCTGGCCGTCAGGGCGCGCGAGAAGGGCCTGCGCCTCATCGGTTGCGTGGACCCGGCCATCCCCGCAGCCTTGCTGGGCGACTCCGGCCGCGTGCGCCAGATCCTGCTGAACCTGCTCAGCAATGCGGTGAAGTTCACGAACCACGGGTCGATCGCGGTCCGCGTTGCGCTCGAATCCATCGACCCCGGCCCGCAACCGCGGGCGCACGTGCGCCTGATCGTCAGCGATAGCGGCATCGGTATCGCCCCTGAGGCCCAGACGCGGCTCTTCCAGCCCTTTGAACAGGCCGAGCGGAGCACGACGCGCCGTTTCGGCGGCACAGGCCTGGGCCTGGCCATCGTGCGCCGCCTGACCGAGTTGATGGAGGGCACGATCACGGTCGACAGCCACGTCGGCGTCGGCACCGACTTCACGATCGATCTGTCGCTGGCGTTGGCCGGTGAGCAACCGCCTCGTACAGGGCCAGGCCGTCTTCACGGGCGGGCGCTGGTGATCGACCCGGAGCCGAGCGCTCGACTGATGGCGTTGCGCCACATCGGGCATTCCGGTCTGACGGGCGCGGCTCATGACGATCCGGCCACGGCTCTGGCGCGGTTGCGCGCCGAGGGTCCTTGGGATCTTGTCGTGGTCGGTCTCTGGGATGACGACCCCGCAACGGCTGCCTGCCTTGCGGCGCTGCGGTCCGACGCCGTCCTGGCGCGGGTGCGCCGTGTGGTGTTGGCCGATGGCCCTGTCGCGCCGGTTGCCGGGGAGCATGTCGTCGCGCGGCCCGTCCGACGCGCCGATCTCTGGCACGCGATCGAAGGCGGGCCACAGCCAGCCTGCGCCGCGCCGGAATCGACCGACAATCCGTTGGAGACGTTGCCTGCCCGGCCCCCGCTGCCGCCGCCGGCCGATGGCCCTCGTGGTCGTGTGCTGCTGGCGGAGGACAATCCGGTTAACCAGAAGGTCGCCGAATTGCAGCTCAAGAAGCTCGGGTATCAGGTGGAGATCGTCGTCGACGGCCAGGCAGCGCTCGCAACGTATCAGGCGGCGCCGGACCGCTACGGCGTCATCCTGATGGATTGTCAGATGCCGGTGCTGGATGGTTTCTCGGCCACGCGCGCGATCCGGGCCTGGGAGCAGGCGCAAGGCCAAGGCCGCCATGTCGTGGTGGTCGCCATGACCGCCAACGCCATGGCTGGCGATCGCGAGCTCTGTCTCGCCGCCGGCATGGACGACTACCTTAGCAAGCCAGTCGGTCGCGAGGCTCTGCGCCAGGCGCTCGAAGCGATCACGGTCTGACGCCCGATCGTACAAACGCGAAGACGCCAAGCGCGCGCGGCTCAACGTCCCCCGGCCAACCACGCTTCGCGCGTGAGCCCGGGGCCTTGCGGCTCGATGGGCGCGTCGACGCGGTAGATGCCGAGGATACGGTCGTTGGGATCGGTCTCGTTGTGCTGGTTGACCAGGGCGGTCACCTCGGCCTCTGTCGCGCAGGGCACGAAGTACACGCCGGCGTCCGTGTCATGCGCGTCCCACAGATCGCGGCACTCGACCAGGTATGCGGCCCCGGCCTGCGCCGCCTCGGCGTGGTTCACAGCACGGCGACCCCGGTTCAACTTCAAGGCCTGCAGCATCCAATTGCCCGCCGGGCCCGGGTCGGCGGGCTCGCTCGATTGGTACGGGCCAACGGAATCGCCCGTTGTCAACCGCGTCTTGAGCCGTCTGGCCAGGGCGGCCAGCCACTCTGAAAGGACTTGTATCGTACTCATTGTATGTATTGGCGTGTGAGCCACGCTGGTGCTGAGGATAGCATGGCGTGGGCGCTGCGCGCCGCGAGTCAGGCATGGACAAACGCGAAGACGCCAAGCGCGCGAAGTTCGACCTTGCGCGCTTGGCGTCTTCGCGGTCACGCGCACCGCGTAGATTCAGCCGCCTAGAGAACCTCGGCGTGCGCCTTGCGCGGCGTCCAGCGGCCCGTGCCGCGCTGGCCCAACCACTGTGGGCCGTCGACGATCAGCTCGCCGCGCCGATACACCCTGACCGGCATCGCGGGCGCCGACCAGCCCTCGTAGAGGTCGTAGTCGGTGCGCATGTGATGCGTGGCCGCGCTGAAGACGTGGTTCGCGTTCGGATCCCACAACACCACGTCGGCATCGGCGCCGACCGCCAGCGTGCCCTTCTTCGGGTACAGGCCGAAGATCCGCGCCGGGTTTGTGCAGCACAGCTCGACAAGCCGGTTGAGCGAGATCTTGCCGGCCTTGACGCCCGTGGCCCAGAGCATCGGCACGCGGTTCTCGATCGCGGGCACGCCATTCGGGATCTTGCTGAAGTCGCCGGCGCCGAGCTCCTTGCCCGGGATGCGTACAGGCTGGCCCTCGTAGATCAGCTCGCGCGTGCCGTCGAAGAAGAACGGACAGTGGTCGGTGCTGACGTGCTGCAGATGATTGGCGCGCACCGCGTCCCACAGCGCAACCTGATCGGCCGTCGTGCGCATCGGCGGCGAACACACCCACTTTGCGCCGTCGGGCTGGCGCAGGTTTTCGATGCTGAAGTGGAAGTACTGGATACAGGTTTCGCCCATCACGGGCTGACCGGCCGCGCGCGCCGCCGCGATCGCGGCGACGGCCTTCGCGCAGGTGACGTGCACGACGTAGAGCGGGGCGCC
>DKKP01000301.1 GCA_002455335.1 Anaerolineales bacterium UBA6663 | reverse complement strand
GCGCACAACGCCGCCGCGATCGCCATCCCCGCGACATGCGCCAGCGCCCACTGCCATTCCTGGGTGCTGCCGCGGAGCAGGGCCTCGGTGTAGCGGTACGTCGAGACGGTCAGCGTGCTCGTGATCGCGAACGTCGTGGCCAGGAGCGCCATGCCGCCAAGCGCCAGGGTCAAGGCCAGTGCGCCGGGGCGGTTCGATGAAGTGGGGCTGGGTGTCGACATGGAGCTCAGTGTATCCTGGAATGCCGGGCGAGGCTTCGGGCCCGGCTTGACACGCATCCGGGGCTGCCCTATACTCAAGAGATCCCCTCCCCCCTGGGGGGGGTAGGAGGCTTATGAGCCAGGACCATGCAACCGATCTGCTCCGCCGCGTCAAGAGCGTCAACGGCCACATGCGCGCCGTCGAGCGCATGATCGAGGAAGACGCCTACTGCATCGACATCATCAAGCAGATCCAGGCCGTCCAGGCCGCGCTAAACAAGATCAGCGTCAAGATCCTGGACAACCACCTGCATTCTTGCGTCGTCACCGCGGTCAACTCGAACGACGCGCGTGAGCGCGAGCGCGTGCTCATCGAGATCTCCGAGGTCTTTGAGGCGGCAACCAAGGTGTGATCATTGCGGATTGTGGATTTCTGATTGCGGATCGACTGCAAAACGGTCAGCAATCAGCGGTCAGCAGTCAACGATCTAATTAACATAAGGAGAAACCATGACAACCGTTACCCTCACATCCCCCGCGATCTCGTGCATGCACTGCGTGCGCACGATCAAGACCGAGCTGGCAGAGTTGGGCGGCGTCGCCAGGGTCGAGGCCGATGCCAACACCAAGGTCGTAACCGTCGATTTCGAGGCACCCGCCACCCAGGCCGAGATCGTGGCCAAGTTGGCCGAGATCGGGTACCCGGCGGAGTGACGGGAAGGCGTCAGGCGCCAATCGTCAATCCCCAATCCCCAATCAGAAATCGAAAATCCAGTGTCTTCCCGCCACCTCACTGTCCCTGTCACGGGCATGACGTGCGCGAATTGCGCCGCGACGATCGAGCGCAATCTGCGCAAGCTGCCCTCTGCCCAGAACGCCAACGTCAACCTGGCCGCTGAGCGCGCGTCGCTCGAGTTCGACCCGAGCCTGCTGACGCTCGCCGACGTGATCGCCCGGATCGAGCGTGCCGGCTACGGCATCGCGACCGGCGAGGCCGTGCTGCCGATCAAGCGCCTGAGCGATTCGCAGGATGCTGCTCGGCTCGAGACGGCGCTGCGCGGACTCGAAGGCGTCCTTTCGGCCACGGTCAACATCGCGACCGAGATCGCCACCGTGAACTACATCCCCACGCTGGTCAGCCAGGTCGATCTACGCAAGGCGGTCTCGGCCGCCGGCTTCGAGGCCGTGGTGATCGAGGGCGAGGTTGAGGATGTCGAGCGGCTGGCGCGCGAGCGCGAGATCGCGCACCAGCGCCAGCTGCTGGTCATCGGCCTGCTCTTCGCGGTCCCGGTCTTCGTCCTGGCGATGAGCCGGGATTTCGGCCTGCTCAACGGCTTCTTCGGCGGCATGATGCCCGGGATGCTCATGCCCGGTATGCCGATGGCCGCCCCATGGTTCAACTGGTTGCTGCTGGCACTGTCCTTGCCGGTGCAGGTCTATGTCGGGCGCCAGTACTATGTGGGCGCTTACAAAGCGCTGCGCAATGGCGCCGCGAACATGGACGTGCTGGTGGCCGGCGGCACGAGCGTGGCCTTTGTGTACAGCCTGGCCGTGCTGTTCGCGACCACGATCTTTGGCACGAACGCGCTCGGCGACCACGTGTACTTCGAGACCGCGGCGGTGATCATCGTCTTGATCGTGCTGGGCAAGTTCCTCGAGGCGCGCGCGAAGGGCCACACCTCGGAGGCCGTCAAGAAACTGATGGGGCTGCGGCCCAAGACAGCCCAGGTCCGTGGCGCCGATGGCGCCGAGCGCGCCGTAGCGATCGACCAGGTGCGCGTGGGCGACGTGGTCGTGGTGCGACCGGGCGAGCAGATCCCGGTCGACGGCGTGGTGCGCGACGGCCGTTCGACAGTGGATGAGTCGATGCTGACCGGTGAGCCGGCGCCCGTTGTTAAGGGCCCCGGTGCGCCGGTCACCGGGGCGACGCTCAATAAACAGGGTCTGCTTGTCTTCGAGGCGACTCGCGTCGGCAAAGACGCGGCGTTGGCCCAGATCATCCGGTTGGTCGAGGAGGCGCAGGGCAGCAAGGCCCCGATCCAGCGCCTGGCGGACCAGATCTCGGCGGTCTTCGTCCCGGCCGTGATCGGGATCGCGCTTGTGACGTTCGTGCTCTGGGGTTTCTTTGGCGGCGAGGGCTGGGTGCGTGCGCTGATCAACATGGTGGCCGTGCTCGTGATCGCCTGCCCGTGTGCGCTTGGCCTGGCGACTCCGACCGCGATCATGGTCGGCACAGGCAAGGGCGCGGGGCAGGGCCTGCTCTTCCGCTCGTCGGAGGCGCTCGAGCGCGCGGCCCGGGTCGGCACGGT